>CALVMN010000008.1:0-53534 GCA_944346365.1 Candidatus Gallimonas merdigallinarum
CACCGCAGTGCGGTGTGCGCGCGTCGCGAACTAAGAAATTGCCATTTCAGCGGCAATTTCGTGACCGAGGCGGCACACTACCTTGGTGCCGCCGAGAGCAAAAGGTATAACAAGTGACGCCTTTTGCATCGAATTTTCAATACTTTATTTCCGCATATGATAAAAGCAGTTTTATTTGATCTGGACGGGACGCTGCTGGATACCGTTCCCGATATTCAGGCGAGCGTCAACGATATGCTCTGCCGCCACGGGTATCCCGAAATCGACTATGCGCAGACGTGCGCCTTTGTGGGCGACGGGGCGAAAATGCTCATCGAGCGCGCGCTTCCCAAAGGCGCGCCCGACCTCGATGCGTGCTACGAAGATTTCCGCGTGCATTTTGCGGCGAGCAAAAACGAGCTGACGCGGCTCTATCCCGACGAAATGGAGACGCTCTCCGCGCTCCGTGCCCGCGGGCTGAAAATCGGCGTTGTGACCAACAAGCCGCAGGACGCCGCCGAGAACGTTTTGGGGCAGTTTTTCCCCGAGGGCTTTTTCGACTTCATCGGGGGCGACAGCGGACTGTTCCCCTGCAAGCCCGATCCCTCGCTGGCGCGCTATGCGGCGCTCTCGCTCCGCCTCGCCCCGGGGGAGTGCGCTTTCGTGGGCGACGGCGAGCCTGACGCCAAGGTCGCGCTGAACGCGGGAATGTGCGGCGTCTCCGCGCTGTGGGGGTATCGCACGCGCGAACAGCTCGAAAAGGCGGGCGCAACCCGCTTTGCCGCCGATTACAAAGATCTCCAAAAAATTCTTGAAAAAATTTGATCAAAAACTATTGATATTCAGTCTCATTTATGCTATAATACAATCACAAAGGTCCTGCAAGGGACAATCAGAAAAAAATAAGGAGATAAGATTTATGAAGAGATGTGCTGTTTGCGGCGAGATCGTCGCGGATGATGTGATGGAATGCCCCGTTTGCCATGCGAAGAAGTTCGTTCCCGTTGAGGAGGCGAAGTTCGCGTGCGAGCACCACGTCGGCGACGGAATCGTCGAAGATAAGGAAGTGATGGAAGGGCTTCGCGCCAACTTCGCGGGCGAGTGCACCGAGGTCGGTATGTACCTTGCAATGGCGCGCGTTGCAGAGCGCGAGGGCTATCCCGAGATCGCCGAGGCTTACAAGCGTTACGCTTACGAGGAAGCGGAGCACGCTTCCAAGTTCGCGGAACTTCTGGGCGAAGTCGTGACCGACTCCACCAAGAAGAACCTCGAAATGCGTGCTGCGGCGGAAGCGGGCGCGTGCGAGGGCAAGCTCATGCTTGCAAAGCGCGCGAAGGAGCTCGGCTACGACGCGATCCACGATACGGTGCACGAAATGGCAAAGGACGAGGCGCGCCATGGCGCAGGCTTCAAGGGTCTCTTGAAGAGATATTTCAACTGAACCGTATAAAAAACGCCCGATAATTCGGGCGTTTTTTTGCGCCCGTCCGCCTGCGCGGACGGGCGCGTTTGTATATCAGATTTCGCGTGATTTTTATCAAATTTAAAAATGGGCATTGACAGCGTCTGAACGCAATGTTATACTATGAAAAGTCGGAAACGGCGCTTATCATTTCAGGCAGAAAAGGAGAAGGAGTCATGAAGAAAATTTACGTCGGCGCGGCGTACTATCCCGAAATGTGGGAAGAGAGCGAAGTCGATCGGGACATCGTCCGCATGAAGGAGGCGGGTGTGAACGTCGTCCGCGTGGCGGAGTTCGCATGGGGAAAAATGGAACCGGAAGAGGGGAAGTTTGACCTCGGCTGGCTGGAACGCGCGGTGGACAAGCTCCATAAGGCGGGCATTGACGTCATCATGTGTACGCCGACCTGCACGCCGCCGCGGTGGCTGCTCGATAAATATCCCGAAACGCGCACCGTCTATGCGGACGGCACGCGCACGGAAGTATTTTCCCGCTGTCATCCGTGCAAGTCCTCGCCCGTCATGCGCGAGAAAAACCGCATCATCGTCACGGAGCTTGCCAAGGCGTTCGGCAAGCGCCCCGGGGTCATCGGCTGGCAGATCGATAACGAGATCTTCCCCTATAATGAGGGCTGTTATTGTCCGCTGTGCAGGAGCGGGTTCCGCGCCTACCTCAAAGAGAAGTACGGCACGCCCGAAAACCTCAACGCAAAGTGGGGAATGCACCGCTGGTCGCTCGAATACAAGTCCTTTGATGACGTGCTTCCGCCCGTCCGCGGCAGATGGGAGCATCCTTCCCTGCAAACGGAGTGGACGCGCTTTCATTGCAAAAATATCGTCTCCTACGTCAACGAACAGGCGGAGATCCTGCACAAATACACTTCCGTTCCCGTCGGAACGGACATGATGGCGACCAATCTTCTCAGCTACGCCGATATCAACGAGCAGCTTGACGTGGCGCAGTTCAACCACTACGAGCCTGCCGCGGAACTTGCGCGCATTACCTTCTGTTATGATTTCCTGCGCACGATCAAAGATAAGCCCTTTTGGGTGACGGAGACGCAGGTCGGCTGGAACGGCAGCACGTTTGCAGAGTTCGGATACCGCCCCGCAGGCGCGTGTTATGCAAACACATGGCTGCCCATTGCGCGCGGCGGCGAAATGATCGAATATTGGCATTTCCGCGCGCACCCCAACGGGCACGAGCTGGCGCACGGGTCGCTCTTCAATACGGCGGGCAGGGCATACCGCGTCACGGAAGAGGTCGCGCGCGCGGCGGCGGAATTTGAAAAGTGCCGCAGTCTGCTTACGGGCAGCGAGGTGCGCTCCAAGATCGCCATTCATTATTCCTCAACGGCGGTCATCAACTCCGTCAACGCGCCCCTGCTGAAAAATTACGACTATCGCAGCACGCTCATCGACCGCGTGCACGCGGCGTTCCGCCATTATAACGTGGACGTGATCGAGACCAATCACGCGCTGGACGGATACGACGTCCTGTTCTCGCCCTTCCTCTCCACCGTGGACGAAAAGGGGCTGAAAGAGCGCGTCATCGAATGGGTCAAGGCGGGCGGCACATGGGTCGTCGGACCGATGTCCGATATTATGACGGAATATTCGAGCAAGTACGCGAACGCGCCCTATTCCTTTCTCGAAGAGCTTGCGGGCGTATATACGAAGTACGAGCTTCCCGTCGCAAACGAGGAGTACCGCGCCAAGTGGGCGGGCGGCGAAGACACGTTCGCGATCTCGACCTGTTACAGCGCGTACGAACTGAAGGGCGCGGAGGCGCTTGCCATATATGAGAACGGCGAGTTTGCAGGAATGCCCGTCATCACGCAGCATCGCGTCGGAAAGGGGAAGGTCATTCTGCTCGGAACCCTGCCCGAGGCGGACGTTCTGAGGAGCTTTGCGGGGAGCGCGCCCATTCTGCCCGCGAGCGGCAATCTCGTGCTCACCGCGCGCAGCGGGAGCGAGAATGCGATCATCGCCGTCGAGACGGAGAACAAATCAGGCGTCCTCGTGCTGGACGGCGCGTATCAGGAAATGCTGAGCGGAAGAACGCTCAAAGGGAGCGTCTCCGTTGCGCCCTACGAAGCGCTCGTCCTCGTAAAAGAATAAGAAGATACGGTAAAAGCCCGCGGCAAAATGCCGCGGGCTTTTACAAAAATATTGGAGAGTAAAAAGCGCGGCGGCTGGGACCGCTCCCGCTTTTCGGCGAAGTTTGCAACGGCGCTCTAGCGCGAATCCTGCGCCCGTTTCCGTCGCCTTTATTGTACGGCATGATGCCCGAAAAATGCAACCTACTCTTTTAAAAACGCGCTCTACCCATGCCTTTTGCGCGAGTAGAGTGAAAAATTTACACTCTACTCACAGTAGAGTGCCGTTTTTTAGGGGAGAATCATTGACAAGGGAGCGAAAAAAAGATATAATGAGGGCATGGAAGATCAGGATTTTCTCGCAATCACCATCGGAGAAAACATAGCGCGTCTTCGCCGTCTCTCCAACATGACGCAGAGCGAACTCGCGGAAAAGATCAATTATTCGGATAAATCCGTCTCCAAGTGGGAACAGGGGAACGGCATTCCCGACGTGCGCATTTTATTGCAGCTCGCCGAGCTGTTCAACGTTTCGGTGGACGATTTGGTGCGCGAGCACAGGGAAGCGCCCGTCATGCCCAAGAAAACGCGGCTGAGAAGGCGGATCATCATTTCCCTGCTCTCGGTGGGATTGTGCTGGCTGGTCGCCGTCGTCGCATTCGTCTTTATCGGCATCATCTGGCCCGCCGTGCCGAATACATGGCTTGCGTTCGTGTACGCCGTACCCGCTTCCGCCATCGTCGTTTTGGTGTTTTCCTGCGTCTGGCACTACCGCTGGGTGCGTATTGCGGCGATCACCGTGTTGATCTGGATGACGCTGACCTGCATTTACCTCACCGCGCACGTCTGCGGCGCGGAGATCGGACTTATCTATTTTATCGGCGTGCCGCTGCAGATCCTCGCGCTCATTTTCTTCGTGCCGTGGAAAAGCCTGCACCCCAACGTTCCAAGAGAATAACCGCGCGCGTGCTCCTTAATCGGGAGCACGTCTGTGCATATCCAAGTTTACGGAGCAAATGTATGAGAGAAATTCCCGTTCCCGCTGACGCGCACGCGCGCGCCCGCAAGAAAAATGCGCTCGTCCGCGCGCGGAAAACGTATAACGCGCTCACGCTCGTGCTTTCCGTCGTCGCCGTGCTGTGCCTGATCGGTCTGCTCGTCGCCGTCATTGTTCTGGAAATGCGCGACAACTCCGCTTCGGCGCAGCAGATTTTGTATATCCTGACGGGGACGTTCGCCGCGGGCGCGACCGTGCTCGCGTTCGCCGCGTTCTTCTTCGGGAAGTGCGCGCAGGAGGCGAACCGCACCGAGCTGGACTACCGCGAACGGTGCGACGGCGAGGAGAGTTTCTTCGTGGGCGACGGAACGCTCGCCACGTTTGAACAGGACGGCGTCCGTCTGCACGCCGAAGAGGGGGGCAAAAAGCCCATTTTCATTCCCTACCGCGATCTGACGTTCTACTCCGTCTGCACGCGCAGAAAGCCGCGCGAAAAGGGGGAGTGGAGCATCGTGCTAGCCATGCCCTCGCGCTATGTCGTGAAGGAGGGGAAGGGCAAGGACGCCCCGCCGCGCGCGCTCATTCAGACGGACGGCAAGGAGCGGCTGTACCGCACGCTGGAAGCTCATGGACTGACCGTGCTGGGCGAGACCGCGCCGCGCGGAGAAAAACGAGAAAACAAAAAGTTTACCGCCCGCGCGAAATTTCTGCTGCCCGATCAGACGCGCCGCAGAAAGTCGGCGATCTTCGTGGGGGTTGCCGCCGCCGTCACGATTGCGGGCGTGCTGATCGCCGTATTCTGGCAGGATATGCTCACCGTGGGCGCGATCCTCTCCGTGTTCGGACTGTTCTTCGCGGGAAGATCGGCGCTCTCCTTCGTGCAGGCGAAGGGCATGATCGCCTTCTACGACGAAGGACTGTTCTGGAAGGAGGGCGGAGGCGCTTCCGACGAGCGCATCTTCCTCAAATGGGAAGAGATCGAACGCGTCTCCTTTGAAGAGGCGCAGGGCAAGCGGTATATGCGGCTTTCCTGCGCGTACGGAAATTATCACCTGCCCGACGTTGCGGGCGCATATGAATATATCGCGCAGGCGCAGCCCGAAAAATGCGCGGACTGATATGAGAGAACTTACTTTGCACGGCGTGTACCGCCATTTCAAGGGAAATTACTACTACGTGGAGGACGTCGCGACGGACAGCGAGACGGGCGAAGAACTCGTGCTGTACCGCGCGCTGTACGGCGGGCGGAAACTGTACGCCCGCCCGAAGGCGATGTTCCTTTCCGAAGTGGACCGCGAAAAGTACCCCTCCGCGGGGCAGAAATATCGATTCGAGGAGGTATAGCGCGCGCGTATGCTCTGCGAAAACTGCGGGAAGAATCCCGCGCAGAAATTCATACGCAAGGTCGGCGGGAGAGAGATCGAGGTGGAGCTCTGTCCCGCGTGTTACCGTGCGCTCTATCCCGAAAAGGAGAACGATTTTTTCACGGCGTTTCTCGGGAGCGGCACGCCCGCGGGCAAGGCGTGTCCCGCGTGCGGCACCACCATGGCGGAGTTCCGCCGCACGGGGCTGTTGGGCTGCGCGTACTGTTATTCCGCTTTCCGCGAGGAACTCATTCAGACGGTGCGCAATATGCATAATATGCAGGGTGAAGTGCGCCATACGGGCAAACGGCCCGAGGCGTCCGCCGAAGAGAACTACGACCGCGCGCGCGATTTCGCCGCACGCAAGGAGGCGCTCATCGAGCAGCTCGAACAGGCGATGCGCAGGGGCGATTACGCCGAGGCGCGGCGGCTGCAAGGCGAACTCAAAGCGCTGAGCGCGGAACTCGCGCGGGAGGGGAAACAATGACGCAGCTCAACACCTTCGAGAGCGTCGCCGTATCCACCCGCATACGGCTTGCGCGCAACTTCAAGGATTATCCCTTTCCCGCCCGCCTGCTCAAAGATAAGCACGCGGAGGAGCAGGCGCATGAGATCGTGCGGCTCATCGCCGCCGAGCTTGCGGAGATCGAGGACTTTTCGCTGTACGAAATGCGTTCCGTCTCCGACGACCGCGCGGCGTTTCTGATGGAACGGTACCTCATTTCGCGCGATCTGATCCGCAACCGCGCCGTTTCGGCGGCGCTTGTCTCGCACGACGAGACTATCTCCGTCATGCTCAACGAGGAGGACCATGTCCGAGAACAGTACTTTACGCAGGGGTTCGATCTGAAAAAGACGTACGAGCGCATTGCGGGCATCGACGACGTCATCTCCGAATCCATCCCCTTTGCGTTTGACGATACGTTCGGCTATCTCACCGCCTGCCCGACCAACCTCGGCACGGGGCTGCGTGCTTCCGTCATGCTCTTCCTGCCCGCGATCACGCGGCGGGGAGTGATGCGTACCATCATGCCGCAGCTCATGCGGCTCGGACTTACCGTGCGCGGGTCGTCGGGCGAGGGGAGCGGCTCGCAGGGCGACCTCGTTCAGGTGAGCAACGAGGTGACGCTCGGCGTCAGCGAGGAGGATATCCTCTCCGTTGTGGAACAGGCAGTCGGCCATGTGGTGGAGCTGGAACTGATGGAGCGCGCCCGCATGAAGGCGGAGGAGGGCATTGTCCTCAAAGATAAGCTGTGCCGTTCCCTCGGCGCGCTCGAAAACTGCTGTATTTTAGAAGAAGGAGAGTTCATGCGCCGCGTGGCGGACGTCAAACTCGGCATTGCGCTCGGCTACTTTTCCGTCGGGCGGGAGGGCGAGGAGCGCATGCGCGAGCTGGACGATCTCGCCATGTCCATGCGGCCCGCGAACATCAACCGTATGAACGGCGCGCCGCTCGACGCGCGCGCGCAGGATATTTACCGCGCGGAGTACGCGGGCAACGTTGTCCGCGGGATGCAGCTGCATCTGTAACGGCTCTTTTTTTGGGAGGATATTGTGGATACATCGCATTTTTCCGATCATCTCCGTCAGGCGGTCGCGCTTGCGGAAGAGGCGGCAAAGGGGTACAAGACAAACTACATCGGCAGCGAACACGTGCTCATGGCGATGCTGTGCGTCACGGACAGCACCGCAAGCCGCCTGCTCGTCTCCGCGGGGGTGGATATTGAAAAATTCCGCACCGTTTTCAAGCGCAATCTGCAGCATGATTCCCCCGTACACGGGTTTACGCCCCGCTCCAAAAAGATTTTCGATCTTGCGCGGGAATATTCGCTGCAATCGGAGGAGATCAACGCCATTACGGGTACGGAGCACGTTCTGCTCGCCATTCTGACGATGGACGACTGCCTCGCCGTATGGATCCTGCGTACGCTCGGGGCGGACGTGAAGGAGATCACGCGGCGCACCGAGCAGTTCATCGCGCCCGAACCGGAACGGGAGGAGAGCTCCGACGACGCCGAAGCGGACGCGCTGGAACGGCGGCGCAGGGAACTCGCGCGCAGGCTCTTTCCCGCCGCACAGGAAAAACAGACTTCCTCGGGCGAGCTGGACGAGACGCTGCTGAACTACGGCGTAGATCTCACGCAGCGCGCGCGGGAGGGCAAGCTCGACCCCGTGATCGGTCGGCGCAGGGAGATCGAAAAGGTCGTGCAGATCTTATCCCGCCGCACCAAGAACAATCCCGTGCTCATCGGCGAGCCGGGCGTTGGCAAGAGCGCCGTGGTCGAGGGGCTGGCGCAGGCGATCGTAAGTGGGAAAGTTCCCGAACTTCTGCGCGGCAAGATCGTGTTTTCGCTCGATCTGACGGGGCTGGTCGCGGGCGCGCGCTATCGCGGCGACTTCGAGGAACGCCTCAAATCTGTGGTGGACGCCATTCAGCGGAACAGCAATATCATTCTCTTTATCGATGAAATCCACATGATCGTCGGCGCGGGCGGCTCGGCGGACAGCAATCTGGACGCTTCCAATATTTTAAAGCCCATGCTGGCGCGCGGTCAGCTCCAGACGGTGGGCGCGACCACGCTCGAAGAGTACCGCAAATATATTGAAAAGGACGCCGCGCTCGAACGGCGTTTTACGCCCGTCATCGTCGATCAGCCGAGCGTGGAAGATACCATCACCATTCTGCGCGGGGTCAAGGATAAGTACGAGGCGCACCACAACGTCGTCATCACGGACGAGGCGATCGATGCGGCGGCACGCCTTTCCGACCGCTACATTACCGACCGTTTCCTGCCCGATAAGGCGATCGACCTCATCGACGAGGCGGCTTCCCGCGCGCGGCTCAACTCCTATAACGGACCGGAAGAGGTGCGCGAGATGGAAGAAAAGCTCGTGCGGCTCAAAGCGGACAGGGAGAAGGCGCACAAATGGCAGGATACCGCGCGCTGTCAGGAACTTTCGCGCGAGATTGACCTGCTTTCCGTTCAGATCGAGGCGCGGCGGCAGGCATGGGCGCGCGGGCGCGACGTGACCCATCTCGCCATCGGAAAGGACGACATTGCCGAGATCGTGAGCAGCTGGACGGGCGTTCCCGTCGTCAAACTCACGGAGGAGGAGAGCGAGCGGCTCATGCACCTCGAAGAGGAGCTGCACCGCCGCATCGTGGGGCAGGACGAGGCGGTCGCCGCCGTCGCGAAGGCGATCCGCCGCGCCCGCGCCGGCTTGAAGGACGCGGGTAAGCCCATCGGATCGTTCATCTTTGTCGGACCTACGGGCGTGGGTAAGACCGACCTTTCCAAGGCGCTTGCGGAGAGTATGTTCGGCGACGAGCGTCTGCTTGTCCGTCTGGATATGTCGGAATACATGGAGAAGGCGTCCGTTTCCAAGCTCATCGGCGCGCCCCCCGGGTACGTGGGGTACGAGGAGAGCGGCGGACAGCTCACGGAGCGCATCCGTACAAAGCCCTATTCGGTGGTGCTGTTCGACGAGATCGAGAAGGCGCACCCCGACGTGTTCAACATTCTCTTGCAGATCCTCGACGACGGACGGCTGACGGACAGCCGCGGCAGGGAGGTCTCCTTCAAAAACACCGTCATTATTCTCACGAGCAACGTGGGCGCGCACGAGGTGAAGGACGCCGCGCCACTCGGGTTCCGCTCGACGGACGAGATGCAGGCGTACGAGGATATGAAGGGGCGCATCGAGGACGCGCTCAAACGGCAGTTCAAACCTGAGTTTTTAAACCGTCTGGACGATATTATCATCTTTCACAAGCTCTCGCGCGAGGATGCGGCGAAGATCTGCGAAAAGATCGTGGAATCGCTTGCCAAGCGGCTGAAAGGGAAGGATATCACGCTCAAAGTCAGTGCGCGGGCGCTCAGCCTGCTTGTGGAAGAGGGGTACAGCGAGGAATTCGGCGCGCGCCCCTTGAAGCGCGCGGTGCGCCGCCGGATCGAGGATCCGCTCTCCGAACAGCTGCTCCTCGGGCGCGTCTCCGCGGGGAAAACGATCATCGTGGACGAAGAGGACGGAAAATTCACCTTCTCGGAGGAATGACCCGAAAATCCGGAAAAACGGACGGCTTTGTGCCGTCCGTTTTGGCTATTTGAAAAAAGATATGAGCGCGGGTACGAGTTTTGTGCTGTGTACCACGTAGCTGTCGTGCGTTTCGCCCCGCATGATGAGAAGTCCCGAACAGGGGAGGACAGAGGCGATCGTCCGCGTGTGGCTGCGGCGCACGAGGTCGCGTTCGCCCGCCGTCACGAGCGCGGGGATTTTTATCGCTTTCAAGTCCCGCGCGGAGATATCCGGCTCTTCGAGCATGAGTTTCAAAAGCGGATTGCCCGTCTCGCGGTATTCTTTCCGTATGCCGTTCAGAAAACTGCGCGTCAGCCCCTGCGGGCGGAGGTTCGCCCCGCTCACCGCAATGCGCGAGACGCGTTCGGGACAGCGGAGCGCGAGGAGGATCGCCGCAATGCCGCCGTCGCTGAATCCGTATACGGCGGGCTGTCCCAGCCCGAGCGCCTCGATGAACGCGGCGAGATCGTCCGCCATGTCCGTATAGTGCAGCTGCGCGGCGGGCGCGCTTTTCCCGTGCCCGCGCGTGTCAGGCGCGTACACGGTGAAGTGTTCGGCGAGCAGGGGGATCGCTTTCCGAAAAATCTCGTGCGATTCGCCGTTGCCGTGCAGCAGGATCAGCGGCGCGCCGTCGCCAGCCTTTTCGTAATAAAGCGTCGTATTGTTGACGGAAATTTCCATAGTTTGCAGTATACTGTAAGGGAACAATGCGAACCACGCCTTTGGCGGAATCTTTTCGGCATCTTTTTGCTCATCTTCCTTGCAATACGCTTGTATAGCGGCGTCATCTTCACAAAAATCTGACGCGAAAATCTTCACGCCAAAGGTGCGTAGCAATCAAAAGCGGCAAGATGAGCGGTCAGACAAGGCGAAGCCCGCAGCGCGTGCCGTGTGGCACGGGCAAGGGGTTCAACAAAGTATGAACGCACAGTTTCCGCTTTTGATCGGATTCGCATTACTCCCTTACAGTATATCATTTCAGCCGCGGGAAGTCAACCGCAAAAGGTCGGCGCGCTGCGCGCGGGTAAGCCGACAAACCGCTGCGTACAGTTTTTTTCGCAAAGCCGTTCGTTTCGTTTGATAAACGGGCATAAATATGGTATAATCTCCAACGGAAAAGAAAGAAAACGGAGAACGCCATGTTACAGGTCACGGGAGTCAGCCTCCAATACGGCAGCAAAAAACTGTTTGAAGACGTCAACTTAAAATTTACCAAGGGCAACTGCTACGGCATCATCGGCGCGAACGGCGCGGGCAAGTCCACCTTCTTGAAGGTGCTCTCGGGCGAGATCGAACCCAATAAAGGGGACGTCTCCCTCGATAAGAACGAGCGTATGTCGGTGCTCGCGCAGGATCAGAACAAGTACGATGCGGAGTCTGTGCTCCGTACCGTCATGCTCGGGCATAAGCGGCTCGTCGAGATCATGGACGAAAAGGACGCGCTATACGCGCATTCCGACTTCACCGAAGAGGACGGCGTGCGCGCCTCCGAGCTGGAAGCGGAGTTTGCGGAACTGGGCGGCTGGGAAGCGGAGAGCGAAGCGGAAACGCTTTTAAACGAGCTGGATATCCCCTCGGAATTTCATCAGATGCGCATGGGCGATCTCGACGCCAAGCAGAAAGTGCGCGTATTGTTGGCGCAGGCGCTCTTCGGCAATCCCGATGTGCTCCTTCTCGACGAGCCGACCAATAACCTCGACTTAAAGACGGTGCGCTGGCTGGAAAACTATCTCATGGATTTCGAGAATACCATCATTATCGTCTCGCACAACCGCCACTTCCTCAACAAGGTCTGCACGCATATCTGCGACGTGGACTTCGGCAAGATCAATCTCTACCTCGGCAACTACGATTTCTGGTATCAGACTTCGCAGCTCCTGGCGCGTCAGCAGCGCGATGCGAATAAGAAGGCGGAACAGCGGGCTGCAGAACTCAAAGAATTCATCGCGCGCTTTGCGGCGAACGCGAGCAAGTCCCGTCAGGCGACTTCGAGAAAGAAAGAGCTTGAGAAACTCACCATCTCCGACTTCAAGCCCTCGCTCCGCAAGTACCCGTTCATTGACTTCAAATTCGAGCGCGAGATCGGCAACGACATTCTCGCCGTCGAGGGTCTTTCCAAGGAAGGCTATTTTGAGAACGTCTCCTTTACCGTGCAGAAGGGGGATAAGATCGGCGTCATCTGCGATAAGTCCACCTCCGTCACCATGCTGTACGATATTCTCATGGGCAAGACGGAACCTGACGCGGGCACCGTCAAGTGGGGCAAGACGATCTCCGCCTCCTACTTCCCGCAGAACAACGACGAATATTTTGCGGGCTGTTCGCTCACGCTCGTGCAGTGGCTCTCGCAGTTCTCCAAAGACCATTACGAGGAATACCTGCGCGGCTGGCTGGGGCGTATGCTCTTCTCGGGCGAGGAGGCGCTCAAAGAGGCGAAGGTGCTTTCGGGCGGGGAGAAGGTGCGCTGTATGCTCGCCAAAATGATGCTCGAAGGCGGGAACTTCCTCATCTTCGACGAGCCGACCAACCACCTCGATCTGGAATCCATCACCTCCCTCAACAACGGTCTGACCGCGTTCAAGGGCTGTATGCTCCTCACTTCGCACGATCAGGAGCTGATGAACACCGTCTGCAACCGCATCATCGTTCTGGACGGCACCAAGACGTACGACAAGAACGTGACCTTCGACGAGTACGTCGAGACGATGAACGCATAACGCAAAAATCCGGAAATTCCGATTTTCCGCCGCGTGAGCAATGCACGCGGCGGCTATTTTTTTATTGCTGAAAAAGGTCGAAAATTGTCGCCCCGACAATTTTGTACAAAATTCCAATAATTTCGTAAATAATTCTTTGAATTTTGTACAAAAATGACTTTACAAATCTGAATTTGTGTTTTATAATGCGCTTACTAACGGTTTTTGGAGGAAAGGTGGATGAAAAAGATACTCATTCTGGAAAGCAACGAAACGTTTGCGGAGGAGCTTTCCTCGCACTTTTCGCGGGCGGGATACGAGGTCTGCGGCGTGACGGGCGACGGCGGGGAGGGGCTTGCGCTCCTTGAAAAGTGCGCGCCCGGTGTGGTGGTGACGAGCCTTCTGTTGACGACGCTCGACGGATTCACCGTGATGGAGCGGGCGAAAAAGGCGGGGAACAAGGCGGACTTCATCGTGCTCGGCAACTTCACCGACGATAAGATCATCAACCGCGCCATTGCGCTCGGCGCGCGGTACTATCTCGTTAAACCCGTTTCGGCGGCGATCGTCGAAGAGCGGGTGGCGGAAGTTTCCGAAGAGACGCCCGAGCCTGTGCGCGAAAAGATCGAACGCAAGCGCGCGGGATCGCTGGACGAGCGCATCAGCAATATCTTCATTTCCATCGGTATTCCGCCGCATATCAAGGGATACAACTATCTCCGGGAGGGGATCAAGATGGCGGTTGCCGATCCGCACGTCATCAACAACGTCACGAAAGGACTGTATCCCGTCATCGGAGAAAAGTACGCCACTTCGGCGAGTAAGGTGGAGCGCGCCATCCGTCACGCAATCGAAGTCGCGTGGAACCGCGGGCGCATCGAAGCGGTGAACGCCATTTTCGGGGCGCGCGTCTACATCGGCACGGAGAAGCCGACGAACAGCGAATTTATCGCGCTCGTTGCCGATAAACTTATTCTCGAAAACATGGTTTAAACGGCATTTTTCCGCCGCCCGCCCCGCCGCACGTTCTGCGGCGGGGCGGGCGGTTTTTTCACGCGGCTGCGGGCATGGTGCCGCCCTTTCCCCTTGCGGCGGACAGGGGGCGCGTGTTTTTGCCGCGGGGCAGGCGCGGGAATTTAAGCGGTCGGAAAGCGCGTCTTTCGGGCGGTGCGGTAAGCGGTTTGCAAAAAATTACGAAAATCCGCGCCAATATCGTTGAAAAATCCGCGTGAAAATGTTATACTATATATTGACGAAATTTTGAATTGAAAGCGCTCCCCCCGGGGGAGCGATACGGAGGCAGTTTTGAACGGAGTCGGCCGAGGGGATAACCGGGAAAACAAGGGAAAAAACGTGCTTTTGAGCCGCGAAACGGTAGGAATGACCCTGCTGTTGTTCAGCGCGATCATCTTTTTCATCGCCGTCACGGGTCCGTATGTGTTCGGCGATATCGGCATAGCCATCACCTCGTTTTTTGTGGGGCTGTTCGGGTTCTTCGTATATCCGCTGCTCCTGCTTGCGATCTATTATTCCGTCGTGCTCGTTTCCGGCAGGAAGTACTTCCCCGCGATATGGGTGCTTAAAATCATGCTGTTTCTGGCGGCGGTCTTTTTCATTGTTCATACCGCCACGGCGGAACGCTTTTACGGGAACGGTTACGGGAGCTACCTCGGCGGATGCTGGTCGGCAGCTTCCGAGCGCATTGCCCAAGGCACGGGCGGCGGCGTAGTCTTCGGACTCATCGCCTATCCCGTCCGCGCGGTGCTCTCTGCCGCAGGTTCGTATGTGCTGTATTCCCTGCTGGTTGCGGGAATGCTCTTCTGGATCGCCATGGGGACGCCGCTGAGAAAGATCGTGTTCCGTTCGGGAGCGCGTATGCAGGACCGCACCGCGCGCGATCGCGAAGCACAGCCCGTCTCTTACGACGACATTCCCGCGCCCGAGCGCAGCGCAACGCTGCCCGAAATGCCCGCCCGCCCCGTACAGGCGGCCCCCGCGGCATACGCGCAGGCAGCGCAGCCTGTCCGTCCCGCGCCCATTGTAGGTATTCCCGTGCAGCCCGCGCCATCCGCCCGCCGGACGGCGCAGCCCGCGTCCGCGTCGGCGGAGCTTTCTGCGGACGAGAAGTACCGCCGCAGCCGAGAGATCCTTTTTTCGAGCGATCCCGCGAGCAGCTATCGTAACAACCTCATCTATGACCGCGATTCGCGGTTCAATACTTATCCGCGCCGTTCGAGCGTGACGCCCGTCTCTTCGCCGGAGTCGGTATCGCCGGCATCGCCGGTATCAGACAAGCCGACCGCCGCGCCCGCGCGCTATTCGGAGGACTACGCCGCCCGCACTTCGGAAGGGCGTCCGTCCATGCCCCGCCGCGTGACGGTGGAGCGTCCCGCGCCCGCGCCGATGGAAAGCGACCTCAATTATCCGCAGTCGCCTTCCTACCGCGCGCCCGTACAGCCTGCGGCGGAGGAACACGACTATTACGCCAACGACGTTCCCTATACGGAGACGTTCAGCTCAGAACCCAATATCGACGATTACGACGTACCCGCCGAGCCTGCACACCCTGCGTCCGCAGAGCCGGCCCGCGTGGGATACGAAACGCCTGCGGAGCCTGTGCGCCCGACCTACGGGGCGGAATCCGTGCGCCCCGCATATGAAGCTCCCGCCGAGCCTGTCCGCCCGACGTACGAGCCGCCTGCCGAGCCTGCGCGCCCGACCTACGAGGCGGAATCCGTGCGCCCCGCATATGAAGCTCCCGCCGAGCCTGCCCGCCCGACGTATCAGGCAGAACCCGTGCGTCCGGCGTACGAAACGCCCGCCGAACCTGCGCAGGCAGAGGCTGCCGACGACGCGCCCATGACGCGCGAAGAGTACCGCAGCGTGTTCTCCCGTCCCGTGCCCGAGCGCATCTGCATCGAAGATACGCCCGCGCCCGAACCGCCCGCGCGCGCCGACCGTTTTTCCGCCGCCGCACAACCCGTTCCGACCGCCTCGGAGGAGACGGAGGAACTTCCGCAGGGAAGCCGCGTGTTCGATTCGCCCGTGCGCGGGTCTGCGGCGGACCTGTTCGACGAACCTGAGATCGACGACGCGAATTATCTGGAATCGGAGACGGTCTCCGAAACGTCCGAGCGCAATGTGCGCGCGGGCAGGGGCATGGAACGCCCGCTCGGCGACCGTTCCGCGGTCTCAGAACGCGGCGCGCGCGACTCCGCACCTGCCGCGGCGGACGAGAGCGGACCCGCTCCCGCTCCGAAAAAGCACGTCTACAAAGCGTACGTGCGTCCAGATCTTGAAAATCTCGTCACCTATCAGGAGAAGTCGAGCGTTTCGCAGGAGGAGATCGACCAGAACTCCGCCATCATCGTCGAAACGTTGAGCGCATTCCGCGTGGACGCGGAGGTCGTCAAAGTGACGGTCGGCTCCGCCGTTACGCGGTACGATATCGATATTCCCCGCAACGTCACGGTAAACACCGTCATCAAGCGCGATACGGAGATTGCCATGCGCCTGCACGCCCGCGACGGAGTAAACATTTACTCCAACTCCGAGGCGGGTGCGATTTCCATCGAAGTCCCCAACTCCCGCCGCGCGACGGTCGGTCTGAAATCGGTCATGCAGTCGGAGGAGTACGTCAAAGCCAAGCCCAACGCGCTCGCGTTCGCCATGGGCAAAGACGTGGAGGGGCGCAACGTCTGCGGCAATATCGTCAAGATGAAGCACCTTCTCGTGGCAGGCTCCACGGGTTCGGGTAAGTCTGTGTGTCTCAACTCCATGCTCATCAGCCTCATCTGCAAGTATTCGCCCGAGGATCTCCGCCTCATCCTCATCGACCCCAAGAAGGTGGAGTTCGCCGTGTTCGACGGTCTGCCGCACCTCATGATCAACGAGATCATCTCCGACGCGCAGAAGGCGATCTCCGCGCTCAATTGGGCGATCAAGGAACAGGAACGCCGCTATACGCTCTTCCAGAACAAGACGCGCAGCGGCATCAACGTACACAATCTCGACGAATACAACGCGTCGCTCACCGAGGACGAGGAAAAACTCGCGAAGATCGTCATTGTCGTGGACGAGCTTGCCGACCTCATGTCGGTCGCAAAGAAGGAGATCGAGGAGCGCATTCAGCGGCTCGCGCAGAAGGCGCGCGCGGCGGGTATGCACCTCGTCATCGCAACGCAGCGTCCGTCGGTGGACGTCATTACGGGCGTCATCAAGGGCAACCTGCCCACGCGGCTTGCCTTCCGCGTCATTCAGGAAGTGGACTCGCGTACCATTCTCGACGAGTCGGGCGCGCAGAAACTCCTCGGCAACGGCGACATGCTCTACCGCACGGAGGGAATGTTCAACTGCTTGCGCGTGCAGGGCGCGTTCGTCGGCTCCGATGAAGTGCAGAAGATCGTCGAGGACATTAAGGCGCATAACGAGGCGTATTTCGACGAGAATGTCGCCGATTTCATCAATCGCGAAGAGAGCGGCAGCGCGGGCGGCGGCATGAGCGACGATGCGGACGATTGCGTCGATCCGCAGTATATCAAGGCGCTCGCCATCGTCGTCAAGCTCGGGCAGGCGTCCATCTCGCTCATTCAGCGCAAATGCTCAGTCGGCTACAACCACGCGGGCAAGATCATCGAGTGGATGGAACTCATGGGGTACATTTCGGCGTTCGACGGCAAGGCAAAGGCGCGCACGGTGCTCCTTTCCAAGGAAGATTTTGAAGCGAAGTACGGAGATCTGGACTGATGAAAAAGACGTTCGGCATGATCAGCCTCGGATGCGATAAGAACCGCGTGGACGGCGAACGCATCCTCGGCGAGATCAGACGCCACGGCTGTGAGATCACCGACGACATCCAAAAGGCGCAGGTGCTCGTCGTAAATACCTGCGCCTTTCTGAACGCGTCGCGCAAAGAGGCGATCGAAGCCGTTCTGGAAGGCAACGCATACCGCAGCGGCGCATTGGAAAAAATCGTCGTGACGGGGTGTCTGCCCGAAAAGTATATCGGCGAACTTTTCCCTGCCCTTACGGAGGGGGACGTGTTTTTGGGCGTTTCCGACGCGACCGCGCTCTTTCCCGCGCTCGAACGCGCGTATGCGGGGGAGCGCGTCAACGCCGTGCATACGGGGGAAGAGGGGTGCCTGCGCGTCGTCACGACGCCGCCGCACATCAAGTACCTGAAAATCGCGGACGGCTGTTTCAACCACTGCACCTATTGCCTGATCCCCAAGATCCGCGGCAGTTACCGTTCCTATCCCATGGAGCAGCTCGCGGAAGAGGCGCGCTCGCTGGGCGAGACGCAGGAACTCGTCATCGTCGCGCAGGATACGACCCGCTACGGCGAGGACGGCGGCGAAAATAAATTTGTCGAATTGCTGCAAAAAATTTCCGAACTTGACAATATCTGTCATATTCGTCTGCTATACTGTTATCCCGAGGTGGTGACGGACGAACTCATCGCCGAGGTGAAGAACAATCCCAAGATCATAAAATACCTCGATATTCCGCTGCAACACAGCGAGGACCGCGTTCTCAAACTCATGGGGCGGCGGGGAAGCCGCGCGGAGTATCTTGCGCTTTTGCAAAAGCTCCGCAGGGAGATCCCCGAAATCGCCGTGCGCACCACGTTCATTGCGGGTTTTCCCACCGAAACGGAGGAGGAGCACGAGGCGCTCAAAGCGTTTTTGCAGGAAGCGCGCTTTGAAAACTGCGGATTTTTCGCCTATTCGCGCGAACCAGAAACGCCCGCGTACAAGCTCAAAGGGCAGGTGGCGGCGCGCGTCAAGGAAAAGCGGGTGCGTGCGCTCTACCGCGTGCAGCGGGAAATTTCCGCCGCCCGCCTGCAACAGTTCGTCGGCAGAACGATCACCGTTGTGTGCGACGGCATCGATTACGAAAGATCGTGTTTCGTCGGGAGAGCGTACTTTCAGGCGTACGAGATCGACGGCTGCGTCTGCTTCACTGCTCCGCGCGCGGAGACGGGCAGGACGTACTCCGTTTTCATCGACCGCGCCGACGCTTACGATCTGTACGGAACAGTCAAGGAGAATACGTTATGAATTTACCCAACAAGATCACGCTGACGCGCATTTTCATGATCCCCGTGTTCGTCCTCTTCTTTTATCTGGACGTGATGGACGGGTGGAACTACCTCGCTGCCGCAATTATTTTCGTGCTTGCGGCTTCCACCGACGCGCTTGACGGGCATATCGCGCGTTCGCGCGGGCTTGTCACCAACCTCGGCAAATTTCTCGATCCCATTGCGGACAAAGTGCTCGTTTCCACCGCGCTCATTCTGCTTCTGACGCGCGGCGGGGTGTTTGAAACAGATTTTTTCGCGGGCTGGGGGCTGATCGTCGCGGGCATCTGCGTTGCGGTCATCCTTGCGCGCGAACTCATCGTGAGCGGCTTCCGCATGATCGCCGCGGGGCGCGGCATCGTTCTTGCGGCGGATAAGCTCGGCAAGATCAAGACGGTTTTTCAGGACCTCTCCATCGCGCTTATTCTCGCAGGAATGGCGTTTGTCGGTTCGCGCGCGGGGCAGATCGTCGCCATTATCGGCATTTTCTGTTTCTATATCTGCACGGCGCTCACCGTGATTTCGGGCGTCAACTATATCGTGAGAAATAAACAGGTCCTCTCGGAGGAGGCGCAGGCGTGAAATACGCGGGCATCGTGCTTCGCAACAACAAAAACTGCCTCGCTTCCGTGGACTACGCGCCCGTGCTCGACGCGCTCCTGGCGGGCGGCGTCTTTCTCGACGAGATCGCGCTTCTGCCGTACGACAGCCCGAGCAGGGTCTCTGCGGCGCTCCTGCGTTTCTCCACCGAGTGCGACGGCGTGTTCCTCGTCTGCGCGCGGGTGCTCCTGCCCTCCGCAAAGGACGCGGTCTCCGTCGCCGCCGAAGCGGCGTTCGAAGAGGAGTATCTGCTCGATACCGACGACTGTCTCTTCGCTGTTCTGCCCGAGGGGGAGCGCGGGGCGGAGATCGTGAAAGGGGAGGTCGTTCCGCGCGTCGATAAGCGCCGCCGCCGCACCTATGCGCAGGTGGTGCTGCGCACGGTTTCCGCGCCGCAGGAAAAGCTCCGCGCCGTCCTCAAAGAGGCGGACGAGGCAGGCGGCGGAAGGCTCTCCGTCCACGCTGCCGAGCAGTACGGCTGTGCGCGCATCGAAGTTTTGTACGATCAGGAGACGCCCAAGATGACCGCCGACGAGGTCGTGCGCATTCTCGCGGACGGACTCAAAGAATACGTCTACGCCATGGAGGACGTTTCGCTCGCGGAGCGGTTCGTTGCCGCGCTCAAACTGCACAAACTGCACGTTTCCACGGCGGAATCGTTCACGGCGGGGGGCGTCGGGCGGGAGATCGTCCGCGTGCCCGGGGCGAGCGCCGTCTTTTACGAGGGCATCAACGCATACGACAACAAGTCGAAACATGAGCGTCTCGGCGTGAGCGAATTTACGCTCATGGACAAGGGCGCCGTGTCCGACGAGACCGCCTACGAGATGGCGGCCGGGCTTCTGAAACAGGGGCATTGCGACGTGGCGATCGCAACCACGGGCATTGCGGGACCGGATGCGGACGGAACGAACAAACCCGTGGGGCTTTGCTACATTGCCGTCGGCACGCGCGAAAAGGTGCGCGTGTTCCGTTTCCGCCTTTCGGGCGACAGGGAGACGGTGACGAGAACGGCGATCAACCTCGCGCTGTTTCTGGCTTATAAAGAGATATCTTAACGGCGGAGGGCGCGCCCGCGGTGTTTGCGGAGCGGCTGTCCGATCGGCTGAATGCAGAAAAAAATGAAGGAGATAAAATCCATGAACGAAGAAAAACTCAAAGCGCTCGACGCGGTGCTCGCGCAGATCGAAAAGGCGTACGGCAAGGGCGCGATCATGAAGCTCGGGCAGGACGCGGGCAATACCGATATCGAAGTCATTCCCACGGGCTGCCTCTCGCTCGATCTCGCGCTCGGCGTGGGCGGGCTGCCCCGCGGCAGAATGGTCGAGATCTACGGACCCGAATCCTCGGGTAAAACGACGGTCGCCCTGCACGCTGTTGCCGAAACGCAGAAGATGGGCGGTATTGCGGCGTTCGTCGACGCAGAACACGCGCTCGACCCCGTCTATGCCAAAAAGCTCGGCGTCAATCTCGATGAACTGTATGTCTCCCAGCCCGATACGGGCGAACAGGCGCTCGACATCGTGGACGCGCTCGTCCGCTCGTCCGCCGTCGATATCATCGTCGTCGACTCCGTTGCCGCGCTCACGCCCAAGGCGGAGATCGAGGGGGACATGGGCGACAGCCACGTGGGTCTGCAAGCGCGCCTCATGAGCCAGGCTCTGAGAAAACTCACCGCCATCGTCAACAAGAGCAAAACGTGCGTCGTCTTTATCAATCAGCTGCGCGAGAAGGTGGGCGTCATGTTCGGCAATCCCGAAGTCACCCCCGGCGGCAAGGCGCTCAAATTCTATGCGTCCGTCCGCATCGACGTCAGAAAGACGGATATTCTCAAAGATACCGACGGCGCGGCGGGCAACCGCACGCGCGCGAAAGTCGTCAAGAACAAGCTCGCGCCTCCCTTCCGTCAGGCGGAATTTGATATTATGTACGGCGAAGGGGTCTCGCAGGAGGGCTGCATCATCGACCTCGGCGTGCAGTACGACGTCATCAAAAAGAGCGGCGCGTGGTACAGCTATAACGATAACAAGGTGGCGAACGGCCGCGAGCGTATGCGGCAGTTCCTCAAAGACAATCCCGAACTTGCCAAGGAGATGGAGGATAAGATCCGCGCCGCGGCAAAGGGAAGCCCCGTCGAGGCGATCGCGGGGAGCGAAGAATAATCTATGAAATACGGATTTTTACGGGTGACGGCGGCAAGCCCTGCGCTCAAAGTCGCCGATCCCGCCTTCAACGCGGCGCGCATCGTTGAAAAGATCAGAGCGGAAGCGGAAAAGGGAACGGAAGTGCTCGTCTTTCCCGAGCTTTCGCTGAGCGGCTACACCTGCGGCGACCTCTTCTTGCAGGAACCGCTGCTCGACGGCTGCATGGCTGCGCTGCGGGCGGTCGCCGATGCGACGGAAGGCAAAAAGATGCTCGTCTTTGTGGGGCTGCCCGTCCGCTGCGGCGGCAAGCTGTATAACTGCGCGGCTGGCGTTTCGGACGGCATGGTGTTGGGATTCGTTCCAAAAACGCACCTGCCCAACTACAACGAGTTTTACGAGGCGCGCCACTTTGCGCGCGGCTCGCGGGAGACGGCGTTCGCCGCCCTGTGGGAGGGCATGAGCGCGCCGCTCACGACGGACATTCTCTTTGCGGCGACGCCCGAGATCGCCGTTGCGTGCGAGATCTGCGAGGACGTGTGGGCGGGCGACGCGCCCTCCGCGCGCCATGCCCAGGCGGGGGCGGCGGTCGTCGTCAATCTTTCCGCCAGCAACGAGACGGTCGGCAAGCGCGAGTACCGCAAGACCATTCTTTCCGCGCAGTCGGGAAGGAGCGTCTGCGCATACGTCTACTGTGATGCGGGCGTGGGAGAATCCACCTCCGATATGGTGTTCGCGGGCAATCATATGATCTTCGAGAACGGGGCGATGCTCGCGGAAGCCGCGCCCTTTTCGGGCGGGGACTGCACGGCGGAGATCGACGTCGGGTTCCTGCTCGCCGAGCGCAGGCGGCTGAACACCTTCGGGCGCACCGACCGCGACGACCTTGATTATTTCACGGCGGAAGCCGACTTCTTCACCGACGCCGAACCGACGCTGCGCGCCGTCCCGCCCCTGCCCTTCGTTCCCGAAGAGGAAGGGGAGCGGGAGGAGCGCGCGCAGCTCATTTTAAATATGCAGGCGAACGCGCTGGCGCGCCGCATGGCGCACACTGGCGCAAAGACGGCGGTCATCGGCATTTCGGGCGGGCTGGATTCCACGCTCGCGCTGCTCGTGACGGTGCGCGCCTTCGACCTGCTCGGGAAGGACAGAAAGAACGTTTTTGCCTACACCATGCCCGGATTCGGCACGACGGGCAAGACGAAAAACAACTCCCTTCTGCTCATGAAGGCGATGGGCGTGACGTCCCGCACCGTACCCATCTCCGAGACCGTCCTCAGACATTTCAAGGACATCGGGCATGATCCCGCCGTTCTCAATGCGACGTACGAGAACGCGCAGGCGCGCTATCGCACGATGATTCTGATGGACGCTGCCAACGAGACGGGCGGCATCGTCGTCGGAACGGGCGATCTCTCCGAACTTGCGCTCGGGTGGTGTACCTACAACGGCGATCATATGAGTATGTACGCCGTCAACTGTTCCGTGCCGAAAACGCTCGTCAGACACCTCGTCCGTGCGGAAGCGGAGCGGCTCGGCGGAAAGACGGAGCGCATTCTTCTCGATATTCTTGCGACGGAGATCTCGCCCGAGCTGCTTCCGCCCGACGCGGCGGGCAATATCGCGCAAAAGACGGAGGACATCGTCGGACCGTACGAACTGCACGACTTTTTCCTCTTCCGCTTCGTGCGCCGCGGCGATTCTCCCGCAAAAACGCTCTTTCTTGCGCAAAGGGCGTTCGCGGGCAGATACGACCGCGCGACGCTCAAAAAATGGCTCGTGAACTTTTACCGCCGCTTCTTCTCGCAGCAGTTTAAGCGCAGCTGCGTGCCGGACGGCGTGAAGGTCGGTTCGGTGTCCCTTTCCCCGCGCGGCGATTGGCGTATGCCGTCGGACGCGTCGGCTGCATTGTGGATGGAACAGGCGGAAAACCTTTAAAAACGGTTTAAAATGATTGATCTTGGAGGGAATATCCGATGAGTTTTGCAAAAGATTTCGTGTGGGGCGTAGCGACCGCCGCCTATCAGATCGAGGGCGGCGCATACGAGGGCGACAAGGGGCTGAACGGCTGGGACGTCGGCAGCCGCACGCCCGGGCGCGTGTTCGAGGGACATTCGGGCGACGTCGGGTGCGATCACTTCCACCATATGGAAGAGGACGTTGCGCTCATGCAGCGCATGGGCGTGAAAAACTACCGCTTTTCGGTGAATTGGGCGCGCGTCATGCCGCACGGCACGGGGGAAGTCTCCGCCGCGGGCGCGCAGTTCTATATTGATCTGTTAAAGGAGCTGCGCCGCGCGGGCATCACGCCGTGGGTGACGCTTTTCCATTGGGATTATCCCTACGAACTGCAATGCAAAGGGGGCTGGCTGAATCCCGAAAGCCCCGCGTGGTTTGAAAATTACTGCCGCGTCTGCGCCGAACTGTTCGGCGGGTATACGGATAATTTTATCCTCATCAACGAGCCGCAGTGCTTTGTCGAGCTGGGGCATTTCCAAGGCACGCACGCGCCCTTCCTGCGCCTTTCCCGCGCGGAAGCGCTCGCCTGCGCGCACAACGTGCTGCTTGGGTTCGCCAAGGGCGAAAAGGCCGTGCGCGCCGTGTGCAAACGCCCCGTGAAGATCGGCTTTGCGCAGGCGTTCGGTCCCGCCATGCCCTACACGGAGGCAGATACGGAGCTTGCCCGCCGCGATACGTTTGCCTGCCATAACGACCTCTTTTCCGGCAACTTCTGGGTGGACCCGCTCGTATTCGGGCATTACCCCGAGGAGTTCCTGCCGTGGATGGCTGAAAACGGCTTTACGCCCCCTGCGGACGATCTCAAATGCCAAATCGATTTTTACGGCGTGAACACCTATACGGGCAGATACGTCACGGCGGGGAAGAACGGCGAGGCGGTCGGCGTCACGCCCAAGCCCTCCGTTCCCAAGACGGATATGCGCTGGGACGTCTTTCCCGACAGCCTCTACTGGGGCGCGAAGTTCCTCTACGAGCGCTACCGGCTGCCCATTATCTACACCGAGAACGGCGTCGCGCTCACTGAGTGGAAGACGCTTGAAGGCACGATCGACGACGACTGCCGCGTCGACTTCATCAAACGCTATCTGCGTTCCCTGCACCGCGCGGCGCAGGAAGTTGACGTAAAGGGCTATTTCTATTGGTCGTTCATGGATAATTTCGAGTGGGCGGAGGGCTTCTCCAAAAAATTCGGACTCATTCATGTCGATTACGATACGCTCGTCCGTACGCCCAAAAAGAGCGCGTTCTTCTACAAGAAGGTCATGGAGAGCAACGGCGAGGAGATCTTCAAATAATCCCGTTTCCCGCGTTTTCCACGCAAAAAACAAAATGAATGCAAAAGCCCCGCGGGCGCACCTTTTGGCGCGCCCGCGGGGCTTTGCTGCGGTCAATGTACACGCGCGATCCATGGAAGTACGCTGTGCAAAAGATTTTTCTGAAATTGCCGTCAAGGGATTGACACGTTTCCCGAGATATTGTATAATAGAAAAGACAAAGTCGTATTCTGCCCGCAGAATATCGGCTGCGGTACTTCCGCGCCGGACGCTGCGGCAGCAGTTGATAAAGTCAATTTCATCAAAGGGAGGCTGTAACTATGGCAAATCTTGGCAGCCTGCTCCTTGCTATGTCCGGTCTGGAAATCGGTCTGCTCATCGTCGCCGTCGTGCTGGCGGTCGGCGTCGTGGCGGCGGTGTTCCTGACGCGGTCGATCCTTACACAGCGTGCAAAAAAGAGATCCGAACAGAAACTCGACGAAACGAGCAGGCGCGTGGAGGAGATGCTCTCCGAGGCGCGCGCGGAAGGGAAGCGCATCAAAAAGGAATCCATTTTAGAGGCAAAGGAACAGGAATTAAAGCGCAGAAACGAATTCGAGCAGGAGATGAAGGAGAAGCGCGCGGAACAGCAGCGCATCGAAGCCCGTCTCAACAAGCAGGAGGACGCCTTGGAACGCAAAGAGGCGGACCTCAACAAGAAGAACGAATCGCTGGACGCGCAGAAGGAAAACCTCAATAAGCGGCTGGAAGAGGTCGCAAAGAAGCAGGAAGTGCTCTCTCACCAGCACGAACTCATGGTGCAGGAATTGGAGCGCGTTTCCCAGCTCACCAAAGAGGAAGCGAAGAAACTGCTCACCGACGAGATCCTCGACGAGACCCGTCGCGACGTCGCCGTTCAGGTGCGCAACCTCGAACAGCAGGCGAAGGAAGAGGCGGAACTCAACGCCAAAAACATCATCACGCTCGCCATTCAGCGCTGCGCGGCGGACCACGCTTCCGAGACGACCGTCTCCGTCGTGCCGCTGCCCAACGACGATATGAAGGCGCGCATCATCGGGCGCGAGGGGCGCAACATCCGCGCGTTGGAGAACGCGACGGGCATTGAACTCATCATCGACGATACGCCCGAAGTCGTCATTCTTTCGGGCTTCGATCCCGTCCGCCGCGAAGTCGCGCGGCTCACGCTCGAACGGCTCATCGCCGACGGACGCATTCACCCCGCCCGCATCGAGGAGACGGTGGAAAAGGTCACCAAGGAACTCGATCAGCAGATCAAGGCGGCGGGCGAAAACGCCATGTTCGAGGTGGGGATCTTCGGTCTGCACCCCGAGCTGATCAAACTCATCGGCAGGCTCAAATTCCGTACCAGCTACGGGCAGAACGTGTATAAGCACTCCATCGAGGTCGCCAACCTCGCGGGGCTTATGGCGCAGGAACTGGGGCTGGACGTCAACTTTGCAAAGCGCGCGGGACTTCTGCACGACATCGGCAAGGCGGTCGATCACGAGCAGGAGGGCACGCATATCCAGATCGGCGCGGACCTTGCCAAGAAGTACAAGGAAAACGCGATGATCGTCAACGCCATCATGGCGCACCACGGCGACGTCGAGCCGAAAACGATCGAAGCCGTCCTCGTGCAGGCGGCGGACGCGATCTCGGGCGCACGCCCCGGCGCGCGCCGCGAAACGGGCTCCAACTATGTGAAGCGGCTGGAAAAGCTCGAAGAGCTTGCGGCAGGCTTCCAGGGCGTGGAGAAGAGCTACGCGATCCAGGCGGGCAGAGAGGTGCGCGTCATCGTCAAGCCCGAGCAGGTGGACGACGCCAAGGCGATGTTCCTCGCCAAGGATATTGCCAAGAAGATCGAGGCGGAACTCGAATATCCCGGGCAGATCAAAGTCAACGTCATCCGCGAGTTCAGAAGCGTGGAATACGCGAAGTAACTTTGCGGACCGTCCGCGCAGACGAGTGTGGACGAAAAAAGTTCAATCAAAACCAACGCCGCGCGAAAGCGCGGCGTTTTCGTGTTTGTAAATTGTTTTCGCTCCCGTGCGGGAGCGTTATCGTAAACCGGACGCCGCGCGGGCGGCGCGGAAAGCTCAGTTATTGCAGCAGCTGTTGCAGCAGCGGCAGCAGCAGAAGTTGCAGCCCGAGCCGTTTACGTTCCAAAGCGCATATTGGCGGGCATAGTAGGCGTCCGAGCAGCAGAAGTTCTGCGAATTGCAGGAACCGAAGCCGCTGCCGCTGCGGGAAGAACCGTTGCCGAAGGAGTTCCACGAATTGCAGGAATTGCAGGAATTGCATCCGCAGTTACAGCCGCAGCTGTTTGCAACGGAGAACAGGTTGTTGAGCGCCCGTGCGAGCGCGCTGCAACCGCAGCAGTTGCAGGAATTACACGAATTGCACATAAAAGACCTCTGAACGTAAGATTTCGGGGCAATGCCCTTATCTCATCGTATGCGGAGGAGCGGCGGGAAGGTGCGTAAGGCGGTTATGAAAGGATTTTCTCCGCCGCCGCTTGATAAACCCGCGGGAACGTGGTATAATCGTTTCTGCGTCCGGCGGCGGGCGCGGAGGGAGAGGGTATGAAGCTGAAAAAACCGACGAAAGAACAGGTGTGGCGGGCAGTCGTCTATCTCCTGATCGTGAGCGCGGGCAACGCGCTTTCCGCGGCGGCGAGCGCGCTCTTTATCGTTCCGAACGGATTCGTCATGGGCGGCGTAACGGGCGTCGGTATTCTCGTGCGCAATCTCGTGGGGGAGGGATACGAATGGGTCGTGGAATGCACCGTTTACGTTGCCAATATCGCGCTCTTTCTGCTCGGCGCCGCGCTCCTCGGGAAGAAATTCGCTCTCGCTACGCTGGCGGGAACGCTGCTCTATCCGCTCTTTTTAAGTCTGTTCACCTATCTGAGCGGACTGTACGAGGCGCGCGCAGGGCAAGCGATCGCGGCAAGCGAGCCGATGCTCGCCGTGGTGTTCGGCGCGCTCCTGTTCGGCGCGGGGCTGGGCATGGTGATCCGCGTCGGCGCGAGCACGGGCGGCACGGATATTCCGCCGCTCATCCTGCATAAATTTTTCGGGATCCCCGTCTCCGTATCGCTTTGGGCGCTGGACGGCGTGATCGTGCTGGTGCAGCTCGTCGCCGCGCCGCTCGACGCGGTGCTGTACGGCATCGTCATCACCATTTTGTCCTCCGTCGCGCTGGAAATCGTCTCGCCCATCGGCGCGCGCCGCGCGCAGGTGCTCATCGTCAGCAGAAAATACGGGGAGATCCGCGATATGATCCTGTATAAGCTGAACCGCGGCGCAACGCTTCTGCACGGCGAAACGGGGTATCTGAAAGAGGATTGCAGAATGCTGCTCACCGTCGTTTCCCAGCGCGAGGTCGTGCGCCTGAAAAACGAGGTGCAGAAGATCGACCCCGAGGCGTTCGTCACGGTATCCGTCGTCTCCGAAGTGCGCGGCAGGGGATTTTCTTCCGCGCAGGTGCCGCTCCCGCCCGCCGAGCGCGCGGAAGAGGAAGAGCCGCAGGAAAATCGACAATAACATTGCGCGCCCCGCACGTTTCGTGCGGGGCGCGCATTTCTTTTGACGGACGCGGTTTTGCGCCGTTATTTTTTCTCTTTCCTGCGCTTGTCGTTGATGACGGCGAGCGCCGCTTCGTCGATGACGGAAATGCCCTCTTCCTTGGCGATCTTCACCATTTGCGTGAGCGCCGCTTTCAGGAACACGCGGGGGATCTTGGTGAGCTTTGCGCACGCCTCTTTGGTGAACTTCACGTCGGGATCGATGCGTTCCGCGGCGTAGATGACGGACTGCACGTCTCCTTCCTTCGCCTGTATTTTTTCGGGAATGGGGCGGCGGAATCGGGTATACCAGAAGTTGGTGCTGTCGCGGTAGCCGTAATCGACGGGGACGGAGGGGAACGCGCCCGCTTTCACGCCGTTCACGATGGCGTTCCAATATTCCTCTTTCATGAGGATCTTATCGATCGTGAGGATAAAGTGCGCGCCGAACTTGCTCGTGATGCCGTTGAAATTGCGGTAGGGCGGTTCGTAACCTTCGAGCTGCCCGGGCTTATCGAGGTACGCGTCTTCCAGCTTGCTTGCCCACGTGCATTCAAACACCTGAAACGCCTCTTTCACCACGAGCGGGCGTTCGCCCTCCGCCTGACCCTTTTCAAGGGTGAACAGACAGTCTTTCATCTTCTGCGCCGTCGTGTCTCCCGGGAATCCCAGCCGCACCGCCTCGCGGAAGTACTTTCTGTCGTCGGGAATAAAGTTCAAAGAAACCTTGCTCCCCGCAAGAATGTGCTGCGCGGTGTTGGAGCTGTTGCGGCATTCGAGGAGCATGGCGTACCTGTCTTTGCCCGCAATGTAATAGGGGAAACACAGCGAATAGGAGCCGAGGTTGGTCTGCCCGTTCTCGTCGAGCGTGCCGACGAGCACGGTGGGCATGGGGAAGAACGCGGACGTCTGATAAAAGTTATCGACGATGCGTAAGTCTTTGAAACTGCTCATAAAGGGATCTCCTCTTTTTTTCCTTACAGTATATGCCCTGAGGACAAGAAAGTCAATGGGGAGATAAAATTTATCGTAAAATACCTTGCAAAAGCCGAAAAAACGTGTTATACTCAAAATGCCACACAATCGAATAAAAAAATCTGTAAAAGGAAACTATAAGGGTACGGAAAGGCATATTTCGTATCTCCTTAGATTCCTTATAGTTTCCTTTTGTCATTTGGATTTTTTCAAGGATTCGATTGTGTGGCAACGATCGGAGATGACGATTATGCAGGGCGCGTTTCCGCATCGTATGCGGCAAACGCGCCCTTTTTCTTTGCCGCCGCCCTGCAAAAGGAGGAAATGAACTATGATTTGCAAGAAGTGCGGCAGGGAGTTCGAGGGGACTTTCTGCCCGAACTGCGGCGAACGGGCAGAGGGTGAACAGAATATCTGCCCCGTTTGCGGTGCGCCGCATGAGGCGGGGGATACATTCTGCCCGAAATGCGGGTATTCGTTCAGGTCGGGCGCGGCGGCAAAATCTGCGCCTGCACAGCCCGCGGAGCGTTCGGCAGTGAAGGCGTATCGTATCCTCGGAATCGCGAACGGCTGGCTGTTCGCGCTGTATGCGGCGCTTACGCTGATTTTTCTGGCAACGCCCGTTTCAGCAGCCGCACTCTCGGGCGGGAGCAGAAATTTCGGAAGCGTATATGCGCTGGGCGGCATTGTTTCTGATCTGCGCGGGGCGTGCATTGCCGCCATCGTATTCGCGGCGATCGGGGCGGCGGCTGCGGCGGTCATTGCGGCGTACCAGCGCTCTGCAAGCGGAAAGAAAGGGTTTTCTTCGCTGTACACGCCCTTTACGCTGTTTGCGTGCGTGTTCTACATAGCGCAGCTGATCATATCCTGCGTGATGATCGGCATTGTCGGCGGAATCGGCGGCGGGAGCGATCTTGTAAAGACGGGCGTATACCCCGTGCTCATGCTTGTTTTCTCCATTCTTTGGCTTGTCGCTGCGATCGGCGTTCTCGTTCTGCGCGCCGCGCTCGGCAAGCGGGAATCCTCCGTAGCGGAAGCCGCGGAAGAGGCGGCGCGTGCAGCCGAATTGCGTAAAAAGGAGAAGGAAGCGGAAAAGGCGCGCCTTCGCGCTGAAAACGCCGTGCCGCAGACTTCCGCGCCGCGCGGATATACGGAAGTCAATCGCCTTGCCCGGTTCGACCGCACCATGCTCTTTATATTCTTGGGCATCGTGCTTCCGATGTGGATTGCGCTCTGGTGCGTCGTGGCAAATATGGAAACCATGACCGCGGGGAATTGGGTTACAGGAGCGACGGCAAACGGACAGGCGTCTATGGCGTTTTGGGTCGGATCCGCCATGGGTTGGATTCTTGCTGCGGCAATCTTCTTTGTGTTCTTTTTCGGCAGACCAAAACACAAGATCGGCGCGTCTTTCTGCCGCGGGAAGGGTAACGCATTTTTATGGGCGGTTCTCCCGTTGCTTGAAATCGGGTGTCTTGTGCTCATGTGGGCAATTGTAAGTGTTGCGACCGAGACGGCTGTCGTTTCGAATGGCGTCAGGGATTCCATTATGACATCGTTCATAATGGTTTCCATTGTTCTTTTGATCGTGGAAATGTTTGTCGTCTGGATTGCCCGACCCAAGCTCCGCAAGAGTGTAAAACTCGCCGTCTACGGGACGCTGCGCCCTGCAAAAGGCGCGGAGCCGCTCGTATCGTTTGCGGACTATCAGCGGGAGAGCCGCGCATACAACGCATATATTGCATACGATAAGAACGTCACGTTTGCCTCTCGCATGACAAAACGGGGCGGGTTGATGGCGGGCGCCGTTGTGCTTGCCGCTGTGTTCGGCGTCAGTATCTTAGTCCCCGGGCTTGCGCCCGCAAGCCTTCCTTCCTTTGCGGACGGAGTGCGGCAGATCGAGCTTGGCGATTCCAAAGAAGAGGTGATCGCCCTGCTCGGAGAGCCGAACGGGGAAAACGCCAGCCTCACCTCCGATCTCTACGAATATTACGACGAAGTATATCTCGAACTCAAAGAGATGATCGAAGGCGGCGGTGTTTCGGAGGATTTCGACGATTCCGACATTGAGGATTGGGAAGACTTTGAGGACGCCTTTGAGGACGCGATGAACGGATTGGAGAGCTATGCGGACGACAGCGAGAAACTGAAATACTTTGCGCATATGTACACGCAAATCCGCTTTGACAGTGAAGGAAAGGTGACGAACATCGTCTGCGACGCCGCCTATCAGGACGGTCTGCCGCAAGCCTCCAAAAAGGGGACTGCGGAGTTGACAAAGACGGATTACCGACGCTATGCCTTCAACGAGGTGTATTATAAGGCGGAGTATGACGACGGCAGCTACGTGTTTGCGCGCGCCGATTCAGACTTCCTGCCCCTTCAAGACCGCGAGACCTTTACATGGGAGGACACCTACGGCAACACTTTTACGGCGGAAGTAACGGCGTCGGGCGGAATATCGGGCAGCGATTTCGCCGCGGAATACGGCAGCGACAGCCATGTGCTGGGGTTTTTCCGCGAGGCGTTGGAAACGTTGCTTTCGCTCCGCAACGAATCCGGCGCGTACAATATCGGAAACGTGACTTCGGCGGTATTTTCCGTGGCGGACGAAGGCGTTATTTCGAGCGAATATCCGCTCACGGTTGCTTTTACGTTCCGCAAAGGGAGTTTCAGCGGCGTCCGAGCCTATGAGATATGGTTCAACGATCCTATTATCTTAGACAGTTTCACCCATAATCTGTCGCGCGATTTCGGAGAAGTCATGCGCGGTATGGGCGTGCGCGCCCTCGATATTGTTGAAGGGTCGGCTTCCTATAATATAACGCATCTATGGGAAGAACCCTTGGAGCAGGAACTGCAACGCGCGGCGGGCGTCGTACCCTATGAGGCTCTCGTGAAAGAGCTTTCCGCCGCTGAGGACGGCAGGGCGCGCTACGAATATCTTGCGGTCACGTCCTCAGGGGTAACCATATTCACCATTTCCGAGACGGCGGCAGGGTCGGGACAGTATCAGACGGAAAGCTCCGCAACGCCCGTCTCGCTGCAAAATCCGATCAGCGTTGTGCGATCGGGTTGATCTGAGCATAGAGGCCGCCGGCCTCCAAAACCTACCGCGGCCTTGATTGCCGGAAGCGCGCTCCGAAAAGGGCGCGCTTTCTTGTATTATGAAGGCCGTGCAAACGCCGTTTTCGGCGGAAAAAGCGCCCCGCAGGGCGCGGCGGGGATTCTTCCGCATGAAAAAATACTCACAAAAAACGCCAATTCTTTCCCGTAAAATTTTTTGAAAATCCCTTGTCTGTCGTACAGGATTTGTGCTATAATAAGAGACGATAATTATAATAGGGTTATTTCGGATATTTTCCAAGCAAAGATAATTCAAAAAAGAAGGGACAATATGGAACGCAAACCTACCAAAGTAACCATTATCGGTGCGGGCGCCGTCGGTTCGGCGTGCGCCTTCTCCATTGCAACCCAGCGGCTTGCCGCGGAAATCGCCATCGTGGACGTCAATCAGGCGAAGGCGGAAGGCGAGGCGATGGACATCAGCCACGGGCTCATCACGATGGGCTCGATGGACATTCACGCAGGCACTTACGAGGACATCTCGGACAGCGACCTCACCATCGTGACCGCGGGCGTGGGCAGAAAGCCCGGTGAGACCCGCCTTGACCTTGCCGCAAAGAACATCGCCATCGCGCGCGACATTATCGCCAACCTCAAAAAGTATTGGCGCGACGGCGCGGTCATGGTCGTCTCCAATCCCGTGGACGTCATCACCTATCTCATTCAGAAGGAGAGCGGACTGCCGCACGGCCGCGTGTTCGGTACGGGCACGGTGCTCGACAGCGCGCGCTTCCGCTATCTTCTCACCACGCGCACGGATACCGATATCCGCAATATCCACGGTTTCACGGCGGGCGAGCACGGCGAGAGCCAATTCGCGGTGTGGAGCTCGGTGCACGTTTCGGGAATGCGGCTGGATTCCTTCTGCGCAAAGCGCGGCATCGTGCTGGATAAGAAAGAGATCGTAAAAGATACTGTCTCCTCGGGCGCGCAGGTCATCAAGCGCAAGGGCGTTACGAACTACGCGATCGCGGCGATCGTCGCGGAGCTGGCGGGGACCGTCATCAAGGACAGAGGTTCGATCTTCTCCGTCACCTCCGTGCTGGAAGATTACTACGGAATCAGCAACGTTGCCATCAGCGTTCCCGCGTTCGTGGGCAATACGGGCGTTAAGGGCTATCTGCCCTACGACTTCACGGAAGAAGAGCTTGCCAAGCTCCGCAGTTCCGCTTCGCAGATCAGGGCGTTTATGGACTCCCTCAAAATATAATTGTCTTTTAAGGAGTGATTTTTATGGATAAGAAACAGTACGCGCTTGACAAGCACAAAGAATGGCAGGGCAAGATCGAGGTCGTGACCCGCGCGCCCATCACCAACCGTGAAGAGCTCGCGGTCGCCTACACCCCCGGCGTTGCCGAACCCTGCCTCGAAATTTCCAAGGACGTCGATCTTTCCTACGTCTACACCCGCCGCGCGAACCTCGTCGCAGTCGTCACGGACGGCACCGCGGTTCTGGGTCTTGGCGACATCGGTCCCGAAGCGGGTATGCCCGTCATGGAGGGCAAATGCGCGCTCTTCAAGACGTTCGGCGACGTAGACGCCTTCCCGCTCTGCGTCCGTTCCAAGAGCGTGGACGATATCGTCAATACCGTCCGTCTGCTTGCGGGGAGCTTTGGCGGCGTCAACCTTGAAGACATTTCCGCACCCCGCTGCTTCGAGATCGAGAAACGCCTGAAAGAGGTATGCGATATTCCCATTTTCCACGACGACCAGCACGGCACCGCGGTCGTTACGCTCGCCGCCATGATCAACGCGTTGAAGCTCGTCGGCAAGAAGATGGAGGATCTTTCCGTCGTCGTCAACGGCTCGGGCGCGGCGGGTATCGCCATCACCAAACTGCTCATGAGCAGAGGCTTGAAGAAGGTCATCCTCTGCGACAGGAAGGGCGCGATCTACGAAGGAAGAGAGGGTCTGAACGACATTAAGGCGGAGATGGCGAAAATCTCCAACCTCGAAAAGAAGGCTGGCTCCTTGCAGGACGTCATCAAGGGCGCGGACGTGTTCATCGGCGTTTCCGCACCCGGCAGCCTGACCGCTGAAATGGTTAAGACGATGGCTCCCGATCCCATCATCTTTGCGATGGCGAACCCCGTTCCCGAAATCATGCCCGACGAGGCGAAGGCCGCGGGCGTGCGCATCATGGGTACGGGCAGAAGCGACTTCCCCAACCAGATCAACAACGTGCTTGCGTTCCCCGGCATCTTCCGCGGCGCGCTCGACGTACGCGCAAGCGATATCAACGACGAGATGAAGATCGCTGCGGCAGAGGCGATCGCTTCCGTCATTCCCGAGAACGAGATCACGCCCGAGTACATCATTCCCGATTCCTTCAACCCCCACGTAAAAGACGCGGTTGCGGAAGCGGTGAAGGCGGCTGCCCGCCGTACGGGCGTCGCAAGACTGTAATTTTATCGCAATCACGCAAAGCCCCGCCGCACGGCGGGGTTTTTGCTTGCGCGTTTCTCCCAAACTCTTTACAAATGCGCGCATTTATGGTATAATATATAGTATAATTCCAAGTAAAGCATACAAGATATGCGCCCGAGAATGGGAGGAGAAGCACAAATGCGTTGTTTGTACTGCAACTGTACGGAGAGCAAGGTCATCGATTCGCGCTCGGCGGACGACGAGCGCACCATCCGCCGCCGCCGCGAGTGCATGGGGTGCGGCAGAAGATTCACCACGTACGAGACGATCGAGGTCGCGCCCATTCTCGTCGTCAAATCGGACGGCACGCGTCAGGCGTTCGATCTGGGCAAGATCAAACGCGGCGTCATCAAGGCGTGCGAAAAACGCCCCGTTCCCATCGAAAAGATCGATGCGCTCGCCGAGGATATTGCCAAACGCGTCTATAACTCCATGGAGCAGGAGATCTCTTCCAAGCAGATCGGCGAAATGGTCATGGAGGGGCTGCAAAAGCTGGACGAGGTCGCCTACGTCCGCTACGCCTCCGTCTATCGCTCCTTCAAGGATATTTCCTCTTTCATGGCGGAGCTGCAAAAGATGATGGAGAAGAAGGAAGCGGGCGAAGAAAAACAGGAAGAGAGCAAATGAAACGGACGGTAAAGGTCGGGAACGTGCTCATGGGTGGGGGAACGGTCTCCGTACAGAGCATGACGACGGTAAAGACGAGCGACGTGGAAAAGAGCGTCGCTCAAATTCTTGCGCTGGAAGCGGCGGGGTGCGACGTGGCGCGCGTCGCCGTCTCCGACGAGGCGGACGCCTATGCGCTCCGGAGCGTGGCGGACGGCGTACATATCCCCGTCGTGGCGGACGTGCATTTTTCGGCGAAGCTCGCCGTGCTCGCCGTGGAGAACGGCGCAAGTAAGCTGCGCATCAACCCGGGGAATATCGGCGGCGAACGGGAGATCGCCCTCGTTGCCGACTGCGTAAAGGCGCACGGCGTTCCCGTACGCGTCGGCGCAAATACGGGCAGCATCGAAAAGCATTTCCTCGAACGGTACGGCAGGAGCGCGGAGGCGCTCGTCGGCAGCGCGCTGTATAACGCCGAGATTCTGGAAAAGCACGGCGTGCATGATATCGTGCTCTCCGTGAAGGCGTCGGACGTGCCGCTCACGGTGGAGGCGTATACCATGCTCGCGGAACGGTGCGGCTATCCGCTCCACCTCGGCGTGACCGAGGCGGGCACGGAGGAGATGGGCGTCGTCAAGAGCAGCATCGGCATCGGGTCTCTGCTGTTAAAGGGGATCGGCGATACCATCCGCGTGTCGCTCTCGGCAGACCCCGTGAAAGAGGTGTACGCCGCGCACGATATTCTGCGCGCCTGCGGCATGGAAAAGGATTACGTCGAAGTCGTCTCCTGCCCGACCTGCGGCAGGTGCCGCTACGACTGTATCGGACTTGCCGAGCGCGTCAACGCGCGCGTGCGCACGGTGCGGAAAAAGCTCAAAGTCGCCGTCATGGGGTGCGTTGTCAACGGCCCCGGCGAGGCGAAGGGGTGCGATCTGGGCATCGCGGGCGGCGAGGAATACTGCGTGATCATGCAGAAAGGACGGGAGAACGAGCGCGTTGCCAAAGAGGACGCGGAGCGCGTATTTTTTGCGCGGCTCGATGAGTTGATCGGATGAAGAGCAAACAGTACTTACAGGAAATACGGCAGGCGGCGGGGCTGAGCCGCGCAGTGCTGCGGAAAATCGAGGTCAGGGGGCGCACCGTCACCTTTTACCTTATCACGGACAAGACGTATTCGGGTGAGGACGTGGAGCACGCGCGCACCGTCTCCGCGCGCTATGTGCCCGCGGGATTCGGGGCGGAAGTCAGCGTACGCAAATCGGTGCCCGATCCCGAGGGGATTCGCCGCGCCGTGGCGGACGTTCTGAAATCCCGCTTTCCCGCCGCTGCGGCATTCGTCGATCCCGAGGACATCGAGGCGTACGTCGACGAGGGCGGCGGCAGATTCTTTATCGGCGTGGGCGAGGCGGAGCGCGTGCGGATGCGCGAGGACGGCATTCTCGACGCGGTGAGTGCGGAGCTTGCCAAAAACTTCTGCGGCGCATGGTACGGCGACGTGCGCGCCGTGGAGAAAGAACGCGGGGAGATCGAGCGCGAAGCGCCGCCCGCGGCGGAGTATGTGATCGCGCCGCGTATGTTTCCCATCGACGGATACGAAGCGATCGACGGCGCGTCGCCCAAATATGCGATCTATATGGCGGATCTTGTCAAGGAGACGCAGGGCGTCACCGTCTGCGGAACGGTCTCTTACGTGGAAGAGCGGGAGACTAAGAACGGCAAGCCGTATTTCAGTTTCTCGCTTTCGGACGGCTCGGGGCAGATGCGCTGTTCCTATTTTTCCAAGAAAGCGACGGTGGAAAAGGTGCGCGGCATCAAACAGGGAGACAGCATTTGTCTGACGGGCGACAACGAACTGTACAACGGAAGTCTCTCCTTCCGCGCAAAGCAGGTGGACTACGGCAGTCCGCCCGAGGGGTTCGTTCCGGAGGAGCGTCCGTCCCGTCCCGTTCCCGCAAGCTACAAGGCGGTGTTCCCCGTTCCCGTGAGCGACTACGTGCAGGGAACGCTCTTCGGAGAAGCCGCGCTCCCCGAGGAGTTCAGAAAACGGGAGTTCGTCGTGTTCGACCTGGAGACGACGGGGCTGAACACCACGCCCGCGATGGGCGCGATGGACCGCATCATCGAGCTTGGCGCGGTCAAGATCAGAGATGGGCGCATTGCGGAAAAACTCTCCACCTTCGTCGCCTGCCCCGTCAGGCTCTCGGAAGAGATCGTGAAAATCACGGGCATTACCGACGATATGCTCGTCGGCGCGCCCGAGCTTTCGGACGTCATCGCCGATTTTTACAAGTTCACGGCGGGGTGCTCGCTCGTTGCGCACAACATGGGGTTCGACTATAAGTTCATCAGCTATTACGGCGGCGAGGAGGGTTACCGCTTCGATCAGAAGCAGTACGATACGCTCGTCATGTCCCAGAAGCTGCTGCGGCTCTCCCACCACAGGCTCAACGACGTTGCGGACTTTTTCGGATTCACCTTCAACCACCACCGCGCCTTTGACGACGCGTTCGTCACGGCGAAGATCTTCATTGAACTCGTGAAAATGGCGAAGAAACTCGACTGAGCTTGCGATTTGCGCAGATTACGCAAAAAATAAGGGCGAAACGCTTGCATTTTTCTCCAAAAGATGGTAAACTAAGAATGATCTTAATCTGACAGTCTGGATTGAGAGCGGTTCGCCGCTCTCAATATTCATATATTCGGGGGTTATTCACGAATTTTCTCGTCCAAAGGGACGACAAAATTCCGTGATCTGAGCAGGAAGTTGCTGACACGGCACTGCGTGCCTAACAGCACCTCCCGCTCTGCGGGCGAACCTTAGGGGCTTACAATTATAGTTCGCCCGCATTCACACCTACCTGAAAGTTGCTTGCGCAACAATTAGGGGCATACTGCGGAAGGAAACCTTCCTTGTATCTGTAATTTATAACAAGTGAAGCCTTTTGCAACGTAATTTTATAACATTCGTGCTCAATAAAGTTGCTTACGCGAGTGGATTGATGGCGCCCCTGTGTAAGGGGAGCTGGCGCGAAGCGCCTGAGGGGTTGCGCTTGCGCAAGTGATTTAAGGAAAGTTTACGCTTTTTTCATTGACCGAGGAGGAGCAATATGCAGATAAAACCCATGCGGGAGATCGAGGAATTTTTGCGCCCCGTCGCGGAGTCGGTGGGCTGCGAGATCGTCGAAGCCGTCTGGAATAACCGCGAAAAATCGCTCACGATCGTCATAGACGCGCCCGGCGGCGTGGATATGGATCTGTGCGAAAAATTCCACCGCGCGGCGGACGCCCCGCTCGACGAGCTGGACCCGACGTTCGGCGCGCCCTATACGCTCAACTGCTCCTCGCCCGGGCTTGACCGCCCCTTCAAAACGGAGCGCGACTTTCAGCGGCACACGGGCGAGGCGATCGAGGTACATCTCTATGCGCCTCTGTGCGGCGGGAAATACCACGAGGGAACGCTGCTTTCCTTTGAAAACGGCGTTATCCGCCTCGGCACAAAGAACGGGGAGATCGAAATTCCCTTTGAAAAGACCTCCAAGGTCTGTTTACTCATCGAAGTCTGACGCAGAGGCGTTATAACAACAGGATAATAAGGAGATTTATCATGATCAATAAGGATTTCTTTGCGGCGCTTGCCGATCTGGAACGGGAAAAGGGCATCAGCGAAGAGGTGTTCGTCGAAGCGCTCGAAACGGCGCTCGCTTCCGCCTATAAAAAGCAGTTCGTGGGCGACGCGGGCAACGTGGAAGTCAAGCTCAATCCCGAAAAGGGGACGATCCGTTTCTTCCTGACGCGCACCGTCGTGGACAGCGAGGAGATCGCCGACGGCGAGATCGCGCTGGAAGAGGCGCAGGCAATCAAAAAGAGCGCAAAGGTCGGCGACGTGCTCAGCGAAGAATTCACCCCCAAGGATTTCACCCGCATCGCGGCGCAGACCGCAAAGCAGGTCATCCTGCAGAAGATCCACGAGACGGAGCGCGACAACACGCTCTCCGAGTTCTCCGACAAAGAGGGCGAGCTGATGAGCGGTCTCGTGCGCAAGGTTGACGCGCGCAACGTGTATGTGGAGATCGGCAAGGGACAGATCGAGGGACTTATGCTTCCGCAGGATCAGGTCCCCGGCGAGCGCTATCTCGCGGGAGACAGGATCAAAGTCTACGTCAAACGCGTCAAGAGCGGCGGCAGAAACGCGCAGGTGCTCGTTTCCCGCGCCGCGCCCGGGCTTGTAAAGCGTCTGTTTGAAGAGGAAGTACCCGAAATCAAGGCGGGTACGGTCGTCGTCAAGGGGATCTCGCGCGAACCCGGTCACCGCACCAAGATGGCGATCGCTTCCGAAGATCCGCGCGTGGACGCAGTCGGCGCGTGCGTCGGCAACAAGGGCGCGCGCGTGAACGCCGTCGTTGCGGAACTCGGCGGCGAGAAGATCGATATTATCCTTTGGAGCGAAAACCCGCTCGAATTTATCGCAAAGGCGCTTTCGCCCGCGACCGTCGTATCCGTCACGCAGATGGGCGAGAAGTCGGCGATCGCCGTTGTGCCCGACGATAAGCTCTCGCTTGCCATCGGCAGAGACGGGCAGAACGCCCGCCTTGCGGCGCGCCTCACGGGCTGGAAGATCGATGTAAAGAGCGAGTCTGCGGCGGCGAAGCTCAATCTGGAAGCCGCAGAGCAGACTCCTCGGGAGGAGTAAATGCCCAAAGCAAAAAAAATCCCCATGCGCACCTGTATCGCGTGCCGCGAGGAAAAGCCCAAAAAGGAGATGCTCCGCATCGTCAGAAACGCCGACGGTGCAGTCAGTCTGGATTTTTCGGGCAAGCTTCCCGGGCGCGGCGCATACATCTGCAACAATGCGGACTGCGTGAAAAAACTCAGAAAATACCGCCTTCTGAACAAGACGTTTTCGGCGGACGTGCCCGAAGAGGTCTACGCACGCGTCGAGGAGGAATTCCTCGGTGGCAGGTAAGATCGGCACGTATCTCGGTTTTTGCAAGCGGGCGGGCAAGCTGGCGCTCGGTGTGAACGCCGCCGCGGCAACGCGCGGCAGGATCTACCTGTTCGTTGCCGACAGCGGAGCGTCGCCCAACACGCGGAAAGAGATTGAAAAACTCGCGGCGCGCTTTTCCTGCCCCGTCGTATGGGCGGAGGGGCTGGACGCGCTCGTCCATAAGGAACACTGCAAACTTGCCGCAGTGCGGGAAGAACACCTCGCTGCGGCGATCCTGAAAGAGACGGAAGATACGAAGAAAGATTGAACGAGCCTGAAAGGGCATCTGCAACGCCGCCGGAGGGGCGGATACGCGCGAAGGCGCGGCGGAATAAAACCGGAGGATTGGAATGGCTTACGAGAACATTGAAAAATTAAATGCGCTCCTTTCGGACGAGCGCACGGACGCGCTGAAAAAGTCGATCGCGGCGGGCGAAAAACAGCTTTCCGAGCTTATGAAAAAGCTTGGGGAACTCGAAACCGCCGCCGCGGCGCGCCGCGCGGAGGAAGAGGAGAAACGCCGCGCCGACGAGGCGCGCGCAGCCGAGGAAGCGGCGGCGCGCGCGAAAGCGGAGGCAGAGGCAGCCGCAAAGGCGGCGGAGGCGGCAAAGGCGCAGTCCGCGCCTGTCCCCGAACCCGCGCCCGCACCCGCGGCGGAAACCGCACCCGAAGCGGCGCCCGCGGAGCAAAAACCCGCGGCAGAGCAAAAGCCCGCTGCGGAGCGTTCCGCGCAGCAACAGCGTCCCGCGGCAAAGCCCGCGTCCGATCCTGCACGTCCCACCTTCCGTCCTTCGCAGGAGCGCGGTCAGCGTCCCACATATACGCCCGGGCAGCAGCGTCCCGCGGCAGGACAGAGACCGCCCATGGGCGCACGTCCGCAGGGACCCGCGGGAGCGCGCCCGCAGGGAGGCATGGGTGCAAGACCCATGGCGCCCCGTCCCGCAGGGGGACGTCCCGTCGCGCCTCCGCCCGCGCCCGCAGCCGCGCGCCGCGACGCGCCCAAGAAATTTGAAAAGACGTACGTCGAACCGCGCCGTCCCGCAAACAAGCGCGATCTGCAGCGCCGCCAAGGGGCGAGCATCGGCGATTTCGACGAGGATAAGAGCGGCTACCGCAAGGCGCGTTTCGGCAAGAAGGGCGCCCGCAAAGAGACGCAGACCATCAAGATCGATCACGCCGTAGTCACGACCAAGGATATTCCCATCAAAGTTCTCTCCGAGAAGCTCGGTATTTCCGCAGTGGAGATCACCAAGCGGCTCTTCAAAGAAGGGATCATGAAGACGGTGAACGAGTCCGTCGATTACGACAACGCGGCGTTCATCGCGCTGGAACTCGGCATCGACCTCGAATACAAGCCTGCCGAAACGGCGGAGGACGCGCTCCTTAAAATGCACGGCGAGGAGGAGGGCGAGAACCTCGTCCCCCGTGCGCCCGTCGTCACCGTCATGGGTCACGTCGATCACGGCAAGACCTCTCTTCTTGACGCGATCCGCAAGACCAACGTCACGGAAGGGGAAGCGGGCGGCATTACGCAGAGCATCGGTGCATACACCGTCACGTTCGGCGAGGGCAAGAAGGTCACGTTCATCGATACGCCCGGGCATGCGGCGTTCACCGCAATGCGTGCGCGCGGCGCGCAGGTGACCGACATCGTCGTTCTCGTCGTGGCGGCGGACGACGGCATCATGCCCCAGACGGTGGAGGCGATCAATCACGCGAAGGCGGCGGACGTTCCCATCATCGTTGCGCTCAACAAGATGGATAAACCGCACGTCGAGCCTGACCGCGTCAAACAGGAACTTATGAAGTACGATCTCGTACCCGAGGAATGGGGCGGCGACGTCATCGTCGAACCCGTCTCCGCAAAGACGGGCATGGGCATCGACAAACTGCTCGAAGACATTGACCTCGTCGCCGAAATGCGCGAACTCAAAGCCAATCCCGAGCGCAGGGCGAAGGGCATCGTCATCGAAGCCAAGCTGGATAAGGGCAAGGGTCCCATGGCGAGCGTGCTCGTGCAGAACGGTACGCTGCGCACGGGCGACAACCTCGTTTCGGGTACGACGGTCGGGCGCGTGCGCGCCATGATCGACGACAAGGGCAGAACGGTCAAGGAGGCAGGCCCTTCCACGGCGGTCTCCGTGCTCGGTCTGGAAGACGTTCCCAACGCGGGCGACGCGATTTTCGCCGTTGAAGCCAGCCTCATGAAGCAGGTGCAGGAAGAGCGCAGGAACAAACAGCGCGAATCTATGGTGCATGAGACGTCCAAGATGAGTCTCGACGACGTGTTCCGTCAGGTCGAGGAGGGGAACGTCAAAGATCTCAAAGTCATTGTCAAGGCGGACGTTCAGGGTTCGGTTGAGGCGGTGAAGAGCGCGCTTGAAAAACTCTCCAACGAGGAAGTGCGCGTGAAGGTCATTCACGCGGCGGCGGGCGCGATCAGCGAGAGCGACGTCTCGCTCGCGGATTCCGCGAATGCGGTCATAATCGGTTTCAACGTCCGTCCCGACACCAAGGCGAAGGCGCTCGCCGAGCGCAGCCATGTGGACGTGCGGATGTACCGCATCATCTACGAATTGCTGGACGATATGGAGGCGGCGCTCAAAGGAATGCTCACGCCCAAATACCGCGAGGTATATATGGGCAAGGCGGAAGTGCGCCAGACCTTCAACATCACGGGTGTGGGTACGATCGCGGGCTGTCTCGTTACAGAGGGTCGTCTCGTGCGCGGCGGAAAACTGCGCATCTACCGCAGCAACGTGCTCATCGTCGAAGGCAACGTCAAACAGCTTAAACACTATAAAGACGACGTCAAGGAAGTTGCCGCAGGTCTGGAATGCGGCTGCGCGATCGAGAACTTCAACGAGATCCGCGTCGGCGACTTCATTGAATGCTACGTCATGGAAGAGCTTCCGAAGGCGTAGACAGGTTCACGAATTTCTTTTTGAACTGACAAAAAGAAATTCCGTGAGGGGAAGAGAAACCCAACGTTCGCCATTGGCTCTGCGTTCGGTTTCTCTCGACAGCGCGCAAGTGGCAACATTTTGGCGCGCGCTGTCTCACTCTTCCGCACAAGCACAGGTATGTGCAAATGTAGGGCGCGGGCGCAAAATGCGATTTTGCTTGCGCGAGTGATTATAACTTGCCTCCCTCTGTGAGGGTGAGCCATGCGTAATGCGCAGCAGCGCGGTGCGCTGTGCGCGCATGGCGAACTAAGGAATTGCCTTTATCAGCGGCAATTCCGTGCCCGCAGGCGGCACACCACCTTGGTGCCGCCAAGAGGTGCCCCGCACAGACGGTGGGAGTAGCTCCCTCAGTCACTTCGTGACAGCTCCCTCATAGAGGGAGCCGAGGGAAAACTCGCACCCTCTTCCTTTGTAAAAGCGTTTCAGGCGTACTGTTCGGTAAAGCCGAACAGTCGCAAACGGCGCTCCGCCGCGACGAGCTTTTGCGTGAGAAAATTCGTGAACATGGGAGAATCTATGACAAAACGAACGGACAGATTGAACGGCGAACTGCAAAAGGAGATCGCCGCCATCATTGCGGGGGAGCTGAAAGACCGCGATCCCCGTATCACGGGACTTGTGAGCGTCACGGAAGCGGACGTCGCGCCCGATCTCAAAACGGCAAAGGTATATGTGAGCGTGTACGCAAAATCGCCCGAGGCGAAGAAGGAGACCTTCCTTGCGCTCCGCGAGAACGCGGGTTTCGTGCGCCATGCGCTCGCGCAGGTCATGCGGATGCGCACCGTTCCCGCCATCACATTTCTCGAAGACGGCAGCATGGAGTACGGTTCGCACATGGACGAACTCTTTGCATCCCTTCATAAGGACGAAAAATAAGTGAATACGATTTCAGAAATCGCAGGCGTTTTGAAACGCCTGAAAAGCGCGGTCATCTTTACGCATATGCGCCCCGACGGCGACGCCCTCGGAAGCGCGATGGCGCTGTCCCGCGCTCTTTTTATGCTCAATATCCCCAACGAAGTCGTGAACGAAGGGGAGATCCCGTCCAAATTCCTCTTCTTCGAGGGCATGGACGCGATCAAAAAAGCCCCCGCGTCGGACGCGGAGGGCTATATCTGCGTAGACTCCTCCGACGAGGCGCGGCTCGGGTATCTGCAACCCGTCTTTGCGGCGGGCGTGAAACAGGGCAAGGTGACGGTGAATATCGATCACCACGTCTCCAACACACGGTACTGCAAATATAACTTCGTGCGTAACCGCGCGAGCAACTGCGAGAACATCGCCGAACTCATTCAGGCGCTCGGCGTGAAGGCGGATCTGCTCATTGCCACCTATCTCATGATCGGCATGGTCACCGATTCGGGCGCGTTTTCGCACAGCGACGTCAACGGCGATACCTTCCGCGCGGCGGCGTACGCCGCGGACGCGGGCGCGGACGTCAGCGTCGTCACGTACGAGATCTTTAAAAAGCAGACGAAGAACCGTTCCAGACTGTACGCGGACGTCATCTCCGCGCTCCGCTACGAACTCAACGACGCGCTCGCGATCGCCGTCGTCTCCCGCCGCGCGCTCGAAAAATACGGGCTGAAACAGGACGCGACGGAGGGCATCGTCGATTTTGCGCTCACCGTGGACGCGGTCGAGGTCAGCGTATGCCTCATGGAAGTGCGGCGCGGGCAGTATAAGGCTTCGTTCCGCTCCAAAGGCACGGTCAACGTCAACGAGGTCGCGGGGGTGTTCGGCGGCGGCGGGCACGTTCTCGCATCAGGCTGTATGCTCTTCGGCGACTTGGAGGAGATCGTCGATAAAATCTCTTACGCCGTACGGCAGAGGCTGCCGCAATGACGGGTTTTCTCAACGTTTACAAGCCCGCGGGCATGAGTTCCGCCGCGGTCGTCAACCGCGTCAAACGGCTTGTAAAAACGCCGTGCGGGCATATGGGAACGCTCGATCCGCTTGCGGAAGGCGTACTGCCCGTGGGCGTCGGCAACGCGACGCGGCTGTTTGATTACTTCCTGCAAAAGCGCAAGCGTTACACCGCGCGGTTCCGCTTCGGCGCGACGACGGATACGCTGGACGCGGAAGGCGAGGTGATCGTCGGCGGGCGCGTGCCGCCCTTTGATGAGATCGGGCGCGCGCTCCCCGCGTTTATCGGCGAGATCGAACAGATCCCGCCCCGATACAGCGCGGTCTCCGTGGGCGGCAGGCGCGGGTACGATCTGGCGCGTGCGGGCGCGGAGTTTGAGCTTGCGCCCAAAAAGGTCGTTGTGGACGAGTTCCGTCTCACGGCGCAGACCGCGCCCGACGAGTATGAATTTACCGTCGTCTGCGGCGGCGGTACATATGTGCGTTCGCTTGTGCGCGACCTTGCCGCCGCGCTTGGAACGAAGGGCTATATGACCTTTCTGCGCAGGGATGCGAGCGGCGTTTTCACGGCGGAAACGGCGGTCGCATTGGATGTGCTGAATGCGGAAAACGCAATGCAGTATCTGATCCCTACGGACATGGTGCTGCCCTTTCCCGCGCTGGACGTGCAGGACGGGCGCATCTTTCAGGGCGTGCGCGTGCCCGTCGAGGCGGCGGACGGGCAGTACAAGCTCTACCGCGGCGGCGAATTTTACGGGCTGGCGCAGGTAGAAGAGGGACTTGCGCACGCGGAGAAAAAATTATGCTGACCGTTCTCGGCGAACAAGCCGTTCTGCGCCGTCCCTGCGCGCTCCTTCTGGGCGCGTTCGACGGCTTTCATATCGGTCACCGGACCCTGCTCGACGCGGCGAAACAGACGGGGCTGCCCGTCGCCGCGCTCACGATCATGGGCGGGAAACAGGGCGGATCGCTCTTTCTGCCTGCGGAACGCCGCGTGGTGCTGCATCGTCTCGGGGCGGCGTACACCCTCGAATATACGTTCACGGAGCAGTTTCGCGAAACGCCCGCCGTTCTCTTTCTTGCGGCGCTCTTTTCCCGCATCTGCGCGGGCGCGGTGTTCTGCGGAGAGGACTTCCGTTTCGGCGCGGGCGCGGAGGGCACGCCCGATCTTCTGAAACGCATGGCGCCCTGTCCCGTCGCCGTACTCCCGCTCAAAGAGAAGGGCGGAGAGAAGGTCTCCTCCTCCCGCATCAAACGCCTGCTTGCAGACGCGGACATGGCAGGGGCAAACGCGCTTTTGTGCGTGCCGTACTTTATTCAGGGTACGGTGGAACACGGCAGGCACGTCGGGAGCGGGCTGGGGTTTCCCACCGTCAATCTCGCGCTTCCCGCCGAAAAGGCGTTCCCGCGCGAGGGGGTCTACGGCGGGCGGGCGGAGACGCCTGCGGGCGAGTTCCCCGCCATTGTAAACATCGGTGCGCGCCCTACGTTCGGCGTGCAGGAAAAGAAGATCGAAGCCTTTCTCGACGGTTTTTCGGGCAATTTATACGGGGAGACGGTGCGCCTGTTTCCCGAAGAATTTTACCGCCCCACGACGGCGTTCCCGTCCGCGGAGGCACTGAAAGAACAGCTTGCGCGCGACATTGCAAGGTTGCGCGAAAGGAGTCGGAAATGATCAGGTTCGGACCGAGCGGAAATTCAGAAAGTTTTTATGCGGCAGGGTATTCGCATACCGAAGAGGCCGCTTCTTATGTGAAGGAGATGGGGCTGGACTGCTTCGAGTATTCCTTCGGGCGCGGCGTCCGCATGACGGCGGAAAAGGCTGGCGCGATCGGCAGGGCGTTTGCTGCCGAGGGCGTGGAACTCTCCGTTCACGCGCCCTATTTCATCAACTTTGCCAATCCCGACGACGAGATGGCGCAGAAGTCGTTCGGCTACGTTCTCGACAGCGCGAAAATGGTGCGGGCGATGGGCGGCAGGCGCATCGTGTTCCACCCCGCCGCGCAGGGGAAGGACGCGCGCGAGATCGCCGTCTCCCGTGCGGAAGACCGGTTGAAAACGCTGCGCGACTATATCTATCTCAACGGCATGGAAGATCTCATGTTCTGCCCCGAGACGATGGGCAAGCTCGCGCAGATCGGTACGCCCGAAGAAATCGTGCGTTTCTGCAAGATCGACCCTGTGTTCACGCCCTGCGTGGATTTCGGGCACGTCAACGCGCGCGAGCAGGGGAGCCTGAAAACGGCGGAGGACTACCGCCGCCTGCTCGATTATATGATCGGCGAGCTGGGTTACGAGCGCATGAAGCGCTTTCACGTGCATTTTTCCAAGATCATGTACGGCGCGAAGGGGGAGATCAAACACCTCACCTTTGCCGACGAGGTGTACGGACCATCGTTTGAACCGCTTGCGGAAGTTTTGCGCGAACTGCGCCTCGAACCGTATATCGTCAGCGAGTCGGACGGCACGCAGGCGGAGGACGCGCTCGCCATGAAGCGGATGTATGAGGCGGCGCAGCCGCACGGCGCATAAACGCATACACATTCCGCGCAAAAAATTATTGACTTGCGCCTTTGCATTTGGTATAATATTGCCGTGGAAATGCAAAAGTTACAGCGCATTTTTGCGCAGACGGGCGCAGACGCGCTCTTTTTGGAGCAGGATTTTCTCCGCCGCTACATAACGGGTTTCTATTCGACGGACGGCTACGTCGTCTATGACGGCAAAACCTGCACGTTCGTTGCCGATCTCCGTTACTTCGAGGCGGCAGGCGAGGCGCTGAAAGACAGCGCGATCCGTGTGGTGGAAGGCTCGTTTGACCGCGCACTTTCCCTCGTGGCGGGCTGCAAGACGCTGGGCGTGCCCTATCCTTTCGTGAGCCGCGCGGCTTGCGCAAGGCTGGAAGATCGCGGTTTCGCGCTCACGGACTGTATGCCCGCGCTCCGCGAGGCGATGAAGGTGAAGTCCGCATTCGAGCTTGACTGCATCGCGCGCGCGTGCGACATGGCGGAAGAGGGGTTGCTCCATACCTTTCCCCGCATCAAGGAGGGCATGACGGAGCGCGAACTCGCCGCCGTACTCGAATATGAAATGCGGATGCAGGGCGCGGACGGCACGTCGTTCGAGACGATCGTCGCGTTCGGCAGGGGTTCGAGCGTGCCGCATCACGAGACGGGGGATACCAGGCTGAAATTCGGCGACGTCGTGCTCATCGACTTCGGCTGTAAAACGCAGGGGTACTGTTCCGACTGCACGCGGACGTTTCTTTTCGGCGACGACGGACGGCACGAGGCGTTCAAAAAGACGTACGCCGCCGTGCTGGAAGCGCACGAGCGCGTGAAGGAAACGCTCGTTTCGGGCATGACGGGACGGGAGGCGGACGCCATCGCGCGCGATCTGTTCGCGGCGAAGGGGCTGGATAAATATTTCACCCATTCGCTCGGACACGGCATCGGGTTGCAGATCCACGAATATCCCGTGCTTGCGCCCCGCGGCGAGGAAGTCCTGACGGACGGCATGGTGTTCTCGGACGAGCCGGGGCTGTACTTCGCAGGCGAATACGGTATCCGCATCGAGGACAGTATCTGTCTCGAAAACGGGAAAGTCCGTTCCTTTATGAATAAGACGGCGCACGGGCTGCTCATCTTATAAATTATTAAAATCAAGTTGACGATAAAAGGAGATTACGCAAATGGCACAGATCATGGCAGGCGACATCAGAAAGGGTACCACGTTTGAATATAAGAGCGGCGTGTACACCGTTACCGAGTTCCAGCACGTCAAACCCGGCAAAGGCGCGGCGTTCGTGCGCTGCACGCTGAAAAACGTGGTTACGGGGCAGGTGCTTTCCGATGAAACCTTCAACCCCACCACCAAGTTGGAGACGGCGCAGGTCGAGACCAAGAAGATGACCTATTCCTACACCGACGGCGAGTTCTACTACTTCATGGACGAAGAGTTCAACCTCACGCCCCTCAACTACTCGCAGGTCGAGGACGCGCTCCGCTATATCCGCGAGAACGACGTCGTCACCGTGAAGTTCCTCTACGGCAGCGCGTTCAGCGTCGATCCCGAGAACTTCGTCGAGCTGAAAGTCATCGAGGCAGAGCCCGGCGTGCGCGGAAACACCGCGACCAACGTCACCAAGGCAGCCAAGGTGGAGACGGGCGCGACCTTCCAGGTCCCCATGTTCGTGGAAGAGGGCGACGTTATCCGCATCGACACCCGCACGGGCGAATACATGAGCCGCGTGTAATGAAATTTGTAGCACAGCGCGTGAGCAGAGCAAGGCTCACCGTGAACGGAGAGCTCGTATCCGAGATCGGACGCGGGCTCGTCGTCTATTTTGGGGTAAAAGTCGGCGATACGGAGGCGCAGGCAGCCAAGTGCGCCGAAAAGATCGCGCGTCTGCGCATCTTCGAGGACGACGCGGGCAAGATGAATCTGTCCGTGCTCGACGTCGGCGGAGAGGTGCTGTTCGTTTCGCAGTTCACGCTCTGCGGCGACGCGCGCAAGGGCAACCGCCCGTCGTTTACCGACGCGGAACGCCCCGAACGTGCCGACGCGCTCTACCGCTTTGCGGCGGACGCGCTCCGCGCACAGGGCGCGCCCGTCCGAACGGGCGTATTCGGTGCGCATATGTTCATAGAACAGGAAAACGACGGACCCGTGACCATCGTTCACGAAATACTTTGAGAGACAGAGGACGGCGCGATGAAAATCGAATATCTCGGCACGGGCGCGGCGGAAGGCGTGCCTGCAATTTTCTGTAACTGCGCATACTGCAAGGGGCTGCGCGCCCGTCTTGTCGCGGGCGAGCGCACCAAAGAACTTCGCACGCGTATGCAGGTGCTCATCGACGGCGAGCTTTCCGTCGATTTCCCGCCCGACGCATATGCGCATATGACGGCGTACGGCATCGATTTTTCGGCGATCAGGTATCTGCTCGTCACGCATTCGCATATGGATCATTTCTATGCGCACGACTTTATCCTGCGCGGCTATAAATATGCGCAGGATATGGTGGCGGATACGCTTACGATCTACGGCAACCGCGAGGTGTGCGACGTGTTCCGCGAGTGCACGCGGCGGGAAATGAAAGACAGCGTGAAGGCAAACGTCCGTACCATGCCCGTGGGTGCATTCGAGGAAATCGCTTTTGACGATTGGCGCGTCTATTCCATGCCCGCGCAGCATTCTTCGCAAGCCCCGCTCCTGTACCTTGTCGAGCGGAACGGGAAACGCTATCTGCACCTGTGCGATACGGGGCGCATTCCCGATGACAGCATGGAATTTTTGAAGGCGCTGAAAAAGCGCGTCGACGTCGTCTCGTGCGACTGCACCTTCCTTTGGGAGGACGCCGCGCCGAACGCCCGCCATATGGGTCTGAAAGAGGCGGCGCGCACGGCGGAACGCCTGCGCCGCGCGGGGGTCGTGGACGACGGCACGAAGTTCGTCATTACCCATTTTTCGCACAACAGCCGCCCGTCGCAGGAGGCTGTGGAGCGCGCGGAACGGGAGTACGGGTTTATCGCCGCATACGACGGCATGACGCTTGAAATCTGATTTCGGGCGAACGGGGAGGAATATGGACAACACGCTGTATCTGAGCGATCTGGACGGAACGCTGCTCCGCTCCGATCAACGTACAAGCGCATTCACGAACGACGTCGTGAACCGCCTCGTTGACGCGGGCGTGCATTTCTCGTACGCGACGGCGCGCAGCGTGGATACCGCCGTCCGCGTGACGAAGGGGATCGAGGTGGATATCCCCGTCATCGTGCATAACGGCGCGTTCATCGTGGACAGCGTCACGCGCAGGGCGCTCTATTCGGCGAAATTCACGCCCGAAGAGGAGAGCCTCATCTACGGCACGTTCCTTGCGCACGGGCTGTATCCGCTTTCCTACGCCGTCATCGACGGGCGCAACCGCTTTTCCTATCTCCGCGAAAAGTGCGGAAAAGAGCAGTGGGCGTTCGTGCTTTCGCGCACGTCGAATGCGGAGGACCACCGCGCCCGCGAAATTTATTCCACGGACGAGGCGCTCGACGGCGACGTGTATTATTTCGCCTGTATCGACGACGAGGAGAAGCTCCGCCCCGTGTACGAATTTTTAAAGGATAAGTTCCGCTGTATCTTCTCGCGCGACATCTATACGGACGCGCCGTGGCTGGAAATTTTGCCCAAATACGCCTCCAAGGCGTCCGCGGCGAAGATTTTGAAGGAGAAACTCGGCTGCGACAGGATCGTCTGTTTCGGGGACGAGATCAACGATATTCCCATGTTCGAGATTGCCGACGAAAAGTACGCTGTCGCAAACGCCGCGCCCGAGCTGAAAGCGCTTGCGACTGCCGTCATCGGTTTCAACGACGAGGACGCCGTCGCAAAGTGGCTTGTGAAAAGATTTGCGGATCTTCTCGTTCAAAGGGGGCGGCAAGATTCCGAGATCTGAGAGGGGTGCCGGGAACGCGCCCGCATTTTGCCTTTTTCAACCCTCGCCGAAAACCGAAACAAACTCAAAAGTTTGAATAAAATATAAGTAAATTGTCTGGTAAATAAGTTCGGCAGCCAACCGGACTTATTCCTTTTTGTTTGAGAGATTCTCCTGTTGTTCCAATAAAAATGCATTTATGTAATCCCTGTATGAAATTTTTCACATTGTCAAACTTCTCGTCATAGAACTCCTTTAATATTCCAAAGAAACATTCCATTGCGCGTCATCCATGCAGTTGCACATTTATCGTAATAGGCCATTTTTAAAGAAAATACCCAGCCAAAACTCTTTGCCTGTGACAAATAAGTTCGACTGGGTATCGTTTGGTGGAGTAAGGGTGTTAGAGTTTGAACACGCTTTCAGCCTATCCACAAGTGCGTTTGTTTCGTCAAGCCGTATTTTCTCAATACTCTTGTCAACCTTAAAATCTAAAAACCCGACTGTCTTTATATGTTCGTCGTCATAAATATACACCATAAACACAAGATTGTCAATTATTTTCTTTTGGTAGTCCTTGTCGGCGGGGTTGCCTTTCAGTAGGTCGGCAACAAACGACAGAATGTCTTTTGCTGTAAACTTGTGTCCGCGTTCTAACAAAATCTGCGCTCGGCTCGTTTGCAGGTCTGAAAGCAATGTTTCATAGTCCTGCATTTTCTTTTCAATGCCCGCGCGCAGTAGCGGGCTTTTCGCCTCTATAAAAGCGTTTGTCAAGTCCTCGACTTGTGCTTGCGCTTGTGCTATGCGCGTTTCAATGCTTTTCAAACCGTCGTCGCCCGTGCGCTTTTCATAGTATGCGATTGTTTCTTGCGCGGCTTTCTCGGCGTTCTTTTTGTCGCTCAAAAAGTCGTAAACCTGTTGCGTTACCCGCTGTTCCAAATCGTCCTTGTTTTCGCGCGATTTCTCGCAGTTGCCTTTCTTGCGTTTCTTGCAAGCGTAATAATAGTGCTTTGTGCCGTTCTTGCTCGTGCCGCCGTCCGAAACCATAGCCGTGCCGCAACGTCCGCAAAACAATTTGCCCGTCAAAATATACGGCTCGACGGCTGAATTTGCGCCCGCTAAAATCTTGTTGCTTGCAAGCCGCTTTTGCACCTCTGCGAAAGTTAGTTTGTCAATGATTGCGGGATAGGTTTTCGTGCAAAGCCTTTCGCCAAAATAATACTCGCCCGTGTACTTGGGATTGGTCAACCACTTTTCAAAAGTCCGTATGGAGAATTGCTTGCCGTTTACGCGCTTGCCCTGTGCGTTGAGCGCGTCCGCGATAACCTTTTTATCAACGCCTTTGGCGTACTCGGTAAAAATGTAACGGACAATTTCGGCTTGCTCCTCGTCGATAGCGACTTTATGTATCGTGCCTTTTTTGCCCTTGCGGTCGGTGTCGATTAACCTATACCCGAACGGCACGCGCGAACCCGTGAAAGTACCGTTTTCAACGCAAGTGTCAAGCCCGTTTTTAATGCGCTTGGAAAGTCGCTTGCTGTATTTTTCGTCGTTCCACTCTAAAAACATTTCGTAGAACTCGCCGCCTTCGTCGTCGCTGATGGGCTGTGTTGCCGATAAGACTTTAATGCCGTAATCGCGTTTGAGCATTTCTTTATACAAAATACTGTCGTGTCGGTTGCGGGCAAAGCGGTCGAACATATACACGATTATGTACTGAAACTGTCCGCTTGCGGCGTCCTTAATCATTCTTTGAAAGGCAGGGCGGCTGTCGTTCGTTCCCGTCCTTGCCTTTTCGGGGTA
>CALVMN010000009.1:0-53078 GCA_944346365.1 Candidatus Gallimonas merdigallinarum
ATCCCCAAAGATCTGTTGGAACGCTATCAGCAGAAGCGGAAGGAAAAGATCTTCCCCATTCTCGCGCCGCTCAACGGCGACCGTTGTATCTGCGGCATGGACTTCCCGCTCGCCCAACAGGGCAAACTCGCGGGCGGGAATGTGGTCGAATGCGAACACTGCCGCCGTTTTGTCTACAAAGCATAACGGCGCAACGGCTGACGTTTTTCTGCGCGGGCGCATATGATGACGGTATGCAAAGCACGCTTGCCGTCGTATCGCTCGGCACCATTCAAAAGAACGCGCGCGCCGTGATCAAAGCCGCCGGACGCCCCCTGATCGCCGTTATAAAAGACGACGCTTACGGGCACGGCGCATATCCCGTGGCGTGCGCGCTTGCGGGCATGGTATCGCTGTTCGCCGTCTCGACGGTGGACGAAGGGGCGGAACTCGTTCATGCGGGCGCCGCGGGGGATATACTCGTTCTCACGCCGCCGCTCACGCGGGACGAGGCGTTCCGCGCCCGCGCGCTCGGGCTGATCGTGACCATCTCCTCCGCGCCCGTCCTGCGGCTTGTCCTGCGGGCGGGAAGGGGTGTGCGCGCGCATATCGCCGTCAATACGGGCATGAACCGTTACGGGTTCGCGCCCGACGAAGCCGGGGAGGTCTGCCGCATTGCAAAGGCGCGCGGCGTCTCGGTGGAGGGGGTGTTTTCCCACCTCTACGCCCCGCATGACGAGGCGGCGCGCCTCGCGCAGGAGCGCGCCTTTGAACGGGCATGCCTGTGCGTGAAGGAGTTTTTTCCGGACGCGCTGCGCCATCTTGCCGCGACGGGCGGCGTCGGGTACGGCGGAAAGACGTTCGACGCGGTGCGCGCGGGGCTTGCGCTCTATGGGTACGCGCCCGAAAACGCGCCTGTCCCGCTGCATGTGAGACCTGCCATGAAGGTGTACGCCTACGCCGCGCAGAGCGGAACGCCCTACGGCGGCGGCGTGGGATACGCTGCGGCGGAAAAGCGGTATTCCGCGCTGCACACGCTGCGCGTGGGGTACGGAGACGGATTTTTCCGCGCGGGCGGTCTGGGCGCGGAGGGAAAGCTGTGCATGGATGCGTGCGTGCGCGAAGGGGAGATGCCCTTCGGAAGGCGGGTCTGCGTTCTCTCGGACGCGGAGGCGTACGCCCGTGCGCACGGCACGACGGCGTATGAGACGCTCGTGAACGCGGGCAGGAGGGCGTTGAAAAAATATGTGCGATAAAAAAGCGCTCCGCGCCCGCTTTGCAAAGACACGGGCGGAAGTCCGCTCGGCAGATGCGGACAGGCGTATTTTCGAACAGCTGCGGCGTTCGTCCTATTGGGCGGCGGAGCGCTTTTTCGTCTATTGTGCCGTCGGAACGGAGGCGGACACGCGTCCCGTCATCGAAGCGCTCCTTGCGGCGGGGAAAAGGGTGTGTGTGCCGCGCATTGAAAACGGGCGTATGCTCGCCGCGCCCTACGGGAAACTCGTAAAGGGGGCGTACGGCATTCCCGCGCCCGAGACGGGGGAGGATATGCCCTGCGACGTTGCGATTGCGCCCCTGCTTGCGGTCGACGGGGAGGGGTACCGCCTCGGCTACGGCGGCGGGTATTATGACGTCTATTTCGCGCGGCATCCCGAAATTCTGCGCGTGGGGCTGTGCTACGCGGCGCAGCTGACGGACAGGCTCCCGCGGGAAGAACAGGATATTCCGCTGCAAGCCGTTGTTACGGAGAACGGCGTCATACGCTTTGACGCTTGACATTTCCGCGTTTCGCGCGGTATAATAAATTCATACGGAGAAAAGAGCGGGAGCTCCCGCGGAGGCAGTATGTTAAACGACAGACCCAAGAAAGAAAAGGCGCCCAAGCCCGATACCAAGTGGCGGTATTTCCGGCGGATCCAGAAAGTGTGCCTGTACCGTGCCGTCACGCCGTGCATGATGTATCTCTTCATGAGCCTGATCGCGCTCGCCTTTCAGGCGCTTGCAGACGGGACGCAGAGCTACGAGATCGTCCTCGGCAGCGTATGCATCGCGGCGGGCGCGGCGTTCAATGCGCACCTCGCATTCAACTACGGAAAAATGCATTTCGATTCCTATCTCACGGGCTGTCTGCACAGGCAGAATATGCGCATGGGCATCGCTTCAGGCGGCGATCACCGCCCCGAACATGAATACCGTCCGTGGAAGGGATTTCTCATCGGGTTCTACGTAGGGATCCCCGTGCTCATCTTCGGAACGCTCGCGATCTTTCAGCCGACGTGGGACTGGGCGGAACTCATCCTCGATATGTTTGCGGCGTGGGCGATCCTGCCCATTCAGTGGTATCGCGGCGCTGTGTTCCCCGGGGAACAGAACTGGGACTATCCGCCCGTCAGCGGCGGTTGGTCGCTGCTCTTCATTCTCCTGCCCGTGATCGTGACGGGGGTGTTCTATATCGTTGGCGCGTACTTTGAAAAGCGCAAAAAGGAGAATGAGAGCCGCCGCACGGAGGAGATCAACGCCGTCAAGGGGAAGCGGAAATGAGGATCATTGCGGGAAAGCATCGCGGAAGGACACTCGCGCAGTTTGCGGGAAACGACGTCCGCCCGACGTCCGACCGCGTGAAGGAGTCTGTTTTTCAGATCATCGGCGCGAATCTCGCCGGGGCGCGCGTGCTCGATCTCTTCTGCGGGAGCGGCGCGCTCGGGCTGGAAAGCCTGTCCCGCGGGGCGAAGGAGGCGGTGTTCAACGACGTCTCGCGCGAGAGCCTTATCATTCTCAGAAAGAACCTTGCCGCGCTCCGCGAGGAAGCCCGCGTGAGCAATCTCGATTACCGCGCGTGCCTTGCGCAGTCCGTCGGCGCGTTCGACGTGATCTTTTGCGATCCGCCCTATAAAACGGACTGCGCGGCGGAGATCCTTTCGCTGATCGCGACCTATCGCAGACTGACGGCGGGCGGGATCGTCGTGTACGAGAGCGAACGCGAGGAAGCGCCGCCCGAAGGCTGGGAACGGTACGATCTGCGCAGTTACGGCAGGACGAAGGTCGCCTTCTTCCGGATGGTTTGAAAAATACGGGGGTGCCTATGAAAAAATGTGTGTTTGCGGGTACGTTCGACCCGTTTACCGTCGGGCATGAAGATACGGTGCGCAAGTGTCTTGCGCTTTTCGACGAGGTCGTCGTCGCCGTTGCGGAAAACAAGCAGAAACGGTGTATGTTCTCCGCCCAAGCGCGCGGGGAAATGATCTGCGCCGTGTTTGCGGGCGAGCCGCGCGTGCGCGTCATGCGGTGGGAGGGCGTCATCGCCGATCTGCTGAAAAGAGAGGGAACGCCCTTCTATGTGCGGGGTATCCGCAATACGGTGGACTTTGAATATGAAAACGCGGACTTCTACGCGAGCCGCGACCTCGATCCGTCGCTGATCACGCTGTATATTCCCGCCGAGCAGAAACACCTGCACGTGAGTTCCACGCTTGTAAAAAACTGCATCGCCTTTGAAAAACCTTATTGCGGATATGTGCCCGCGGCGGTGTACGAATATATTCAGAAGAATTGCCAGGAATAATAAAGGATACAGAAAAATGTTTGAAAAACAGATCGAAATTCCCTCCGCAGAGGAGATTTTAAGCGAACTTCCGCTGCCCAAGGAATTGGCGGCGATCAAGGCGGAGCGCGACGCGCTCGCCAAGGACGTCATCGCGGGCAGGAGCGACAAACTCCTCGTCATCGTCGGACCGTGTTCGGCGCACGAGGCAGCGCCCGTCCTCGAATACGTGCGCCGCCTCGGCAGGCTCAATGAGCGCGTGAAGGATAAACTCGTGCTCATTCCGCGCATCTATACCAACAAGCCGCGCACCAAGGGCGTGGGGTACAAGGGAATGTTCTCCCAGCCAGACCCCGAAAACCGCGAAAATATCCTCAAAGGCATATATGCGATCCGCGATCTGCACATCAAGGCGATCGGGGAATCGGGGCTTTCCGCGGCAGACGAGATGCTATATCCTGAAAATTACGCCTATGTGGAGGACCTGCTGACTTACGTCGCGGTGGGGGCGCGTTCGAGCGAAAACCAGCTCCACCGCCTCGTTTCCAGCGGCATCGAGCTGCCCGTCGGCATCAAAAATCCAACGGGCGGGAGCATTCCCGTCACGCTCAATTCGGTGTACGCCGCGCAGAGCCCGCAGGTGTTCAAATATCATAATTGGCAGGTCGCCACGAACGGGAACGAGTACGCGCACGTCGTGCTGCGCGGACGCGTCGACCATTACGGCAACGACATTCCCAACTACCATTACGAGACGGTGATGCAGGTATTCGAAGGGTATTCCTCTTCCGACGAGCTCAAGAATCCCGCCGTCGTCATCGACTCCAACCACTCCAACTCCAAAAAGAATTTCCGTCAGCAGATCCGCATCGTGGAAGAGGTGCTGCAAAACCGCGTATACGACGCCGATTTCAAGCGTATCGTGAAAGGTTTTATGATCGAAAGTTTCCTCGAAGAGGGCAACCAGAAGCACGACATCGTGTTCGGGAAGTCCATCACCGACCCCTGCCTCGGCTGGGAGGATACGGAGCGGCTCATTCTCGATATTGCGGAGAAGGCATAAAAGAATTTCCCGCGGACGGCGCGGCGGCGCCGACGGGCAGGAGAAGGCTATGAACGATAAGAAAACGGTAAGCTGTCTCGGACCGGAGGGGAGCTATTCGCACCTCGCCGCCGAAACGCTCTGTCCGGAGAGCCGCGTTCTGCTCTGCGGCAATTTCCCCGCCGTGTTTGCGGCGCTCTCGGACGGCGCGGCGGACGAGGCGGTCATTCCCATTGAAAATTCCATTCAGGGCGGCGTCCTGCAAAATCTCGATCTTCTCGAACGGGAAAACGTGTATGCCGTGGAACAGACGGTGCTGAAAATCGATCACCGCCTCGCGCTGAAAGAGGGCGTGAACCTCGCCGACGTCAGGCGGGTGTACTCTCATGAGCAGGCGATCGGACAGTGCTCGGAGTATTTGCAGAAATATCTTCCGCAGGCGGAGTGCATTTTCACCGATTCCACCGCGAAGAGTCTTTCTCTCGTCGACGATACGAGCGCGGGCATCGTCGGGGCGCACGCGCAGAAGGCGGGCGTAGTTCTCTCCGAAGAGAATATCGCCAACGAAAAGGATAATTTCACGCAGTTTTTCCGCCTTGTACGGCGGGAAGAGGGGCTTCCCGCGCACAGCGGCACGGTGTTTTTCTGCGCCGTCTGCGAACATCGCCCGGGGAGCCTTCTCACGCTTTTGAAGGTGTTTTCGGACGAGGGCATCAACCTGACGTGCGTGGAGAGCAGACCCATCCGCGGCGTTCTGGGCGAGTATCGCTTTTTCATCGCGCTGGCGGGGGATATTGCCGACGGGCGCATCCGCGGCGCGCTCGAACGGGCGCGCGGGGTGTGCCGCACTTTCCGTATTTTGGGCGCGTATCTGTAAAAATTACAGGAGCAGGGCGAAGGAATATGCGGCGATCGCCGCCGCAAGTCCCTGCGCTGCCTTCGCGGCAAGGAGCTGCGGCAGACGGACGCCCGTTTTTTTCAGAAAACTCCATTCCTGCACGAGCACGCACATTCCGCCGAACGTGACGAGAAAGGCGCACAGCGCGAGATGCAGCGGCGTCGGGTCTTGCAGCAGAAGTACGCAGCCGGACGTCATTTCAATGAGTCCCTGCAAGAGCGCGGCAGCCGTTGCGGGCAGGGCGAGGGGCGCGAGCGCGTCCGCGATCATATAGCCGAACGCGTAAAAGAGCGCGATCGCTCCGCCCACCGCGAGGACGGACAGGACGGCGGCGGAGAGGCTCTCCGTGAGGGCGTTGTCTGCGTCTGCGCGCACGGGCGGCGGTACGGCGGGCAGGGGGTTCGCCCTGCGCCCGAGCAGAAAACTCACCGTCCATACGCCCAGAAGGTGCGCCGCAAACAGAAGCCAGCCGACCGCCGTTCCCGCGATCGCGCCGAGCGTTCCCACGAGAAATGCGGGTCCGCTCGTCGTCGCAAGGCAGGCGGTGCGGAAGCGTTCCTCCCTTGCAAGGCAGCCGCGATCGGAAAGGCCGAGCAAGGCGCGCGCGCCCGCGGGATACCCCGAGAGGACGGAAAGGACCGCCGCGCAGCCGCCTGCGCCCGACACGCGGAACAGGCGCGAAAAGAGCGGCGAAAGGCGGCGTGATGCCCGCGTGTAAGCGGGCAGGCGCGAAAGAAAGAGGGTGAGGAAGAGAAAGGGCAGTGTGACGGGCAGGACGGAAATCGCCCAAAGCGAAACGCCCTCCGAAACGCGCTGCGCGTAGCGAACGGGAAAGAGCAGCAGAGCAAGAAAGACGGCGAGCGCGAGCAAAGATACGGCTGTATCGGACAGAGATTTTACGCGGAATTTCACGCTAAAATATACGAGAGGGAGAATAAAATTATGAAAAAACTCGGACTTGCACTTGGATCGGGCGGCGCGCGCGGCGTGGCGCATATCGGATTCTTGCAGGCGCTGGAAGAGGAGGGGATCCGCGCGGACTGTGTTTCAGGCTGTTCGATGGGCGCCGTCGTCGGCGCATGCTACTGTGCGGGCGTTCCGCTCGAAACGGTAAAAGAGAAGATTTTATCGCTCAAACTTTCGCAGGTGGCGGCGCTCAACGTCAACCCCATCCGCTCAAACGGACTGTTCCGCTTTACCAAAGCGCGCAAACTCATCGAAACGTATATCCCGCCCGAAACGGCGTTTGAAGATCTGCAAATTCCCTTCGCCTGCGTGGCGACCGATCTTGTGGCGGGCATCACCGTGGAGCTGAGCAGCGGAAACCTCATCGACGCGGTGCTTGCGTCGAGCTGTATCCCCGGGGCGTTCGTGCCGCAGGTCATTGACGGAAAGATGCTCGTGGACGGCGGCGTTTTGGAACGTGTGCCCACGCGCGAGGTGAAAAAACTCGGTGCAGATGTCATCGTTGCGGTGGACGTGCTGGGCGATCTCACCATGGCGCGTTCGGTGGCGCCGCGCAATCTCATCGATACCCTTCTGCGTTATGTCGATATTGTGGATACGCGCATCACGCAGCGCAAGCAGCGTCAGCGGCGCAGGAGCATCGATCTCTGGCTCGAACCCGAACTCGGCGATATGAGCCAATATAGAGTGAAGAATCTCGCCTTCGCGTACGAGAAGGGATACGAACTCGGCAAGGCGAATGCGGAAAAAATCAAGACGCTGATACAAGAGTAACGCATGGATCTCTTTGATTTTAACGACAACGAAGAAAAGGCAAAACCGCTCGCGGAACGGATGCGCGCGGCGACGCTGGACGATTTCGTCGGGCAGAGACATATCGTGGCGGAGGGGAGCCTCCTGCGCCGAGCCATCGCGCTCGACCGCCTCGGGAGCTGTATCTTCTGGGGTCCGCCCGGGTGCGGCAAAACGACGCTCGCCAACGTCATCGCCGCGCAGACGAACGGGGAGTTTATCAAACTCAACGCCGTCAACGCGGGCGTTGCCGACGTGAAAAAAGCGGTGGACAAGGCGCGCGACAATCTGAAAATGTACAACCGCCGCACCTATCTCATGCTGGACGAGTGCCATCGGTTCAACAAAACGCAGTCCGATTCCCTCCTTCCCGCCATCGAACAGGGTACGATCGTGTTCATCGGCTCTACGACGGAAAATCCGTATGCTTCCATGACGCCCGCGATCGTCTCCCGCTGCCGCGTATTCGAGTTCAGACGGCTGACGGCGGAGGAGATCCGCGGCGCGCTCGTAAAGGCATTGTACGACAGGCGGAAGGGGCTTGGCAATTACGCCGCCCAAGTGGAGGACGCCGCGCTCGACCACATCGCCGAGACGGCGGGCGGCGACCTCAGGACGGCGTACAACGCGCTCGAACTTGCGGTGCTGACTACGCCTCCGCAATCGGACGGCACGCTCCGCGTCACCCTCGCCGACGCGGAACAGTCCATTCAGCGCAAGGCGCTCTCCTATAACGAAGATCTCTATTACGATATTCTTTCCGCGTTCTGCAAGTCGCTGCGCGGCAGCGATTCCGACGCCGCGCTCTACTACGCGATGCGGCTCATCGAGGGCGGATGCGATCCGCTGCTCATTCTGCGCCGCCTCGTCGTGCACGCGGCGGAGGACGTCGGCATGGCGGATCCCGACGCGCTCGTGGTGGCGACATCCGCGCTCACGGCGTTTCAGAATATCGGCTATCCGGAAGGGCTTCTCCCGCTTTCGGAGGCGATCGTCTATGTGTGCGAGGCGGAAAAGAGCGGCGCGGTCAAGAACGCGATGTTCGCTGCCAAAGAGGACGCGGTGCGCACGCGGGACGACGCCATTCCCGCATATCTGCGCGACGTCTCCTACGGCAGCCGCGAGATGAAGACGGCGCGCGAAAAATACCTCTATCCGCACGATTTCGGCGGGTGGGTGAAACAGCAGTATCTGCCCGATTCGCTCAAAGACAAGGTGTATTACGCGCCGACGGACAACGGCTTTGAAGGGCAGGTCAAAAAGACGCGCGCCCACAAAGGTATGAAAAAATAGCAAGAAGAGACCCCCGACGGAAGTCCGTCGGGGGTCTTACTACGGTTTTCGGTCGGCAAAGAGAGAAAAGACCGAAATTGTGTGTACGTCGGATCAGGCGCTCTTCCACTCCTTCTCGATCGAGGCGTTTTCCTGTTTGTTCGCCGTTTTCTCCGCCGCGTTATTGAGCGTGCTCTGCGCGAGAATGGGAACGATAAACCCGAGACAGAAGATCGCAAGGATCAGGCACAGACCCGCGCCGCTGCCCGAGCCGTCGATCTCGCCCATCTTCTTGCCCGTCATGTACGACCAATAGTACGTGTAGATGCCGCAGGTCAGGATCGCCCAGAGGATCGCCATGCCGCCGCTTGCCGTCTTGGTCTTGCCGAGGCGGTTGGTGTCGTTCGTGACGCACACGAACCAGTAGAGGTAGTAGATCCCGAACGTGATCAGCGAGAGCAGGATCGCGAGGGGAATACTGCGTTTTTGTACCATAGTTTATATCTCCTTTTTATTTGGTTTCGTTCAGATAGTCTGCGGAACGTCGTTTATTGCAGGAACGCTGCCGTTGATCGCGCTTTGAATGAGCAGCGGACAGAGAAAACCGAGAAAACAGAACGTGAGCAACAGATACAGCACACCATTTGCTCCGTACCCGTCGGACACGATCTCATCGACCTTCTGCCCCGTTCTGCACAGCCAATAGACGTAATACAGCCCGAGCGTGATTGCCGAAAATACGGCGGCTTTCCAACCGACCGCAGTACGCGGTCTTGACGAAAGTTCGTTGACGTCGTTTACCATGCAGATAAACCAATAGACGCCGTATATCCCGAGCGTGACTACGGTAAACAGCACGGCAAGGGGAATATTTCTGCGCTGAACCATAATTTTATCTCCTTATCATATTGTTCAATAAAGTTTTTTGATGTTTGCCGCATCGCGGCGGAGCAGTTTTCCAACGGTGTTGAGCATACTGAACAGACGGTCGACCGAGATGTGCCGCTGCCGTTCCCCGTGCTCGCGCAGGAAAATTTCGTCCGCCTTTTTCTGCAACCCTTCGCGCGAGACGTCGCCCGTGAACAGCTCTTTGCAGAGCTCTTCACCGTAGCGTTCGCCGGCTTCCAGCATCTCGCAGAGATACTCGTGCGAAAAGTTGTAATGCTCCTTCTTGAAGTCGTTGCAGATGGAAATATCGACGTCCAGAACGGGGATCTCCGGCTGAAAGTCCTTGCGGTAGTCGTAGCGGGAGTCGAAGTGCAGCGCGAGGATGAAGTCGGGAAGGCGGGAGGCGGGCAGCACCTGCTTTCCCTTTTTTAAAATGGGGTAGAGCGGAATGTTGTCCATTGCGCCGCCGTCGATCGCCAGCCTGTGTTCGACGACGGAGGGGAAGATCTTTAAAAATGGATAGTTCACGCCCGCGTGCATATATTTCGGCCACAGGCGGTTGAACGGTCCGTGCAGAAGATAGTAGCGCACGGGGCAGAGGGAGAGCACGCAGACGGGGAAACAAAAGGGGATATCGAGCACGTCGCCTGCCTTTACGATGCTTTCCGTCGTCGCCGCAAGCAAATTGTGCGCGAACACCTGCCAGAAAAGTTCGCTCTTTTTGGGAATGTCGATGCTCCTGTAGATGTGTTCCAGTTCGCCGAGCTTATCGGCGGCAAGCGCGTAGCCCGTGAACATTCCCATGGACGCGCCCGCGATCATCACGATCTCGTCGCGGTCCACATAGCGGAGCAGAGCCTTCGCAAATCCCGCCTGATATGCGCATTTGCTGATCCCGCCCGAAAAAACGAGCGCGATCTTTAATTTTTGCCGTTCTCTTGTTTTTGGGCTTTCTCCTGCTCCGCCGCGCGCGCTTTCACGGTATTTTTGAGCGATTTCAGCCCTTCGGAAAAAAACTCGCCGATCCTCTGCGCGCCTGCCTCAATGGTTTCGCCCACTTTCTGCGCGCCCGCTTCGATCTTTCCGGCAAAATCTTCGATCGCGCTTGCGCGCGTCTTTTCGGCTGCCTTTTCCGCAAGCGCGGCGTTGAGCGCGGCATATTCCTCGAAAATGCGCGTGAGCACCTCTTCGAGCCGCGCATAGGCGCGCGTGTAATCTTCGGGGCGGCGTGCGCCGAGCAGCTTTTCCAGCGTCTCCGCAAATTCCGAGAACATGAGAAGAATGGTCCCCGAATAGCCGTCCGCCAAAGGGTAACAGGAACGCCCAAACTGCTTCCGCTCAAATTTCAGCGTTTTGTAGACGTAGTGCAGGATTTTCTTCTTGTCTGAATACACCGCCGCGAGCCTTGCCGCTGCCGTCAGCCGTTCAAAGATGCGGATGGACTCTTTCAGACTCGCCAACTCGTCGTTTTGATCCATTTCTCTTCTCCTTAGTAAATAAATTTCTATTTATTTCACATTATACAGTAATAATATTGCTTTGTCAAGCAAAAGCAGAAATTTTTTTGGTATTTTATGTGTAATTCGGAGGAGCGGTATGATTTTGAAGATAAAGGAACTGAGGGAAGAAATGCAGCTGACACAGACGGAACTTGCGAAGAGGATCGGAAACTCTCAGCGCAACGTGAGTAATTGGGAGACGGGGGCGAGCGAGCCGGATATTCAGACGATCGTGCGGCTTGCGGACGTATTCGGCGTGAGTATTGACGAACTGTTCGGCAGAAACGCCGTCCCGCCCGAGGTGGAGAAAACGGAGGGCATGGACCGTATCCTTATCCATGTGATCCGCAAACTCAGCGACGCGCAGAAAACGGCGCTTTTGTCGCTGTTGCAGTCGTTTTCCGTCGTCTGAGCGTACGGGCAGGTATCAAAAACGGCGCCCGCCGCAGATATTCTGCGGCGGGCGCCGTTTTCAAAATCTCCCGCGCGGCGTATACCGCGCGGGAGACGGCGTTTTTCGTGATAAGTTTGGGCAGTCCGTCCGGTTATAGAGCAAACCAAAGAATCACAAACATGACTCCGAGTATCATCCAAAGAATACTGATGACGATTCCCGCCGTTGCAAGTCCGTATTCCGTATCTCCCTTGCAGGCTTGGAGGATTGAACGCGTAGCCTGCTCGGGGTCTCCGCAAGGGAAACTCTTGGCGCCCTCTTTGAGGGAGCTGTCGAGCGAAAGCGAGACTGAGGGAGTCTGGAAAAGGGGTTTCAAATGCGCCGCGAGGTAAACTCCCTTCGTCTGCGCGGAGAGACCGCGCAGCCACCTCTTGGCGGCGCCAAGGTGGTGCGCCGCCTGCGGTACTTCGCGCGGAGCGCTCGTGCGCCACTTCGTCGAAATTCTTTTGCAAGCAAGACTTTCTCCTTGTGTCGGACACAAATTGCCACTGATAAAGGCAATTTCTCAGTTCGTTATGCGCGCACAGCGCGCCGCGCTGATGCGTATGACGCATAACTCACCCTCGAAGAGGGAGGCGAGGGGAAGGGGCGTATGTCGCGGAAGGGGTTGCACCTTTCAATGTAAGAGGGAGGCAAGGGGAAGTGCCTGCTTTGCGGCGTGCGGAAAATAAAAAAAGAGCGCGGACGCGCTCTTTTTATGTTGCGTTGCGCTGGGTCAAGCGCCCTGCGGCATACGCACGGGACGGCGTTTGAGTTCGTCTTTGATCTCTTCGCACGCCTCTTCGAGTTCCGCTTCCGATTCCGTCACTTCCACGCCGTCGAGAATGTTCTGCAAGCGGTATTCGCGGTTTAAATAGCGAATGGTCTGGTAGCCGATCACCGCCGTCAGCGTTCCGTTCGTCAGTCCCTGAATGGAGCTGTCCACGAGGGCGGAGATGGCGGAGCCGAGGAAGGGGATACTGCGCGCGGCGTCGCCCACCGTCTTGGCGACGGCATTTCCGATTTGCAGCGAGCCTAATCCGAAGGAGATGAGCGAATTGCGCACGACCGCGCCGAAAATCTTCATGAGTTTTGCATCGGAGGGGCGGAATCCGTACAGAAAGACGATGTCTTTGATCATCTGCAAATTGACGACCGCCACGAGCAATGCGTCTGTCCGCGAACTCTGCGATACGGCGGAGAACGCCGCAGACTTTAAAGAGCATTTGAAAATGATGTCCTTCGCCGATTTTTTCACCTTGCCCTTATAGAGGGCGGTGAGCGCCGTCTTGATGCCTTCGTCGTCGTTGGTGCGGACGGCGACCTCCAAATCGCCAACGAGCTTATCGTCGTACCAGCCGATGCCGTTCACGTTGTTGTTGAAGTCGATCATCTTTTCGGCGATGCTGCGCCGCACCCGCTTGTTGTGCCGCTTTGCCCTGCCCGCGTGCGCGGCGTTCACGTTGGTGATGAAGTAGTCGGAACGCAGAATTTTGACGAGCGGAACGAGATAGAGAAAAATGAATAAAAGCACGCTGACTGCCGCTGCCGCGTAGCCCGCGTATTCGTGCACGTTCCAGAGCTGCATGGTGAAGGAGAACAGACACCATCCGATGAAAATGCCGATGACGCCCGCAAACAGCGAGAGCAGGAAGCGCGCGCCGCGCACGTTCTGGCGGCGCACGTACTTTTCTTCGTATTCGTATATCGTCATTTTGCGCTCCTGTTTTTCGGACGGGCGCGCGTTATCCTCGACGGGTACGAGATTTGCCGTATTTTTCTTCTGTTGTGCCATGGTGTTTCCCCTGAAAGGTTTTATTCATGATACCATACCGCAAGAGAAAAGTCAAGAGATCGGATCTCCGAGGACGAGGAGCGTCTCTTCCAAACTTTTCCGCTTTTTGGGGCGGATATCATACCCGTCCGCGGGATACCCGAGCGCGACCACGACGGGAATGGCGGTTTTTTCGGGAATGCCCAGCGCAGAGCACAGTTTTTTCTCGCTGCGCCAGCCGAGGATACAGCTCGCAAGCCCCGCGGCTTCGGCGGCGAGAACAAGGTGCGCGGTGAGAATGCCAAGATCGTTCGCGGTGAAGTCCGTTCCCGTCATGCGCGCGCCCGCGCGGGCGCTTGCGTTGCTTTTCCCCACGCAGACCGCGACGAACGCGCCTGCCCCGGAGGCGAACTTGTTCATACCCATGCCCTGCGTGCAGGCGGCGACTTCCTTCGCCTTTTCGCCTAAGGCTGCGATCAGTTTCCACGGCTGCGCGTTGCAGGCGGAGGGCGCCAAAAGGGCGGCGGAACAGATTTTTTCAAGGAGATCGCGCGCGACGGGCGCGCCGCTGAATGCGCGGCAGCTCTGGCGGCGGCGGTAGAGCCTCTCGATTTCGTTCAGATCCATAGAAAACTCCTTATGAAAAGAGGCGCGGGATTTCCGCGCCTCCTGCGTATTTTGTGCGGTTATTTTGCAAGGGAGAGTTTTGCCTTCTCGACGACGTTCTCCACCGTAAATCCGAACAGCTTGAAGAGCTGCGCGGCGGGACCGCTTGCGCCGAACGTGGACATTCCGATGATCTCGCCCTTGTCGCCTGCGTACTTGTACCAGCTGTAAGGCGAACCTGCCTCCACGCAGACGCGCGCTTTGACGGCGGAGGGGATAACGCTCTCCTTGTATTCCGCGCTCTGCTTTTCAAACTCTTCGATGCAGGGCATGGAGACGACGCGCGCCTTGATGCCTTCCTCCGCGAGTTTCGCCTTCGCGCCGACGCACTGCTCGACTTCCGAACCGCTCGCGATCAGAAGGACGTCGGGCGTGCCGTCGCAGTCTTCCAGCACATAGCCGCCTTTGAGGGCGACAAGCCCGCTGTTTTCATACTGCGGCAGGTTCTGACGGGTGAGCACGAGCGCGGTGGGCGCGGTACCCGTGAGTGCGGAGACCCACGCCGCCGCCGTCTCTTTGCCGTCCGCAGGGCGGTACACCTTCATGTTGGGAATGGAGCGGAGCGCGATGAGCTGCTCGACGGGTTCATGCGTAGGACCATCCTCGCCGACGCCGATGGAGTCATGCGTCAGGATATAGACGACGGGAATGTTCATGAGCGCGGAGAGGCGCATTGCGTGCTTGCAGTAGTCGGAGAAGATGAAGAAGGTGGAGCAGTAGCACTTCAAACCGCCGTGGAGCTGCATACCGTTGGTGATCGCCGCCATGGCGTGCTCGCGGATACCGAAGTGCATATTTCTGCCGCTCTTATCCTGCGCCGAGAAGTCGCCGTAATGAACGGTATCGGTGTTCTTCATGTCGGAGAGGTTGGAGGGCGCAAGGTCCGCCGAGCCGCCCATGAGGTTGGGAACGAGCGCGGCGATCTTGTTGAGCACGACCGAGGAGGTCTGGCGGGTCGCCATGGGTTTTTCAAATCTGAACAGGTCTTCCACCTTCGCAAGGTCGATCATTTCGCCGCTCATGGCAGCCTTGTACGCCGCCGCAAGTTCGGGGTAAGCCTTCTCGTATTCGGCGAACATTGCCTTCCATGCGCGCTCTTTCTTCGCGCCGCGCGCGCCCGCCTGCTTGGTGTGGGCGAGCACTTCGGCGGGGACCTCAAAGGGTTCGCACGTCCAGCCGAAGCGTTCCTTCGTCTTTTGCAGGTTCTCTGCGCCGAGCGGCGCACCGTGGCACTTGTGGCTGCCTTCGAGGGGCGTACCGTAGCCGATCTTCGTCTTACAGATGATGATGGAGGGCTTCTTCGTCTCCTTCTGCGCCTTGCGGATGGCGGCGGAGAGCAGGGAGACGCTGTCGGGATTGGCGACGAGGTCTACTTTGATGACCTGCCAATTCTGCGCCTTGAAGCGCATTGCGACATCCTCTTTGAAGGTGATGTCGGTATCTCCCTCGATGGTGATGTCGTTGTCGTCGTAGAAGAGAATGAGTTTTCCCAGCTCATGCGTACCCGCGAACGAGCACGCCTCGTAGGAGATACCTTCTTCCAGACATCCGTCGCCGCACAGCGCGTAGGTGTAGTGATCGACGATAGGGAAACCATCGCGGTTGAACACGGCGGCGAGGTGCGCCTCCGCGACCGCCATACCCACGGCGTTGGCGATGCCCTGTCCGAGCGGTCCCGTCGTCGTCTCGATGCCCACGGTGTGACCGTATTCGGGATGCCCGGGCGTCTTGGAGCCGAGCTGACGGAAGTTCATCAGATCTTCCTTCGTCAGACCCAATCCGTACAGGTAGAGCAGGGAGTAGTCAAGCATGGAGCCGTGCCCCGCGGAGAGGACGAAGCGGTCGCGGTCATCCCACTTGGGATCGTTGTTGTTGAATTTCAAAAAGTTCTGCCAAAGGGTATAGGCGATGGGCGCGGAGCCGATGGGAAGTCCCGGGTGTCCGGAGTTCGCTTTCTGGATCGCTTCCGCCGAAAGAATGCGGATGGCGTTGATGGTGGTCTGTTTGACGTCGTTCATAAATTTGTATCTCCTTATATCTGATTTTTTAACGGTTCGGTGTTGAGGAAGGGGTAGTTTTTCAGGAAGGCGTACAGCTCGCGCATGATGCGCGCGTTGCCGCCCCGTTCGTTGCTCTCCACGTTGATAGGCATGATGGGTTCGTGCAGACTCATTCTGACGAGCGCCCAGCCGTTGCCATGCGCTTTATCGAAGTTGACGCGCGCGCCTTCGTGATTATCGGGCGCGAGCGACATATATTCCGTCTGCCCGACGTACTGTTCAAATTCCCGAATGACCTGCGCGCCCAGCGCCCTGAAATCGCAGTCGGGTACGAATTTCAGCCGCACTTCCGCCGCCTCCGCGGGTTCGGGAAGGTCGGCGATGAGCGCCATGAGGTCTTTCCCTTCCTTCGCGCACTTGGCAAGCGCGATGAGAAGGCGGGTAACGAGATACGCGCCGTCGTCGAGGAAGTAGTTCTCTTTGAGCGCCGCGTGTCCGCTCGTCTCGATGGCGAGAGGGGAGTATTTGCCCTCGGCGTTGAGCCGTTTGCTCTCGTTGATGACGTTTTTGTAGCCGCGCTTGAAGCGGTAGTGTACGCCGCCGTGCGCTTTGATGAACGCTGCCAAGCCGTCGCTCGTCACCGAATCGGTCACGATGTACGCGCCCTGCCGCTCTTCGAGCAGGATCGCCGAAATGAGCGCGATGAGACGGTTGCGGTTGATTTCCTCGCCGTCCGGAGCGACTGCGCCCGCGCGGTCCACGTCGGTATCGAAGATGATGCCGAAGTCCGCATGATGTTTCTTGACCGCCGCACACACGGACTGCATCGCCGTCTCGTTCTCGGGGTTGGGAATGTGGTTGGGGAACGTCCCGTCCGGTTCGAGGAACTGCGAACCCGTCGTATCCGCGCCCAGCGGTTTCAGCACGAGGTCAACGTAAAATCCGCCCGCGCCGTTGCCCGCGTCCACGAGAATGCGCTTGCCTTGGAGCGGCTTGTCCTCTCCGCACGCCGCGCGCACCTTTTTCACGAGGTCGGCGGAGTACGTTTGAATGTAGCTCTTTTCCTGAACGCTGCCCTTGCCCGCGGGGAAGTTTCCCGCCGCCGCGATCTTCAAAATCTCGCCGACGTCCGCGCCTTCCAGACCGCCGTCTTTCGCGAAGAATTTCAGCCCGTTCTTCTGATAGGGCAGGTGGCTCGCCGTGATCATGACGGAGACGTCCGCGCCGAAATCGTCCTGCAAGAGCATGAACATGGACGGCGTGGAGGAAAGCCCCGTCAAAATGACGTTTCCGCCGCACGCGGTGACGCCCTCTGTGACGAGCGCGGAAATGCGCCCCGCCGAGACGCGCGAATCATGCCCCACGGCGACGGTGGGGTGCGCGACGCCCGTCTTTTTCGCCGCCCACACGGTGAACGCCTTCGCAATGGCAAGCACCGCCTCGTCGGTCAGCGTAACGGGATCGCCCTCCACGCCCGCGACGGCTGTGCCGCGCACGTCCGTCCCGTTTTTGAGTTTGAGAAAATCCTGTTCTGTCATAATTCCCCCTCAGGCTCGTTTTTGACGGCGCGCGCAAAAGGCGGGCGCCGTCTGCCCGTACGATTACATTATACCTGCTTAGCGAACGTTTTTCAAGACCTTTTTGTAAAAAATACGGCGATTTTCCGAAAAAATCTTGCAGAAAATGTGCGGCTGTGCTATACTGTAAGGGAAAAATACGAACCACGCCTTTGGCGGCATCTTTTCGGCATCTTTTTGCTCATCTTCCTTGCAATACGCTGTATGGCTGCGTCATCGCGTCACGGCGAAACGAATTTTGCGGGTGATTCGGCAAAGCCGAACACCGCGCCTTATGCGTTTGCCGCTCCTTTTTCTCAAAATTCTTTCAAAAAGAATTTTGAGAAGGAAATAAGGTGCTCGCCAAAGGTGCGAAGCAATCAAAAGCGGTAAGATGAGCGGTCAGACGCGGTGAGGAACGCTTTATGCGCATCGGCACGGTGTGCCGTGCGCGCGTCCCGAACTAAGGTTTTTGCTTTTTCAGCGCAAAAACCGTGCCCGAGGCGGCGCTTTCCCTCGGCGCCGCCGAGAAAAGCCCGCAGCGCGTGCCGTGTGGCACGGGCAAGGGGTTCAACAAAGTATGAGCGCACAGTTTCCGCTTTTGATCGGGTTCGTATTACTCCCTTACAGTATACTGTTCCAAAATATTCGGAGAGGTCAGGAATGTACAAGTTTACGCTTTCGACGGATTCGACCTGCGATCTGTACCACGATTTTATCGTGGAGAACGATATTGCATTCGTTTCTTTGACGTTTACAATGGAAAAGGACGGGAAGATGGAGGATCGCCTCGATAACTTCACGCAATATTCGCAGTACGTCGATTTCTACAACGAGCTGCGGACGGGAGGATTTTCGCGCACGTCGATGCTCAACTACGAATCGCACTATCAGCACTTCCTTGCGCTTGCGCAGGCGGGCGCGGAGGACGTGGTCCACTTCACTATTTCCTCGGGGCTTTCGCCCACTAAGACGGTCGCGGCAAAGGCGGCGGCGGACGTCAGGAAGGGCTATCCTAAGTTCGAGGTGTACGTCGTCGATCCGCTGACGGCGACGGTGGGGCAGGGTGCGCTTGTGCGGCTCGCGCTGAAATGCCGCAACGAGGGCAAAACGGCGCAGGAGACGTACGACTACGTCAACGGACTGCGCCTGCATATCCAGCACTTTATCGTGGCAGACGACCTGAAATATCTCAAAAGGGGCGGGCGTGTGTCTGCGGCGAGCGCTGCCATCGGCGGAATGCTCGATATCAAGCCAATCCTCTCTTTCGATAACGATGGAAAGCTCTTTGTACTGGGCAAGGTGCGCGGGCAGAAGAAGGCGATCAGTTTCATCAAGGCGAAGCTGGAAAAGGAAGGACCGGACGGATTGGGCGAGGTGTTCATCGTACATACCGACAACGAGCCTGCGGCGCGGGAGCTGGAAGAGTATGTAAAGGAGAAATTCCATATCCAGCCGCACGTCTTCATTATGGGACCCGTGATCGGTTCCCACGTGGGACCCAACGCGTTTGCGCTGGGGTACATTACGAGGTCGCTCCGCAACGAGTTCTGAGTTTTCCGCAGTCTGCCGCGGTACGGCGGGCTGCATTTTTCCCTGAAACTGCAAATATCGTACAGGTGCGTGCCAACATTTTTCCTTGCCCTCGGGCGAGGAATGGCATAAACTGTATGCGTGCGGAGCAATCCGCAAAATATAAATCAGACCGATGAGGGTACTCTCTTTGCGAAGAGAGTTTAATAGGGAAGAGAGGTCATTCCTCCGCAGCCCCCGCTACTGTTCGGAGCGCGGCGTATCCACTGCGCAAGTGGGAAGGATACGCCCAAGCAAACGCTTCGGGAGTCGTCGGAATTGCCGCAGTGTTCGCAGTGTGCGAAGTGCGGCAACTTCGGAAGGCGCAATGCGCCGACGACGAGAGCCAGGAGACCTGCCCGCATCGGAATACACTTCTTTTTTCGGGTCGGAGAAGAGGAGCGCGCGGCAGGATATGATCCTGTTTTTTTCCGTACGCTTTCTTTTTCGGGAAGCGTATTTTTCTTTTACTCACGGTTAATTTTTTTGGAGGATAGTTATGAAACAGTTCAAAGGTCTTATTGCGGCGGCTGCCGCGTCCGCCGTTCTCGTGTGCGGCGCATTGTTTTCTGCCTGCGCGCAGGATACCTCGATCGGCGCGGCGAAAGCGGAGGCGCTTGCAAGCGATACGGAGCGCGTCGTCATCGAAGTGACGGAGGGCGATACCTCGAAGAGCCTTTACGACGCGCTTACCGTATTTCAGGAGGAGGAAAAACTCACCTTCTCGGGCGGCGAGAGCGAGTACGGGTTCTACATTACGTCCGTCAACGGTGTGGCGGCGACGGACGACCATTATTGGGCGGTCTATACGACGATCGGCACGCTGGACGGCACATCCTATTCCGACGCGCAGTGGGGTACATACGAGTACGACGGCAAGACGCTCGCGAGCGCGTCGTACGGCGTTTCGGGTCTGCCCCTCGTTGCGGGAGAATACTACGCGCTCGTCTGGACGGCAATGTAAACGCCGATCGCGGACATGGCGCGGGCAAAATACGTCTGAACGCGTACGGAAGGAGCGGGAAATACGTTGATTGAAGTATCGCCGCGGCAGGGCGGCGGAAGGAGGAGCGTATGAAATACAGGGGCGCGGCGCAAACCATTGCCGTATGCGCGGTCATGACGGCGCTTCTCATCGCCGTACAATACGCGCTCGGGTTCGTCCCGGGGGTGGAGCTTGTCACGGTATTTTTGCTCGTTTTCTGCTACGTGTTCGGGGCGAAATGCGGCGTGCTCGTCGCAACGGCGTTCTCCCTTCTGCGCTGCTTTCTGTGGGGATTCTATCCCAACGTCATCATTCTCTATCTTGTCTATTTCAACGCCTTTGCGCTGCTCTTCGGTTGGCTCGGCAGGCGGGAAAAACCCGTCGCCGTGTGGGTATGCCCCGCGCTGCTTGTCCTCCTTGCGGCGGGGTGTGCCGCGGGAGCCGTCATCGGGATTCCCGTCAGTGTGCTCTATCGGGCGCGCCTGACGGGAATGCTCTGGGCGCTCTTCGGGGCGCTTGCGGCGCTCCTCGCGCTGTATGTCGTGCTCCTGTGCGTGGGCGGAAAGGCAAAGCGTTTCGGGCGGGAGACCGCGTCCGTCACCGCGCTCGCGGCGCTGTGCACCGTCTGTTTTACCCTGCTGGACGACGTGCTCACGCCGCTCTGGTACGGCTATACGTGGGACGCCGCGGTCGCCTATTTCTATACGGGATTTTTCTCCATGCTCCCGCAGACGCTCTGCACGGTGGCGAGCGTGCTCCTGCTCTTTGAGCCGCTCAAACGGATCTTTCAGTCTGCTTCAACGCTCGGAAAGGGAGATCGGCGCAAAAAAATTGCGCGGAGCCGTGCGCAAACGCCGAGAAAAAGCGAGGACGAAGGCGAAAACGCTGCTTCAAACGATGGACGAACGCAAAAAGATGTGGTATAATTACCATAATCTTTTTTTTGGAGCAATTTTTATGGCGAAGGACAATTTCGTAGAGCAAATTGCGGACATCGACAGCGACTTCCCGCAGTGGTACACGGACGTCGTTTTAAAGACCAAAATCGTGGATTACGGTCCCGTCAAGGGGACGATGGTCATCCGTCCGTACGGCTATGCGATCTGGGAGAATATTCAGAAGGAGCTTGATAAGCGCTTCAAGGAGACGGGGATCGAAAACGCGTATTTCCCGCTGCTCATTCCCATGAGCTTTATGACGAAGGAGGCGGAGCACGTGGAAGGGTTCGCGCCCGAAGTTGCGGTCGTCACCCACGCGGGCGGCGAAAAGCTCGCCGAGCCGCTCGTCATCCGTCCCACGTCCGAGACCATTATCGGCAGTATGTATTCCAAGTGGATCCAATCCTACCGCGACCTGCCCGTGCTGATGAATCAGTGGGCGAACGTCATGCGTTGGGAAAAGACCACGCGCCCCTTCCTCCGCACGAGCGAATTTTTGTGGCAGGAGGGGCATACCGTACACGCTTCCGAAGAGGAGGCGATGGACGAGACGCTGAAAATGCTCGCCGTCTATGAAGAGTTCGCAAAGACCTGCCTTGCGATGCCCGTTCTGACGGGGCGCAAGACGGAGAAAGAGAAGTTCGCGGGCGCGGTTGCAACGTTCGGTATGGAAGCGATGATGCACGACGGCAAGAGCTTGCAGGCGGGTACGACGCACTATCTCGGGCAGAACTTCGCAAAGGCGTTCGAGATTAAATTCCTCGATAAGGACGGCGTTCAGAAGTACGGTTACACGACCTCGTTCGGCGTTTCCACGCGGCTCATCGGCGCGCTCATCATGACGCACGGCGACAGGCGCGGGCTTGTCATGCCGCCCGTCGTCGCGCCCGTGCAGGTCGTCATCGTTCCCATCGCGTCCAAAAAAGAGGGCGTGCTGGAAGCGTGCCGCGATCTTAAAGAAAAACTCGCCGCCGCGGGCGTGCGCGTCGTTCTGGACGAGAGCGAAAATTCGCCCGGCTGGAAGTTCAACGAATGGGAGATGAAGGGCGTGCCCGTGCGCATTGAGCTTGGCCCGCGCGATCTGGAAGCGGGCAAATGCCTGATGGCGCGGCGCGATACCTTAGAGAAAGAGGAGTACGCGCTGGATTCCGCCGCTGAAAGCGTGCAGGCTCTGCTCAAAGAGATTTCCGAAAATATGTACAATTCCGCAAAGGCGCGCATGGATAGGCGCATCGTGCGCGCAAACTCGCTTGCGGAACTGCTCGCGGGCGTGGACGGCGGCAATTTCGTCCGCGCAGGCTGGTGCGGCTGCCGCGAATGCGAGGATAAGGTGAAGGAGTTCGCGCAGGCGACCGCCCGCGTGATGGACGGAGAGAATACGTCCGATACCTGCATTGTCTGCGGCAAGAAAGCGGAGCGCACCGTCGTATTTGCCCGCGCATACTGAGAGGTTCACGAGAGGAAGAGAAAACGGCGGGCGCGCCGTACGGCGCGAAGCGCGGTTTCTCGGCGGCGATAGACGGCAATCGCTGAACACGCCGCGAATTTTTCGGGATCGTTTATTTTGGAGGATGTTCCATGAAACATATCGATATTGCAGACGTATTGCATAAAAGTGAACTCATCGGCACGGAAGCCGTGGTCTGCGGCTGGGTGCGCACCTACCGGGACTCTTCGGCGGTCGCCTTTCTGGAACTTGCGGACGGGACGAGCTTTGCCCGCTTGCAGGTCGTCGTGGATAAAAACGCCGTTTCGCTCGACGCGGAATGCACCAAGTGCGGCGCGTCCGTCTGCGTGCGCGGCGAGGTCGTAAAGGCGTTCAGGGGCGATGGCGCGGAGCTGAATGCAAGAGAGGTGAAACTCCTCGGTAAATGCCCGGGCGACTATCCCATTCAGAAAAAGCGCACGTCGCTGGAATTTCTGCGCACAATTCCGCACCTGCGGCTGCGTACCAATACGTTTACCGCCGTGTTCCGCGTGCGGAGCGTTGCGGCGCAGGCGATCCACCGCTATTTCCACGACCGCAGATATTACTATATCAACACGCCCCTCATCACGGCGAGCGACTGCGAGGGCGCGGGCGAGATGTTCCGCGTGACGACGCAGCCGTGGAACGCGGAGTACGAGCGCGAAGAGGCGTATTTCAAAGAGGACTTCTTCGGGCAGAAGGCGGGGCTTTCCGTTTCGGGTCAGCTCGAAGGCGAAGTCGCGGCGACTGCGCTCGGCAGGATCTACACGTTCGGGCCTTCCTTCCGCGCGGAAAACTCCAACACGACGCGCCATCTGGCGGAGTTCTGGCACGTGGAGCCTGAAATCGCGTTTGCGGAACTTCCCGACGTGATGGAGATCGCGGAGGATATGATCAAAACCGTCATCCGCACGGTGATGGCGGAATGCCCCGAGGAGATGGACTTCTTTGAAAAGTTCATGGAGCCCGGGCTGAAAGCAAAACTTTGCAACGTGGTCGAGAGCGAATTCGGCGTGCTCGATTACACGGACGCCATCGAGCTTCTGAAAAAAGCGGATGTCAGCTTCCAATATCCCGTGGAGTGGGGCTGCGATCTGCAAACGGAGCATGAAAAGTATATCACCGAGCGCGTGTTCAAAAAGCCCGTGTTCGTCATTAATTACCCCAAAGAGATCAAGTCCTTCTATATGAAGCAGAACGCGGACGGCAAAACGGTCGCCGCGACCGATCTTCTCGTGCCGGGCATCGGCGAGATCATCGGCGGCAGCGAGCGCGAGGCGGATCCCGAAAAACTGCTTGCCGCAATGAAGGCGCGGGGAATGGATCTTTCCGCATACAGACAATACCTTGATCTGCGCACGTTCGGCACGGTGCCGCACGGCGGATTCGGACTCGGGTTCGAGCGGTTCGTTATGTACGTTACGGGTATGGAAAATATCCGCGACGTGACGCTCTTCCCGCGGTCGGTAAAAAATATTATGTAACGCGCCCGTCCGCCCTGCGGCGGACGTCGCGCACCTGCATTACAAGGTTGAAACGCTCTGTCCGCATACCGTCGGCAGAGCGTTTTTCTGTTTTCCTGTGTGCCGCGGGGATCGGCTTGCAGACAGATATTTTCATGCGATCGCCCCGCCCCCTTGCAAAAGGGGGCGGGGCGTGCTATAATAGGGGCATGAACCTTATTTTATGCTGTGATTACGGTCTCGACGACGCCGCCGCAACGGTGGACGCGCTTTCGCACGCCGCGGCGGACGGGTATGAAACTGTCGCGCTGGTCGCGGCGGGCGGGAACGTTCCGCCCGAAATTTCGCTTGCGAACGCGAAAAAGCTCGTTGCGCACCTGCCCTTTGAAACGGTCCCGCTCGTCGTCGTGGATACGACGGCGGAAGAACAGCCCGCCGAGTATCTGAAAAACATTCACGGGAACGACGGCATGGGCGATCTGTTTTCGGACGACGAGGGATTTTCCGCGCCCGTTGCGGCGTTCTCCGATTGGATTGCGCAGAGCGAGGGGGAATACGATCTCCTCAGCCTTGGTCCGATGACGCTCGTTCCGCGCATTCTTGCGCGCGGCGCGGTGCGGAAGTTCGTGTTTATGGGCGGGAACGTTGCGGAAACGCCCAACTTCCGCGGGTATGAGTTCAATCACGCGCTCGACCGCGCGGCGTTTACCGCCGTCACACAGCGATATGCGCACGTCGCGGTAACGATGGATACCTGCCGCAATCCGCTGCTGAACGTGCAGAACGTCGATCTTTCGGGCGGAGGACTGCAACGGCGCATCGTTGCGCGCGCGCGGGAGATGACGTTCGTCTCGGGCGAGAAGGGCTGTTATATCTGGGACGATATGGCGGTGAAGGCGCTCCGTCACCCCGATTGGTTTTCGCTGTACGAGGCGGAGGACCGCGACGGGAACAGGCTCACCGTTGCGAAATATACCCACGGAAAACCGTATTTGGAGATTCTGGAAGAATAAACGATGCGCGCCCCGCGGAACGCGGGGCGCGCAGATTGCCGCAGAAATAGAAGATTGAAAAATCCCCCGCCCCGCGGAACGCGGGGCGCGCAGATTGCCGCAGAAATACAAGATTGAAAAATCCCCCGCCGCGCGGATGCGCGGCGGGGGATCGCTTTATGCGTTGATGTTCTTCTGCTTTTCGTTCACATAGGGCGTGTTGTAAAGCTCGTCGGGATTCAGCTCGAAGATCGGGCAGCCGTCCTCTGCAAATCTGACCTTCATCACGTGCGCGTGGCGGTTATGGTCGTTGAGCGGATCGCCGTGGATCTTCTCGTAATCGCGGAAGTGGAGAAGGGTCAAGACCTCGTTTTCGTCGCCGCGGACAAAACAGTTGTGTCCCGGTCCGAACACTTTGAGCTTTTCGTCCGTTTTCAGAACGGGCCAGCGGTCTTTCTGCCACGAACGGGGATCGAGAAGGTCGCTGTCCTCGTCGGCGCGGAGCATTCCCATGCAGTAGCACGCGCCCGTTGCCGAGGCGGAGTAGGTGAGGTAGATCTTGCCCTTCGTTTCGGGTCCTTTCAGAACGGCGGGGCCTTCGTTGACCCAGAAACCGCCGTCGCGCTCCCAATCGTAGTCGGGCGAGGTGATGCGCGTAAACACCGTTTTGAGTCTGGTGGGCGTTTCAAGTTCTGCAATGAGCAGATCGGAGATGGGTTTCTCGGCGCGTTCGCAGCCGAATTTCTGCGCCCAGACGGCATACCATCTGCCCTTGTGCTCGAACACCGTCATATCCAGCGAAAAGTCGGTGAAAGGGTAGGGGTCGTTTTTTGCGGGCTGCATGGGAACGGGTTCCGCCTCCCATTCGTCCTTCATGGGGTCGCTGCCCTTGCAGATGAGCGCGTAGGGGCGGATATCCCAGATGTGCGGCTTATGCCCCGCGGCAAAGTAGATGACCCATTTGCCCATGATGTAGTGCAGCTCGGGCGCCCAGATATGGCATGCCAGCGCGCCGAACGCGTGTTTTTTCCAGACCGTGCGCGCGGGCGCGTTCGCAATGCCGTTTACCGTGTCTGCACAGCGGATTTCGAGGTGGTCGTACTTCGGGCAGGTCGCCGTAAAATAGTACTTCCCGTCCGTGTGCTTGTACAGATAGGGATCTGCGCGTTGGGGTGCTAAGGGAGAGAGATAAGTAGCCATATTTCATTCCTCTTCTATAATAGTTTTTTAAAGAAATTGCTTTGATCGCGCGCGCTTTCGCGCCTGCATATTCTACTATATTTGCCGCCGAAAGTCAACGGCGGAGGGCAGGTTATTTTTTGTTTTTCCGATATTTTTCCCATGGCAGGAGATAGAGGTACACGCCCAGGATTACGAGCGCGAGTACCGTTAAGATGACGATGAGAACGATGCGGATGACTTCGGCGTTTCCGTCGTCGATCATGTCGTCCGTGATGGTCGCGCTGTACGAGAGATCGTCCGCGAGGCGGGCGGTATAGGTGCCGTCGCCGTTATCGTACAGCCGCACCTGCACCCGCTCGGTGACGCGCAGTTCCGAGCCGTCCGCCGCGGTAAACAGAATGCCTTCGTCGCTCGATTTCAGGTAGGCGAGCGTATAATTCTCGCCCGAAGAGGGAGTGGCGGGAATGGACGTCAGGTAAGAGGCGGGAACGTATCCGCGCGCCGTCACACGAGCACCGTCGGAAAATTCCACGAGCGCATAAGTAAATTCCGCCGTCTGAACCGTGCCGATGAACGTGACCTGCGTTCCGCGCGAAAGCTGCCGCTGTGCAAGCGCGCTCTCCAAACAGGGCGCATAGTATACCGAAACGGAGCTGCTCAGATAGCGCGCGGGCGCAGGATCGTTTGCCGCGTAATATTCGGAGGCGTCCGCAAACGTAAGCGACGCAGAAGAAAACAGCCCTGCGGTGTAAGTTCCGTCGCCTTCCGCGAAGAGGACGAGCGACCAGCCGTCCGTTTCCGCAAGGAAGACGCCCTGCCGTTCCTCCGCCGCGCGCGCATAGCCGCGGTAGGGGAACGCCGTGCCGCCCTCGTCGCGCAGCGCCGTCAGATCGGTCGAGACGCATACCGCGCCTGCGGGAACGGTGACGAGAAGTCTGTCTGTTGCGTGAAATGCAAATGTCGCATCGCGCGCGCCGCCCACGGCGATCTCGCTGAGTGTTGGAATGTCCGCAAGCGTGCCCGCGGCGCTTTTGACAAGATAGTTTCCGAAATTGAAGTAAACTTCGTCGTCCTCAAAGCCGAGGGCGAAGGAGACAGCGTTCTGTGCGCTCCCGTCCTGCGTCCAGATGAAGTCGCTGCCGCTGACCGTTGCAAACGGTTCGCCGTTACGGTAGAGAACGCCGCCCGAGAGGTAGTATAGGTTGCCCTGATAATCCGATTCGAGCGAGACCGCGCCGCCCGGAACGGTGAAGTTTTTTGTTTCCGAACCTGCGGAAGAAGATTTCTGCGTAAAATCAGAACCTTGAAAACTGCGCAATTCTCCCGATTGATACGAAACGCAGAGAGTGCCGTACAGATCGCAGGCAATTCCCGTCGGAACACCGTATTCATAACTGACGGACGACGTCGTTTCGCCGTCCGCCACGCCGTAATCCATGGTTGCGGTGATGTAATATACCGTTCCGTACGCACAGGCAATGCCGTTCACCGTGCCGTCCGCCGTTTCAGTCAGCGTGAACTGCGTATCGCCGTAGGCGCAGGTGTAAATGTTCGTACCCGATGCGTAGGCGATCGTCTCGCCGTCCGTCGCGACTTTGGACGGGACCGCGTCGCAGGGGATCGCGGAATAGCTCTGCGTTTGAAAATTGTAGACGGAGACGCGGCTGTTGCCCGCGTCCGCTGTGACGAGCAGGTTTCCTGAGCGCGCCATATCGGTTGCGCCCGAAAGACGGTTCACGGAATCGGATGCGGAGGTGATCTCATAAGAGGTGAACGCCGCGCTGTCGCCCGAAACGGTGATCTCGCGCACCGATTTTCCCTCGATGCAGAAGAGCGCGCCGCCGTGAAAACTCATGGCGGAAAGTCCGCTCGCGTCGGAAAGCCGCGTGACCGTGCCGTCCGACCCCGTTCCTCTGCGGAACAGTCCCGCCGCGGAGGAGAAGTAGAGAGAAGTCCCGTCCGAACACACGGATGTGACGTTCAGGCTGGGCGAGGCTTCCGAACTGAGATTGTGGCACTGATTGTAGGCAAACGAACCGTTGACGGGATAATAGAGCAATCTGTCGACGCAGCAGAGAATCGTGCCGTCTGCATACGCGAGATAGGGCGTTGTGCTGGTGGGGAGTTCGCCGAGCGGCTGCGCTTCGCCCGCGCCGTCCGCAGTCAACGTGCGCGCCGCGAACGTGGTGCTTGAACCTGCGACGGTTGCGGTATACAGCGTATCGCCGACGATGAGGAAGGTCGAGCAGTTGAAACCCATGTCGCGCGCGCTGCCTGTTGCATAATCGTACCGATAAAATCGGATGCTGGCGTCGCTGTCCCGCACGACGAAGTAGAGATCGTCGCCGTGAAACCCAATCTTTGCAATGTTGCCCGAGGACAGCGTGTACGGTTTGTATTCCGATCCGTTTTCGCGTGCATAGACGTACAGATTCATTCCGTCCGCAACGGCGATATAATTTTCGGAAAAGGCAACGTCCGACGGATTCTCCAAGGGGAGATACTCTTCGTAGCTTGCAGGCAGGAAGAGCGAGGCGTTGTCGGTCGTCAGAGCGACGGAGGAGACGCGGACCGCGGATTCGTCCGCCGAGGCGGAAGTATTTTCATACAGCGGGAATGCGGCGCCTGCCGCGCTCAGCGCGAGCAAGGCTGCAAGCGCGACTCCCGCGCGCTTTCGTATTACCATATATCCATTATAACACGCGCGCGCAAAAAATTCAAGCCTTTTGCAAAAAATCCGCGCGGACGTGAAAAAAACGACAAACATGGGAGACGATATCGCAGCCTCTCTCTTTTTATCTGCGCCGCCGTGCGCGGCGGCATGAAAAAAATTATAAAAAATCCTGAAATTTTTTTGGCATACAGGCACCCGTCTGTCATATTTCAGTGATAAGATAAAAAGGCAAACAAATGTTCGTATTTTTAAAACGCCGGCGGGAGGCGTGAGGAGGTATCGATGGCATACGAATATGCGAAGGTAATTTTATACGCCTATCCGCACCTCTCTGCACTTGCCGAGGCGGTCGGGGTCGGTGCGGAGAACAAGGCTTTTCTTTCCTTCCGCGGGACGGAGAGCACGCTTGCGCTTGCGGAGAGGATTGCGGAAGAGCTTGCACTGAAAGACCGCCTCCTGCGGTTGAAGGAGGCGGCGGACGGGGCGGTGGAAACCTGTACGGAAGAGGAGCTGCTTTTGCTGGAATACAAGTATTTCCGCCGCAGAAAGGTGCTGCGCGAGCGGTTCGCAGCGGTGTGCGTCTCCTGCTCGGAGCGAAACTATTTCCGCCGTCAGGGCGCGCTTCTTCGGAAGGTCGCGGCGCGGCTGTGTATGCGCGGCTGGACGGAGGAGCGGTTTATGCAGGCGTTCGGCGCGTTTCCTCCCTTCCGCCGCGCCCTTGCCGCGCTCGCCGAGGGGGAGGAGAAACGCCTCGTGGCGCACCGCTGCAAACGCGAGATCGCGTTCCGTTCCGATCAGAAATCGGAAGATTCGTGCGCGGAGGATTTCCTGCCGCGCAGCACCAGCACGGCGACCGCGACCGCTACGGCGCAGAGAATGCAGATGACGGCGATCTGCACCGCGTTCACGGACGATCCGCCTTCCTCTTCGGGCGCGGGCTGCGGTTCGCTCTCGCCCGCGAGCGCGGCGAGGTAGTCGTCGTTGCGCTCGTAGGCAATATGTTCGTCGGCGGGAACGTAGCCGAACGTCTCGCCGTCAAACACGTAGTAGTAGAGCTGACCGCCTTCGGTGCGCTCGCCGTAGTAGACGAAGGTGCGCTCGACCTTCGAGAGCGCGTCGTCGCCAAGTCCGCCCGAATCGGGCAGGGTATAGGTGAGCGTGACCTGCCTGCGCAGATAGGGGCGCGCGGGAACGAAGTCGACGGTGAAGAGCTGTTCGGTGCGGCAGTAGCCGAGGAGTTTTTTGTAAGGCGCGTCGTCCGTCAGGTACTCCACGGTGCTGTACACTTCGCCCTCGTCGAGCACGCGCACATAGTAGGTGCAGGGAATGAGGAAGAGGCGGGTCTCTTCGTTTTCGGCGGAGTAGAACCAGACGTCCTCCGTGGCTGCGACGGCGTACGGCTTTTCCTCGTCGGCGGAGGCGGCGACGGGCGCGGGCAGCGCGAGCGCGGCGGAAAGAAACAGACACACAGCGATGAGAAATACTTTCATACGCGCTATCATAGCGTGAATTTTCAGGCGGGGACGGGACGATTTTGACGAATCAGTGCGAAGTAAGGGAGAACGCCGATGAAGCGGCGGCGCTCGTGACGCGGCTCAGGGCGATCGAACGGGAGCTTGCGCGGCGGCGGGAGGCGGATACGCTCGCCCGCTACAATACGGGCAGGAAGAAACATAAAAAGCAGATCGCCTTTCACAAGTGCAAAAAGCGCAACCGATGGGTGTTCGGCGGCAACCGCTCGGGAAAGACGGAGTGCGGCGCGGTGGAGGCGGTCTGGCTGGCGCGGGGCAATCATCCGTATAAAAAGAACAAGCCCAACGTGTTCGGCTGGGTGGTATCGCTGACGCAGCAGGTCCAGCGCGACGTCGCGCAGAAAAAAATTCTGCACTATCTGCGCCCCGATCAGATCGCGGACGTCATCATGGTGAGCGGCAGAAAGGACAATCCCGCCGCGGGCATCGTCGATCAGATCATCGTGAAAAACGTGTTCGGGGGGACGAGCGTCATCGGGTTCAAGAGCTGCGATCAGGGCAGGGAACGCTTTCAGGGAAGTTCGCTCGACTTCGTCTGGTTTGACGAAGAGCCGCCGCGGGACATCTACGAGGAGTGCCGTATGCGCGTTCTCGACCGCCGCGGGGAGATTTTCGGCACGATGACCCCCTTGAAGGGGCTGACCTTCGCGTATGAGGAGATCTACCTCAACCGCAGCGGCGATCCCGAGATCTGGTACGAGTTCATGGAATGGGCGGACAATCCCTTTCTCTCCAAAAAGGAGATCGCCGCGCTCACGGCGACGATGGACGACGCGACGCTGCAATCGCGCCGATACGGACGGTTCGCCTCGCGGGAAGGGCTTGTCTATCCCGAGTTCGACGAGCGCGTACACGTGATAGAGCCGTTCTCCGTGCCGCCCGAATGGCAGGAGAGCATCTCCATCGACCCCGGGCTGAAAAATCCGCTTTCGGCGCATTGGTACGCCGTGGACTACGACGGCAACGTCTACGTGCTGGCGGAACACTACGCCGCGGGGCAGGACGTGGACTTCCATGCGCGCGCCATTCATGAAATCAGCGAAAAACTCGGTTGGAAGCGGGATGGTAAGGGGCGGGTCTCCGCGCTCATCGATTCGGCGGCGGGCTGCCGTACGCTCGCCTCGTCCAAGTCCGTTGCGGAACTTTTTTACGAGCGCGGGATCCTCGCCGACACACGCGTCGACAAGGACGTTTTCGCGGGGATCGAGCGCGTAAAACTGTACCTCAACCGCGAAAACGGGCTGCCAGACCTGTACATTTTTTCGGGTTGCGTGAATATGATCCGCGAATTCAAGAGCTATTTCTGGGGCAGCGGAGACAGCCCCGTCAAGCGGGACGATCACGCGATGGACGAGCTGCGCTATTTTCTGATGAGCCGTCCCAAACCCGCGGTGCGGCAGGAGGAAAAGAGCGCGATCGCACGGGACAAGGAGCGGCGCATCAGGCGGCTTTCGCAGGCGCGGCGGGCGGGGAGACTTCCCCGATGAGCGGCGGGGGAAGGGGGCGTAATCACGCCGCAAACGCGGACATGGTGAGGAAAAAATATGCGGGATGATATTCGCAGCGCCGTGCTCAAAGTCGCGCTCGGGTTTTCGGTGGAGGAGGTGACGGAGGAGTACGGCGTGGAGGACGGCGAGCTGAAACTCGTCAAACGGAAGGAGACGCGCAAGGACGTGCCGCCCGATCTGCGGGCGGTGAGGCTCCTCATGGAAGGGGCGGAAGTTTCCGAACTTTCGGACGAAGAACTCATGGCGGAGAAAGAGCGCCTGCTCCGCGAACTTGCAAAGACGGGCGCAGACAGGGAGGAGATATGACGGAAAAAGAGAGACGGGCAGAGGACGCGCGCCGCGCGGCGGTCGTGCGCGAAGTGACGGGGGATTTCGAGGCGCGCCGCGCGGCGCGCAGGAATCTGGAGCGCAGCTGGCAGCTCAATATGAATTTTATCGGCGGAAATCAGTACTGCGACATCGACGGCGCGGGCGAGCTGACCGAAGAGGACGCGGCGTTCTATTGGCAGTCGCGCAGGTGTTTCAATCACATTGCGCCCACCGTGGAGACGCGTCTGGCGCGGCTTGCGAAGGTGCGCCCTACGCTGGAAGTGCGCGCGTTCTCCGACGCGGACGACGACGTGCGCACGGCGCGGCTGTGCTCGAACATTTTGAAATCGGTGAAAAACCGCGTCGATCTGGACAGCGTGATCGCCCGCGCCACGCAGTGGTCGGAGACGTGCGGCACGGCGTTTTACAAGATCGTATGGAATTTTGCGGAGGGAACGGTCATCGGCACGGACGAGACGGGTCATCCCGTCCGCGAGGGGGACGCGAACGTAGTCGCGCTCTCGCCCTTCGAGATCTATCCCGACAACATTGCCGCCGAGGGCATGGACGAGGTGACGAGTCTCATTCACGCCAAGGCGGTCCCCGTGAGCGAGATCGCCGAAAAGTTCGGCGTGCAGCTTGCGGGCGGCAGGATCGACGAGTTCGCCTTCCTGCCCTATTCCGCCGCGGGCGGCTGGAAACGCCCGGCGGACGGAAGCGACCGTCCTGCAATGGAGAACGCGGTCGTGCTCATTGAGCGCTATACCCGCCCGAGCGGAGCATTTCCGCGCGGACGGTTGGAGATCGTTGCGGCTGACAGGCTTTTGTACGAGGGCGAGCTGCCCTATGAGAACGGCGACCGCGGCGAGCGGACGCTGCCCTTCGTGCGGCAGACGTGCATTCCGCTTGCGGGAGCGTTCTTCGGGACTTCGGTTGTGGACAGAATGATCCCGTTGCAGCGCGCGTACAATGCCGTCAGGAACCGCAAACACGAATTTCTCAATCGCCTGACGATGGGCGTCGTCGCGGTGGAGGACGGCTCGGTGGACGCCGAGGAATTGGCGGAGGAGGGGCTGTACCCCGGGAAAGTGCTCGTCTACCGCCAAGGCGCGGCAAAGCCGGAGTTCCTCCCCTGCGGGACGCTTCCCGCCGAGTTTGAAAAGGAGGAGGAGCGCATCGAGAACGAGTTCGTCCTCGTTTCGGGAATGAGCGAAGTCTCGCGCAACTCGGCGAATCCGACCAACGTGACCTCCGCGGTCGGGTTGCAACTCCTCATCGATCAGGATACGAACCGTATGCAAATGAGTGCGGAGAGCGTCGAACGGGCAGTCAGGGAGACGGGGAAACAGATCCTGCATCTCTACCGCCAGTTCGCGGGCGAAAAGCGCATTCTGCGCATGACGGGCGTGGGCGGGGAAGCGGAGCTTGTCTCCTTCGGAGCGAGCGACATTTCGGCGGACGACGTGGAGTTCGTTCCCGCATACGAGCGCTCGGCGGCGGAGCGGCGGGAGGAGATTTATAATCTTCTCTCACTCGGGCTGCTGCAAGACGAAGAGGGGAAGCTCTCGGACGAGACGCGCGCCCGCGTGCTTGACGCGCTTGGGTACGGCTCGTTTGAAAACGCGCGGGACGTTTCGCATCTGCACCTGAAAAAGGCGGAGCGGGAAAACGTCTGGCTGGCGCATGCGGACGTGGAAGCGGCGGTCTACGATGACCACAGATTGCACATCGCCGAACACGTCCGCGCCCTGCTCTCGGGCGGGGAGGAGGACGGAGAAGTGCGGGAGAGGATCGCGCGCCACATTGCCTCTCACCGCGAATTTGAAATGCGGAACCCGTCCTCCGGAATAAGCGGAAAGGAGAAGGAAGCATGACGGAAGAGGAGAACAGACATACGGACCCCGCGTCGGGCGCGCCCGATCTGGGAAAATTCAAAAACGTGGAAGCCCTCGCGCGTGCCTATCGGGAGCTGGAAGCGGAATTTACCCGTCGCAGTCAACGCCTGAAAGCGCTCGAAGAGGCGTCCCGCGCGGGCGGGACGGAAACGCAGTCGCAGCCGCCTTCTTCGGAAGCGAGCGAGAGCGAAAACCCGCCGCAGGACAGCGTTTTGAACGACGATGAGGCGATCTATGCCGCCGCAATGCAGCACGAAGAGGTGCGTAAGCGCATTGTGGGAGAGTATCTGGACCGCGTCCGCGGCGTTCCGCTGATGGCGGGGGGAGGCGCGCCCGTGCGCGCCCCCGCGCGCCGCGTTTCATCGATCGGCGAAGCGGGAAAGCTCGCGCTCGGTTACCTGCGCAATCAGAAACTTTAAAGAAAGGAGAAAAAATATGATCACAACGCAAAGTGCGGACGGCGTACTCAAAAGTTACTATCTGGAAGCGATCACCGAACAGCTCAATCTCTCGGCAAATCCTTTGCTCGCGGCGATCGAGCGCACGACTTCGGACGTCTGGGGCAAGGACGTCAAAAAGCCCGTCGTGTACGGGGTGCGCGGCGGCATCGGCGCGGGCAAGGAGGACGGCAATCTTCCCACGGCGTCGGACGGCGGTTATGCGCAGCTCACCGCCACGCTGAAAAACCTCTACGGTCAGATCGAGATCACCGATAAAGCGCTGCGCGCGTCGCAGTCCAACGAGGGGGCGTTCATCGATCTTCTCGGTACGGAACTTGACGGGCTTGTCAGGAGCGCGTCTTTCAACCTCGGCAGAATGCTCTACGGCGACGGTTCGGGACTGCTTGCCACCGTCTCCGAGGCCGCGAGTGGCGTCTATACGGTGGATTCGGTGCGTAACCTCGCCGTCGGGCAGATGCTGGACGTCATCAATGCGGAGGGAACGACGGTCGCATTCGGGCGTACGGTCACGAGTGTTGACAGAACGAAGAATACCATTACGCTCTCCGGTTCCAACCTCTCCATTGCGGAGTGCAAGCTGTATGTGCAGGGTTCGAAGGGGCTGGAACTGACGGGACTCGGCGCGATCTTCTCCGACTCGGAGACCCTTTACGGTCTTGACCGTGCGACGCACGGCTGGCTCAAACCGCACACCGTCACGAACGTGGGCGCGCTCACCGAAAACGCCATTCAGAAGGCGATCGACATGGTAGAGGCAAACGGCGGCGGAAGAGTCAATTTCATCGTGTGTTCGTGGGGCGTGCGCCGCGCGCTCTTCGACCTCCTGTCCGACAAGCGGGCGATGGAGTCCGTGGAGCTTACGGGCGGGTTTAAGGCGATGTCCTACAACGGCATCCCCGTGGTGGCGGACAGGTTCTGCCCCGAAAAGACGATGTATCTGCTCAATACCGACGATTTTCGCCTGCATCAGCTCTGCGACTGGCAGTGGCTGGAAGCGGAGAGCGGCAGGGTGCTCCGTCAGGCGGCGTCCAAGGCGAGCTATACGGCGACGCTCGTCAAGTATGCGGAGCTTATGTGCTACCGCCCCTGCGGGCAGGCGATGCTCACGGGGATCACGGAAAAGTAAGGAGCCGGATTTATGCTCGTAAGGGACGTTCTCACGCTTTCGGCGGAAAACATCGCGCGGGAGGATCTTGCCGCGGAGCTTGCCGCGCTCGCGGCGGCGGACAGCGAAGAGTCGCCTTCTGACGGCGTTTTGTCGCTCCTGCGCTGTTACCGCCTCGTGGAGAACGAAGTTGCGCTCGATTACTGCCCGCTTGAAAAGACGGATCGCGTATTCCCGCTTGCGGGCAGAGTGCAGTATGTTACGCTGACCGAAACGCCTGTAAACATTCTCGACGTGACGGACGAGGGCGGCAGACGGCTGAATTTCACCGTCTTGGCATCCTATCTTTCCGTTCCCGGGGCAAACGGCGCGGTGAACGTGACGTATTCCTACGCTCCGCCGCAGGCAGAACTGACGGATACCGTCGCATTCCCCGCGCGTATTTCGGCGCGCCTGCTTTCCATGGGCGTGTGCGCCGAGTTCCTGCTCACCTGCGGGCGGTACGCCGAGGCGGAGGTTTGGGAAGGAAGGTTCCGAGAAGGACTGCGTGCCGCAGGCGTGTTCCGCAGAAAACTGTGCGCCATCCGTTCGAGGAGGTGGGTATGACCGCTCCCGCATACGCCTGCCGCGTGCTGCGCCTGCCCGCTTCGGAGCTTCGGGAGGGCGGAAGGGTGCTCGGCTGTTCACTCGCGCATATGCGCGAGGAGGGAAACGCGCTCGTCTGTGCGGAAGGGGATGCATACGTCTACACGCCCATGTTCGGGTCTTCCGACCTCTTCGGATTCGGCGGGTATCTCGCTTCCTACCTCCCCGAAAGCAGCGAACTGCGTTACCTCAACAAGCCCGCGCATTGCGCCGTTCCCCTGCAGACGGATAAGGTGATGTGTGCGCGGGCTGCGGACGGCACGGATTATGTATATGTGTTCAGCGGCTCGCTCGTACACGCGCACACGTTCGCGCAGGAGGATACCGTCTATTGCGGGCTCATCACGGACTGCGCCGTCGTCGCCTATCATGAGCGGCTGTACGCGCCTAAGGGTCTGACCGTACGTTTTTCCGCGCTGCTCGACTTTACCGCCGAGGGCTGGAGGGCGGAGGAAGCCGAACAGGGCATGAGTACGTTCGATCTGCATCCCTCCTGCGGCGATATCGTCGACGCGTTCGTCGCGCACGAGAAGCTGTGTTTTCTGCGCGAGTACGGCATGACCCTTTTGACCGCCTACGCCGACGTGTACAATTTCCGCCTTGCGGACGCGCCGTACGACTGCGGAAAGGCGATCGGCGGCACGGGCGCGGTCTGCTGCGGCGACGGCTACTTCTTCACCGAGCGCGGACTGTGCGTGTTCGACGGCACGAAGGCGGCGCGCGCCGAGGGCGCGGCGGACGGCGGGATCGATCTCACGGAGCCGATCCGCGTGAGCGTGCGCGGGAATACGCTGTACGCCTCCGTCACAAAAACAGACGGAACGAAGGCGCTCTATGCGTACGATCCTGCCTGCAGGCGCGGACGCTATCTTCTGAACGAGTTTTCCCTCATTTCGGCGCGCGAAGGGGCGTATCTGCTTCGGAACGGCCTCGTGTATGAGCTGGGCGGAAAGGGCATCCCCGAAGGAAAGAGCTGCGCGCTCTCGCTCAGACTCTCGCTTGCCGATCTGTACGAGGGGGAAAAGCGTCTGGAAAGCGTCGTCGTGGAGGGGCAGGGCGCGTTCCGCATCCGCGCATCGGGCGCGGACGGCATCACTGTTTCCGCAGAGGGCGGGGCGGGGGAACGCATCGTCCTTCCCGCCGCGGTGCGCGGCGAAACGGTCTTGCTTGAAATCTCGTCGGCGGACGCGGCGTTCCGCATCGACGCGCTCTCGCTGTGCGTGCGCAAGGAGGAAAGGTTATGATCATCGACATTATCGATCTGACCGATGAGGAGTACAGCGACCTCTCCGCCGTGCAGATGGCGATGGTGCGCGAAGCGCAGGAGAAGAAGAACAAGATCCTCGCGGAGACGGAACAGCAGAAGGAGGAGTACCTCTCCATGCTCGTTTCCAACAACACGGCGCACAATACCTTCTACGCGCTCACAAAGGCGCGGCTTGACGCGGACGCTGAGGAGCAGATCGCCGCCGTCAAAGACGATCTCGATTATCAGCTCGCCTATGAGGCGCTGGGGTCGGAGGGGAACGAAAACGGACCTTACCGTTACCCCGAAAACCCCAATTACAACCTCACGCCGTCGCAGCGGTTTCTGGTGGTGCGCAATTATTATATGCAGTCCACGGACGACCCCGACGCGCGTCTCGCGGCGTATGCGCAGGATACGCTCGCGCGGCAGTATCTCGGCGAATTTTACGTCACACTGTACGACCTGCTTGCTGCGTACTGCTGACGGACGGCACAAAAAGGGCTTCGGAATTTTCCGAAGCCCGTATTTTTTTTAATTATAATGTCCGAATGCGCGGCGTTTTTGCACCATGTCCGAGTGCGCGGTGTTTTTGCGCACCATGTCCGAGTGCTGCGGGGCGGAATGCGCCATGTCTGAATGCGGAACGTTTGTCGGTACCATGTCCGAACGCGGCGCACAGATTGAATTGCAAAGGAAGAATTGTTTGCGGTGATTTTTTGGCGAACGGCGGATAAAGATAATACGCAATGAGTACAAACCGGCTGCGATTATCAAAAAAACGCCAAAACTGTTTACAACAAGAGCTCCTTTTCATCATACAATATACATTGTAAGCGAAGGGCAAAGCTCTGCGCGCCTGTACGCATGAATGCTCCGACGAAACACATGCGGGAAATTGATATTGCGGGGGGCGGGAACAATCATGGCGCATATTGTCAATCTATTCGGGTATCACACGATCACATTCGATACGCAGGGCGGCGCGCCCGTCAGACCGATGCACAGGAAGCGCAGTCAGCTCGTGATCATGCCGAAGGCGGAAAAACCGGGGTGTCTGTTCGGCGGCTGGTATTTCGATAGGGCGTGCACCCACCCCGCGGTCATATCTACGATGCCGCGCGAGAACGTGAAGGTTTACGCAAAGTGGAACGTTCCGCTTCCGTTCACACCCGAGGCGGAACAACGTCCGCAGGTGTTCCTGCCTGCCGGAGCGGCGTCCGCGCCCCATCCGAAGAGTTTTCTGAAACAGCTCAAAGAAGGCTCGAACGCCAATAAAGAGACGTTTACCGGGCTTTGCGGCTATATGCTCGGGTTCAGGGGGGTGCGCGTGCGCTATACGCGGCGCGAGGCGGTTTTTCGCCGCAAGAAACAGGAGCTGCTCCGCGCGATCGTCCGCGGCAATACGCTGAGGATCTATTTCAGCCTCGATCCCGACGCATACGAACAGGCTGCATATCACCACCGCCGCACCGAAAAGAGATGGGCGGCAAAAACGCCGTTTGAGCTTGTCGTACGCAGCAACCGCAGCCGGAAATATGCGATGCGGCTTGCGGAGGACGTCATGCGGAAGGCGGAGATCAAACCCAAGCGCCGCCATACGCCGCTCGGCTACCGCACCTATGTGCTTGCCCGCGGCGGCAACGCGCTCACGAAGGCGGGGAAGGAAGAGCTGATCGCCGAACGCATCAACGTGCAGGACGCGGGCGTTCTCTCGGACGGAGATGCGCGCGCCATGACAGAGATCAGGCGCATTCCTCCGCAGGCGGGCGAACGCAAGATCGTTTCCGTTTCGGTCAGCACGCTCTCCGAACATTTTGCGGACGGCATGCGCGTCAATCTCGCGGCGCTCAAACGTAAAAAGCTCGTCGCGGAGGACGCTACGGGATTCCGCGTGGTCGGAAAAAATACGCTGGAACGCAGTCTCGTCGTCACGGCGAACGCCTTCAACGCCAACGCGCTGAAAATGATCTTGCTCACGGGCGGCAGGGCGATCGTCTTGCAGGAAGACGGATCGCTTGCCCCGAAAGAATAAAAAACGCCGCCTTCTCATATCTGTGAGAAGGTGTTTGGCGCTAAATGAGGCGGTGCAGCCGAAAAACTCCGCGCGGCGGGGAAGGGTCATAAACTGCGGCGCGCCGCATAAAACAGAACGTCGGAAGGGAATGGGTATATGAGGATTACTGCCAAGAATAAATTCAGAACGCTTGTAATTTTACTGTTGATTTCGGCAGTGACGTTTTCCGCCGCGCTGTGGAGCGTTTTGCGCACGCGCGACGGCGCGCGGGAAGCGTATGCCGATACGCAAGCTCAGGATATTATCAATACGATAAATAACGCAGAACCGTGGGGGAACGTTTCGACCGTGACCGTTGGCAGCGGGGCGGGAGATAACGGCGTTGTCGTTACGGTCGGCAGTTCGGACGCGGCGGGCGGAATCGCCTTAAAGACAGGCGCACAGGCGGTCGTCAATGAAACGATGCCCTCCGCGCAAAACGAATTGGAGGGGAAGGAAGTATATTCTCTGGTCGTGTTTGACGTTCCCGTCACGGTACAGAGCGAGGCAAAACTCACGCTGAATGCGGACGTCGTGTTCCGTGCGGGCGTTACGGTGTACGGCACGCTCGAAATCAACGGCATGGCGTTCAATCAGGGCGGCATGGTCGTTTCCAACACTCTCAACAGTTATTCGGAGATCAGAAGCGAAGGCGTGATTGTAAACGGTTCGCTCAACAACGACGGCGCGCGCGGCGGTACGATTCATGTATCGGGCAGTTCTGCACTCACGGTGAACGCGGGCGGCGCGCTCTTCTTGAAGGCGGATAAAAATAACGCGCTCGGCATTTCCGGAACGATCGCCAACAACGGCAGCGTGATTTACGATAGCGCGGCGAACGAACCCGCTGCCGCCGGTGCGCAGGCGGCAGAATTTATTTCGGAAATCGACCGCGTGGCAGACAATGGGACGTATATATTCTATCCGAGCACGGGCGACGGTGCGGCGCTTTCGCTCAAAAACGGCGGTACGCGCAGCTGGAGCCGCGTTACATTGCTGTCGTTCGGCAGAACGACGCTGAAAAACAGCGTGAATAGCGCATATTACACCTTAACTAACGTCAGCCTCGGCGGCAGTGCGTCGGGGGATATTACGCAGGGCGCGAACGAACTCATTTTCGACGGCGGCGCGAAGTGGACGCAGGGCGGCGGAAACGATAATTACGATCTTTATTTCCTCACAGGGACGGATTCCGCCACACGCGCGGAATATTACAACGTCGGCGTTTATTCCGAGTCCGATCCGCTTGTGCGTGTAAGCGGCGGATTGAAGATGTACGGAGGCGTAAAGATCACCCGTCACGAAACGCGCGCGGGAACGGGTGTCGGCGGCGGCGTGAAAGTGCCGAACGGCGCAGCGCTGAATCTGTTCGGCGGCGAAATTTCCTACAATGCGGTCACGCAGATAAGTACGGAACAAAATATCGGCGGAGCGGGCGTTTACTGCGCCGGCACGCTGACTATGAAAGGCGGTAAAATTACGCGCAATGCAAACGCAAGCATCGGATTCCGCAGCGCGAGTGCGGCAGGCGTAGCGGTGAACGGGAACGGAAGCTCGCTTGTGTTGGAAGGCGGCGAGATCTCTTTCAACTGCGGCGCGACGGGCGACGCTTTTACAAACCACCTCGGTGCGGACGGCGGCGGGGTGCAAGGCAATACGAAAGCGAAAATTTTCATGAACGGCGGTTCGATTTCCAACAACTGGACGGGCGGCTATGGCGGCGGTATTGCATTGTGGGACGCGGAGTTCAGAATGAACGGCGGCGAAATTAGCGGCAACGAAGCCGCTTGGGGCGGCGGCGTCAACGCAAACGGGGCAATCGGCGAGCCGTCGGCAGTTTATATCGCCAACGGGACGATCTCGGACAACCGCGCGGCAGCGCATTCGTTCAATGGCAATACTTCGCAGGGCGGTTACGGCGGCGGACTCTGCGTCGGCACGGGTACGCAGCAAACGAACAGCTCCGCTGTGATTTCGGGCGGCGTGATTTCGGGCAATACCGCCGTATACGGCGGCGGGCTGGCGGTGTATACCATAAATTCTGTCGGATATAACACTCTGACGATGACGGGCGGCACGGTCACGGGCAATTGTGCCGAAAGGGGTATATCCGAAAACGGCAACGGCGTTTATGTTTATTGCGTCAGCAATGCGTTTACGCAGTCGGAGGGAATGCTGCGGCTTTCGGGGAATGCGTCTGTTGATACTTCAAACAACGTTTCGTTTGATTTTGGTATCATTCCCGTTTACATTTTTTCAGGTTCGCTGTATTCGTGCGACGGCGGGTTTTGGAATACGCATACGGAACACGCTGTTTTTTATTATGACGGCGCATTGTACATAAATCAGGAATCGGGCTATCGGAGAAAACTTGAAAACGGGACGTTCACGCCGGACGATTATATGTCTTTGCGCGCAAATGCCAGTCAGAGCCGACCTGTCGCAGACCGTAACCATCGTCCTCTTGTCGGTGATTCCGCATTCGATACAAACGACGCCGTCGGAACTTATTTTCTTAGCGGAATCGAATATGAAGCGCGATATTCGGGCATGACTGCGCCGATCACTGTCAATGAGGAATTTGAAGGGACGCAGCTTGCGTCACTTGTCTATCTCGGTACAGATACGGAAACATCTTTGTGGCAGGATTTCGATATCATTTCTTATTCCAAAAACGTAACCGTAAACCGCGACAAGTTCCTGCTCGACAGCAAAACATATACGCTTGCGGAAAAAGGCAGCGCATTGCAGATTGCCGCGGCGGCGCAGGATGCAGCCGACAGCGTTGCATATAATGAAAAGCGCGGCTATTATTCCTCGCTTGCGGAAGCCGTTGCCGAAGCGCAATCGGGCGATGTCATTCAGATCCTGCGGTCTGCTACGCTTGAAAAAACGATCGTGGTCGATAAAGATATCACGATTGAGCCGGACGGAGACTTTACGCTGTATATAAAAAGCGGCTTTGAAACAAACGGTGCGATCAACCCCGCGCTGTTCCGTGTGGAAAACGGGGCAACGCTTGCGTTGGGCGGCAAAAATACGCTCGCCGTTTCCGGCAATACGAGCGAAGAAAACATTCCGCTTGTCACCGTTATCAACGGGTCGTATGTGCAGAAGGACGGCGTCACGCTCACGGGCGCAAGCGTGACGGGGGGCGACGCGATTCACAGCGTTCAGACGGACGCGAGCGCAATTTATCTCGCTTCGTCCAATGCGTCTGCCGTCGTTGAGGGCGGCGTTATCCGCTCGAATCGCGGCGGACTGGGTGCGGTTTACGTCGGTGACGGCGCAAGCCTGACTCTTTCGGGCGGCGCGATCGGCGGCGCGCTCAGTACCGACCGCAACGTCGATAAAAACGGACTTGAATACGGCGTTTATGTGACAGGGCGCGGAAAAGTTACCTTAAACGGCGCTGTTGCGCTGCATGACGCCATCAATCTTTCGGCAAAGGGAGCGTCCGTCACGGCAGGCGGCAGTTACGAGAATGCGTTGGCGGAGGACGGTAAAATTCGCCTGACCTACTCCGGAGCCTTTGACGCGGATGATGCGGTGGTGAACATTCTCAATACATACGCAGGGGACGCTGATACGGCGCTTTCCGACTTTGCGCTGTATCGTATGGACGATTCGCTGTATGCACTTCGTCTGCGCGGCTCCGCCGACGGAGAAAGCAAAGACGCGCTTGTCGTGCAGAAGGCGGTCAGATACATTTTTGATTTCCGTTATCAGAACGGCTTTGGCGATGATACACCGATCAGCGGTATGAAGTATTTGGACGGAAACGCGGAACTGAAAGAGACCGCGCTCAAAGCTCTGATCGATTCGCTGAACGGAACGGTGTTCGCAAACGACGGACGCATTCGGTCGCGCGGACAGACGCTTGTCGTCTATGTGTTCTCGGGCAGTGAATCCTTCTCGCTCAGTTCTCTGAAAGAATTCGCGCAGAAAACGGGCTGGACGCTTTCCGCATGGCACAGGGGGAGTAAGGACAGCGTGCTTTCCGCCATTGGTGATTCCGCGTCGCTCTCCTATACCAATTCGAGCGCGCCCATCGAGCTGCGCTCGGTCTGGACGCCGAATCGTTTCCATATTGCCTTCGATTCCAACTACACGGGGCTAGGCAGCGGCGCGCAGCCTTCGCTCATTGAAGGGGCAATGAATCCTCTGACGGTTGATTACAGCGTTCTGGGAAATGATGAGACGGCGAATCTCACGATCAACAACTATACGGCGGTCGGATTTGAGTTTACTGGATGGGGTCTGACGGGCGGCGCGGGCGCAGCCGTAACGTTTGAGAATGGGATTGCGCTCACCGCAGCGGATTGGAATACGATGATCGGAGGCGTGATCGGCGTCGAACACGGTGCGGAGAACGGCGAGGCGGGCTATGTGGAATATTCCGTTACGCTCTATGCCGTGTGGCAGAATATTTTTTCGGGCGGCGTCGGCACTTCGGAAAATCCCTTTGAAATCGGCAAACTGAGAGATCTCTATATCCTTGAAGCGACTGCCATGGGTATGCGCGGCTCTTCCGACGACGGCGTAAGCGTTTCCGAAGCGTATTATAATACGCATAACGAGGACGGCTCGGCGGCTGCGTACGCCGCGGAAAATTACGCGGGATATTACTTTGAACTGACGGATAACCTTTCAGGGTTCAAAGGCGTTATCGGCAGAACGAGCGGGAAAGATACGACTGCCGCATTGCAGGATGCGGAAATCACGGCTTCGCTGCCTCAGAGTGTTTCGGCAGGCAATGACGGCATGACGGAAAACGGTATGCCGTTTGCAGGCACGTTCAGCGGCGGCGGGCATTCGATCGGGCTTGCGATCAACAAACATCAGGTCACGGGCGGGGAGTATGAAAATGCAAAGCAGGCTGCCGGCGGCACGCTTACTTGGGAAAACGGCGACGAAACGCTCCTCGGCGCGGGGCTCTTCGGCTACACGGTGGGGGCGACGATTTCCGACCTCACGCTGACGGGCTCGGTGCATGGCTATTCGCACGTCGGCGGGCTTGTGGGGTATGCGGTGAATAGCGCGATCTCCTCGATCTATAATAAGGCGGCGGTGACGTCGGGCGGGCATGACGTCGGCGGCATCGTCGGTACATACTTCGTCACGGACGAGCGCGGAATGCAGTACGTCGTTACCAACGTCGTGAACGGGGGCGTCGTCTCCTATGCGCCGCGTCTCGACGACAAAACGACGACTCTTTCCACGCAGGAAGGCTGGTCGGAGACGCAAAAACTCAGCGACGTACAGGGGATCCGCTTCGGCGGCGTCGTCGGCTACGGTATCGCCCTGCGTCTGACGGGCGGGTACAATACGGGCAGCGTTGCGGGGCGCTATGCGGTCGGCGGGGTCGCGGGCATTCTGCACTCGCTCAATAATAACACGACTTCGGATACCGCGCTCACGAACGTATTCAATACGGGCGCGGTGACCGCGACGGCGGGACTTTTCGCCGCAGTGCATTCGCAGGGCGGCGTATCGGCGGAAGCCGTAAACGCGTACGTCGGCGGGCTTGTCGGCAGAGCGGTCGGTGCAAGCGCCGTCGATACGGCGTTCAATTCGGGCAGAGTGACCGCGTCGTGGATGGGGGTTAAGAATACATCGGGCGAGTATGTTTATGTCGATCTTTCCGCGACGGCTCCCTCCGCAGGCTCCGAGTACATCGGCGCGCGCGGCGCGGGCGGTATCGTCGGATTCACCTCCTACGATAAAAGCGCGACCGAGGGCGACCTCAAATCCATCGCCAACGCGTACAACACGGGAACGGTCTCGGCGTGGGCGGGCGTCGGCGGCATTGCGGGGTATTTCGCCTATTCCACCGTCAGCCGCGCCTATAACGGCGGCAGCGTGCTCGCAAACGGCTTCCATTTTGAAGGCGGCGAACAGGTCCGGGGCGGAATGCGGATGCCGGACGGCAGCTATCACGCTTTCCTCGGTTCGCTCGTCGGCACGGGCATCGGTTCGAGCCTCAGCGACGTGTATTACAACACAGATAAGCGTTACGGGAATTTCACCGACGAAACGCTCCGCCAGATCGGCGACTATGAGTATACGGCGGAGACGCTCGGCTTTGCAGAAAGCACGTTCTCAGCCGAGCGCGGCAGAACGGCATCGCAGATGAGCGTCATTTCCTCGAACAACCGTCCGAGCGGTTTCGGTACGGATTTTTCGGGGACGTATTGGTCCTTTCTCTATTACGCCGATCCGACGGCGGGCGAAGGGCAGGCGGAAGAAGGGCAGACGGGTCAGACTTATCACTACCCGCAGCTCAATGCCTTCGCAGGCGAAACAAATATCGTTACGATCGGCGGACAGAGTTTCCATCTCGGCGGGCACAGCAAAAACAGCACGCTCGTCACCGTTCCCAACGACGATGGCGAGGAGGATAAACCGATCACCGATGCCGATCGGGTACGTATTTCTTATTCTTTGGGCGGCGGCGCGTTTACGTTCGCAGGATCGGACGGGGGCGGCTCTTTCTTTGCGGAAAAGACCTGTCGCTACAAGCTGACCGAAGGATCCTGGCAGACGGAGGTCGGATACAAGATCGGCGGCGGAGAGGAACACGAAGAGCTTGCGCAGCTTGAACAGCCCGACGATCCCGCGCGCGTCGGATATCGGTTTACGGGCTGGTATTCCGATGCGGCGTGCCGCGAGATGTTCTCCTTCGGCAGTATCCCCGCGTCCGACAAAACGGTATACGCGGGTTGGGAGGCGGTCTCCTACACCTTTGTCTACGAAGAGTTTTCCAGCCGCGGCGCGTCTTTCGTGGGAGAGTACGATGCAACCTTCAGCATTCTCGACGCGGGCACGAAAGAGAAGCTCCCGATTGCCGGCGACGTGATCCGCCGCGGATACAGGCTCAGCGGATGGCTCTGCAACAACAAGGCGGTGGACGGCTATCAGGTATTTGCGCCGGGCAGCGGGGATCCGTATATTGAATTTTACAGCGGCGGGATCCCTGTGGAAACGGTTTCCTTCAACGCGGTCGTGAACCGACAGCTCTATCTTACCGCCGTGTGGGAACCGACCCCCTATACGATCGCCTATGGCGGGCTTTCCGCCGATAAATTTGCTGACGGCGCAGCGGCAACGCTGAACGGCGCGAAGGAAAGCTACACGATCGCCGATGCGATCACGTTTAAGATCCCGCAGAAGAAGGGCTACACGTTCGATGGCTGGCTGCTCGTTTCGCTGGATGGCAAGACGGCAACGGGTGACTTTGACAGCGTCAACAAGGAGCATTATGCGATCGGCGATATTCTCACGGGCATTGTCAGCGGCACCGTCGGCGACGTCGTGCTGGAAGCGCAGTGGTCGCGCAATGATGTTACGCTCTATCTCGACGCGCGCGGCGGCACGATTGAACAGTATGCCGACTATAAATTGAGTCTCGATCTTTCGGGCAGGTATTATATCTCCGTACCGTATTACAGCAGCGGCAATGATGCGCTTGCCTTCCTGTTCGGCGAGGACGGGGCGTTTCATGTGACGGCGACGCTCCCCGAGGGAGCGGGAAGACAATTCAGCGGATGGTATACCGTCGTTGACCCGTCGGGGGACGATTCTCCGATCGCGAAGGATTTTACGGTTACGGGCGATGCTTCCGGAACGGGTTCGCAGACGATTTACGCGGGCTATCAGACAGCGGCATACGCAATTGCGGTTTCGCTCGGAGAGTATGCCGATTCCGTCGATCCCGATATGGAGGATATGCTTGAAACGGCAGGCTTCCGGTGGAACGGCGATCTTGAAAGGGCGGAAGAGTTTACGCTTGCAGGCGTCCTGCACGGTTCGAGCGCTTCTGATGCGCTTGCGCTCCTTGCTTCCGCGATCAATGTAACAGACGGCTATAACCTGCTCGGCTGGGTTACAGACAGCGGCGGTTCCGCGCCCGTCTATAACGTGACTTCCGATCTTACGATCACGGCGCAGTATGCGCAGAAACAGGTCACTGTCAATTTCGTCGGGCTGAACGGCGAGCTGCTCGGATCGGTCGCGATCGGTCAGAACAGCGCCATCGGAAAAGAGAACGAAACGTACAACAATACGATCAAAGCGCGGGCAGAAAATTATTTCGGCTACGACTTTAAAGGTTGGTATTATACCGACGCTTCGGGCGTCCGGCAGGACTTTAAACTCACGGACACCGTTTCCGCGTCCATGGTCGTGTACGCCGGACTGCAGGCAAAGGCGGTCGCGGCGCAGGTTATCCTCGTCATGGGCGACACGAACGAGAGGATACCGCTTGAGGGTTACGCCTATTCCTTCGGCGCGACGTTCGGGCGATTCCCCGCGCTCGGCGATATGCTCAATGAACTGAGCGAACAAGACCGCGCGAAATTTCTCGGCCATGAGATTTCCGGCTGGTCGGTCGGCGGCGCCGCCGTCGGCGTGAACACCGTCATCACGAGAGAAATGGTGGAGGGCGACGGGACGTTGACGATCGAGCTGTACGCAGAGCTGACAAAGGCGACCTACACTATCAGCTTCAACGCGAACGGCGGCAGTTTCTCGGGTGTTGCGCCCGTCGGCGAGTATCGGTTCGGCGACGACGCCTCCGTACAATACCGGGCGGGCAGTTCGGCGTGGAAGGAAGGGCTTCCTGTTCCGACGCGCGCAGGGCATACGCTTGCATGGAACGTCTACGATGCGGACGGAACGCGCCTCGGCGACGCGTCGGTTGCGGACGCCGCGGAGCTGATAACGTTGTTGAATAAAGCAGGCTGTGCGGGCAATATCACGCTCATCGCCGAATGGACTGCGGAAAAGTATACCGTCTGGTTTTCCGCGAACGGCGGCGCGTTCGCCCTTCCCGAAGATGCGATCGACGGCATTAAATTCTACGCGGCTGACCAAACGACCGAGGTCACGGCAGAAAATCAGTCGCAAAATCCCGCCGTGTACTTCACCATGACGGTGCAGTATGGTACGGTCCCCAATCCGCCTGTGTCGCTCGACGCGCCGCAGCGAAACGGGCATATATTCATGGGCTGGCGCGATTTTGGGAACGCGATCCTGACGGTCGTCACGTCGGATGAGCAGTATTCCAAAGTATCTCCCATTCAGGCGCTCTGGACGGAAGGGCGGTATTCGGTCGCCTTTGTAACAAACGGCGGCACGGCGTTGAGTGACATCACGGAAATCGTCTATGGCGCAGATTTGTCCGCGCTGCTTGCAGACCGGATCCCCGCGCGTGCGGGCTGCGCCTTTGCAGGGTGGTATTACGACAGCGGTTTGACGGAATGCGTCGGCGATTCCGATACGATGCCTTCCAAAGACATTGTGCTGTACGCAAAGTGGGTCGTGAACTCTTATACGCTCACGCTGAATATCGCAATTGACGGCGGCACGGTGGACGCCAAAACGATTGCAGGCGCACTCAGGCTTGCAGAAGAAGCCGTTTCCGTTGCGCCTGTCTGGGGCGGTTACAAGGTAACGATAACTGTACCGTACGAAACCAATCTTTCCGCGCTCAATACGATCGCGTTCGGAGATTACCGCCTGAGCGGAACGTGGAGGCAGGGAGATGCCGACGTCCTTCTCACTGCCATGCCCGCAGGCGATTATGAGGTTTCTGGTACGTTCGCCGCGCCCGCGCAAGGCGTTGCCGTCATCTTCTGTCTGACCGAGGACACAGTATATTACAGAATGACGGTTTCTTCGGGTAAAACTGTCCCTGAGCCTCCCGCGCCTGCCCGTACCGGGTACAGCTTCGGCGGGTGGTTCACTGCGGAAGGCGAAGCGTTCGATTTTGAAATGCCAATCACCGGAGAGACGAAACTCTACGCGCATTGGGAAGCCCTTGAATATACGGTCACGCTGCGCGGCGAGGGCATCGATCACGAGCCGATCGAAGTTGCATACGGAACAGCGCTTACATGGGGTACGGGCGGACCTCTTCCCGTTCCCGTGCGCGGCGGCTATACCTTTGAAGGATGGTATCTCGACGCCGATTTCGCCGTTTCTGTGGGTACCATGCCCGCATACGATCTTACACTGTACGCCAAGTGGGAAGCGACCGAGTACAGCATCGTATTCCAATGGGGGCTGAAGGGCACGGATACCGTCACGGTCAGCGGCGGATATAACGGCGCGCTCAATCTCTCTTCGGTCGGCGGCGCGGTTCCGCACTACACGTTTGTCTGGCAGGTCACGGCAGACGGAAAAGAGCCGATCGGAGTCGCGTTGGACGATTTCCGCACCATGCCCAATCTTTTGGAACAGTATGCGGACTATACGTTCGTCGTCGGCGGGCGCGTCTCCATTACCGTTCAGGCGAAGTATACGGCGATCGGATATGAAATTATGCTCGAAGGGGCAGACTCTCTATGCGTAACGGTGGAATCCGCGGGGAGGAGGCGCTTTACGGAACTTGGCGGCAAGACGGGCTGCACGTTTGCAGGCTGGAAACTTTCCGCGGACGATACGGCGTACATCTCCTATGAGGTAGACGTAAGCGACGGCGAATGGGGCGTCCGGTTATACCGCGATGCGGACAGCACAGACGGGCGTTTCGTCTCCTTTGCCGAAGGCTTTCCGCTGTATCTCACGGCGGCATATACGGCAAATTCCTACACCGTTGCGTTCGATCCGAACGACGGCGAAGGGGGAATGACATCGCAGGAGTTCAAATACGGTACGGCGCAGAATCTGAAACCAAACGCTTTCAAGCGCGTGGGTTATACCTTTGCGGGCTGGGCGGTCAGATCGGACGCTGCGGAAATTGCGTTTGCGGACGGTGCAAGCGTCACCAACCTGATGACGGAAAACGGCGGCAAAATCACATTCTATGCCGTATGGCGCGCAAACACCTATACCGTTACGTTCAATCCCAACCATGAATCGGGCGCGTTCGAGAAGGTGGCGTATCGCTACGGGGATAAAGTCGAACTGATCGCCGATCCTGTGCGCGACGGCTACGACTTTGCGGGCTGGCACTGCAACGGAGAGTTGTGGGGGTCCGACATGACCATGCCGGCGGAAAATATCACGCTTGTGGCAATGTGGACGCTGAAATCGTTTACGGTGCGCTTTTCCGTCGGGGACGGCGCGGCGGGCGCAGCCGATCAGACGATTTATTTCGGGTTTACGGCGACCGAGCCGACCGACCCCGTAAGAAGCGGATATATCTTCGGCGGCTGGATGCTGGACGGGAACGGATACGATTTCGGCACGCCTGTAAAGAATAATCTCACTTTGACCGCAAAGTGGCTGCCGCGCACATATTCGATCGATTATGTGCTGGGCGGCGGCGTGAACGCGGACGGCAATCCATATTTTTACGACATTGAGAGCGGAACGATCGTGCTTGCCGATCCCGTGCGGGAAGGGTTTGTCTTTCTCGGCTGGTACGACGCCGAGCAGAACGGCAGCCGCGTTACCGAAATCACGGCAGGCAGTACGGGCAGGATCGCGCTGTATGCGCGCTGGCAGGCAAACGTTTATACGGTGGATTTCGTACTCAACGGCGGGGCGATGGAGATCGCGGAACAGACCGTTGTTGCGGGCGGCACGGTCGCGTTTGAGGAGCCGACGCGCGAAAACTATCTGTTCATGGGCTGGTTCACCGATGCGGCATGCACGCAGCGGTACGGTTTCAGCACGCCCGTGACGGGCGACCTCACGCTGTATGCGAAGTGGAGGCTCTCCGTCATCTCGGGAACGGCTTCAGACGGAACGCTGGTCACGATCACCTCAAACGAAGGCTTTGACGACGGCACGGACATCCGCTTTGCGGAAGTGACGGACGAAGAGACGCTCTCCGAAGCGGCGGGCAGTCTTGCCGGGAATATGACGCTTGCGCGGCTCTTCGACATCGAGCTGATCGCGGCGGACGGTATGCCCGTCTCCATCGACGAGCCGCTCTCGGTCGGTATCTCCGTGCAGGGGCTTGCCGCGGCGGTCGGCAGATACGCGGTGGTGTACGTTCCCGACGGCGGCGGCACGATCGAGGAGATCGCAACGCATATCGGCGATGACGGAAGAATGTACTTCTTTGTGGAGCACTTCAGCTTCTACGCGGTGGTCGACGTCCTCGGAATCGCACCAACGGGCGGCTTTGCATGGTGGTGGATCCTCGTTGCGGTTGCGGGCTGCGCACTGTTTGCGGGAATCCTCGTCCTGCTTGCGCGGAGTATGCGCCGCTATGAACTCAACTACGTGAACGGCGGCGTGCCTTCGCGCAAGCTCAGAGAGAGCGCGCTCGTCGATCTGCCTCTGCCCGAGCGCGAAGAGGAGGTCTTTGAGGGCTGGTACTACGACGAAACGTTCCGCGACCGCGCAACGCTGACCTCCATGCCCAAGCAGAATCTTATTCTGTTTGCCAAATGGCGCAAGATGACGGAGGCGGAGCGCGCCGCCCGCGACCGTGCGCGTGCCGGATCTGCGGCGGCGCAGGGCTTCCGCGAGGCGGATCCGAAGTGGGAAAGAAGACGCAGAGAAAATCCTCTGAACGAGATCAAAGAGGATGAATAAAAAAGATCCGCTGCGTGTGCAGCGGATCTTTTTCTTCTATGCGCCGCCGCTCCGTTCGGAGCGGCGGCGCTGCATATCCCGCGAAAAGTTACGCAAACTGCAAGCGATGAACGGGCAGAGAATTGTTTTTGAACGCCAGCCGCGCATCATCGCCGTGAGCACGGTGGCGGGGTCGAAGGAATGCGAGGGCATCGTCGGCAGATATGTGGAAACGCCGCTTTCGGACGATATGTTCGGTGAAAGCACGTACGAAAAGGCGGAGTGCAAAATGCTTTCGCACGCCATCGACGGCGCGATCGCGAACGCAAAACTCAAACGCGATCAGGTGGATATGATCGTCTCGGGCGATCTTCTCAATCAGATCATTTCCGCGAGCTTTGCCGCGCGCGACTTCTCCGTGCCCTTCCTCGGCGTGTACGGCGCCTGTTCGACGATGGCGGAGAGCCTTGCGGTGGCGGCGGCGTTCGTCAACGCGGGGTATTGCCGCAACGTCGTCGCGGCGACGGGAAGCCACTTCGCTTCCGCCGAACGGCAGTACCGCTATCCGCTCGAACTCGGTACGACCCGTCCGCCGCAGTCGCAGTGGACGGCCACGGGCGCGGGAGCGTCGCTCGTCGCAGCGGAGGGCGAGGGGATCCGCATCACTTCGGCAACGCTGGGGAAGGTGGTGGACTTCGGCGTGACGGACGTAAACAACATGGGCGCGGCAATGGCGCCCGCGGCGGCGGATACCATTCTGACCCACTTCCGCACGACGGGCGAAGAACCTGACGCGTACGACCTCATCGTCACGGGCGATCTCGGCGCGCTGGGCAGCCGCATTCTCAAAGATCTCACTTGGGAAAAGGGGCTGGACATCGCCGAGAACCACGTCGACTGCGGCGAGATCATCTATAACGTGATCGAGGACGAATTTCAGGGCGGGAGCGGCGCGGGCTGTTCGGCGGTCGTGCTCAATTCCTATCTGTATAACAAGATGACGGCGGGCGCGCTCAGGCGCATTCTCTTCGTGGCGACGGGCGCGCTGCTGTCCACCGTATCGTCGGGGCAGGGCGAAAGCATTCCGTGTATAGCGCACGCGGTCACGCTGGAACGGTAATTTTTGGCAGGATCTTCTGCGCGATCCTTTGTCGCGCTGCGGCAAGCCTCGGTCACTTACCGTTTAATAAGCTCCCTCGGCTTTTCCTCACGCTCCTCGGCTGGCTTGAAGCTTCTGCCAAAAAAGGGGGCTGAGCTTCTGTGCGATCCG
>CALVMN010000010.1:0-52431 GCA_944346365.1 Candidatus Gallimonas merdigallinarum
GAGTTATTTTTTCAATACCACATCGGCATAAGCCTATTCCTGAACCCCCGGACTATCCGGGGGTTTTCTTTATACAAGAAAACGGGCAAAAATGCCCGTTTTTTGCTTATTTTTCTTCAAAAACAGCCGTTTTTTGAGGGGGTACAGAGATTTGCCCCCAATTTGCCCCCAAGTTTTTCCCCCTCTTTTTTCTTCTTCCACTCCTCGTAATCCGCGAGAATTTTGAGCCGAAAAAGCATATTCGGAACGTAGACGTTCCGGTAACACCCGTTTGCCGCCAAAACGGCGGAGGAGACGGAGATCAAGGTCGAGAGCACGGAAAGGATCGTCATGACGACGGAAGCAACAGAGATCCCCGCGCCGAAGTTCTGAACGACGACACACGCAAAGAATATTCATCTGCAATTACAAATTCATCTATTTTGCTTGTCCTTTCAGCCATTTCTCTTATTGCCTCTACCTTCCTCTTGATATGTTTCAACTACCGTTTTGACGGCGTTTCTCTGCGCGAGAAGATCGCCGCGCGACTTTTGGAGAGCAAAGAAAAGCGTGCGCAATACCGTGTAAAGAAAGCCGCAGCGGACAAGCAAGCGGCAATCGAGGACAAACAAAAAAAGCTCGAACAACTCCAATCGGAATTGGACGAATTGAAAAAGGATTAGCTTGTATCCATAAATCACCATATCAAAAGGGAGTGACAATTGTCACTCCTCTTTTTTCGTGTTTCACCATGGTCGCAGATGGTCAAAAATGGTTCTTGATGGTCGCACATGCAATAATTTTGGCATAAAATGCTTGACAAGGTTATAACTTAGAGTTATAATAAATTCGCAAAAGTGCGAATTTCCTGCATATATATGAGAGAATAGCAAAAGATGATTATAGAGTATCGCAATAATGAGACACAAAAAATTTGCGAAAATGCTACATATGCACGTAAAAAATTTTCACCCAATGTAGTTACTCGTTTGGGGATGGTCATGTATCAACTCGCCGCATATGATAAGTTTGATACGTTCAAAAACAATCCTGCAAGCGCAAGATACAGAATCCACCAGTTAAAAGGGCAGGAATCTCACCTTACTTCTATCAGCCTTGACTATTCCGCACGTATGACATTAGTGCTTGAAGTGAAAACGGAAGAAGATAAAGTTCTTATATGGGAGGTATCAAATCATTATGGCGACTGAATTCAGACCGGACTATGCAATTCACCCCGGAGTGTTTTTGCGTGAAGAGATGGAATCCATGAAACTTTCGCAGAAAGCGCTCGCAGAACAGCTTGATTGCTCCCCCTCCGTGATCAGTGAAATACTGCATGAAAAGCGTAAAATCAACGCTGATTTTGCTGTGCGTCTGGAAACCGCATTATACAGCCCTGCGAGCTATTGGCTTCGCTTGCAGGCTATTTATGATGAAGCGATTGCCCGTAAGAAAATTTCTGACGGGAATTCTCCCATAAGCAGGCGTTCTTCCCGCAGCAGAAAAGAACAGAAAAGAATGTAATCAATCAAACGGCATGAAAAGAGCACCCGAGCGGGTGCTTAATTCTTTGATTTATTTTGCTCTTTCATCAAACGAACATGTTCCTCATGTTCCTTCTTCTTTTTAGCTTTGCGAATATGCTCATCGTTTTCAATCAACAATTTTGTTACGCTTATAATCTGCTTGTCAAGTTTATTCGGAAAAAGATTTCTTGCAATAATAGTCGGAATCGTAATAAATGCCGCAAGAATATCGACACTTGCTCCTATTATAATTGGCAAACTACTCGAGCTATCTACAAACAAAGCAATTATTAAAATAGCAATACCCGCTAATCCCATTAATGCGAGCAATACTAACACAACTCCAAAAAAATATTTCTTTAATTGAATCGTCTGTTTCTTCTCATTATCATAATTTGAAACAAAGTAATCCAATAATATAGTATAATGTTTATCCCTTTCTTGAGCGCCTTCTTCTCCTATCACAAAAGTTGGATCACGCTTCATCTCATTTTGTTTATCTGCTTTTTTTGCATAAATACCCCTTACGGAGTCAATTTTCTCATTCTTTGTTTGTCCAGATGCATGCGAATTTTTATATTTGCTTAATATTGTTTCAATAAATTTTTTATAATGACTGTCATCCATTGGAAGCCGCCTCCAATTGTGCAACTTCCGCTATACGACGAACAATCACTTCTGCTTTTACTCTATATTCCTCAGATAAATCCTCAATTATACTTATTGAAATCTTATTGTAAACATCCTTTATAGTTCTTATGCCATTAAAGTCTTTTATTTTATTTTTTTCTATTAAGTCTTTTTTAAATTGATGCAGAGGAACTAATATTGCCGCAGCCAAATAATCAGTTTGATTTTCCTTTTCCGATTTTTGATTGCCATGTAATATTTTATCTCTTTCAGCAAAAATTAATTTTGAATCCCCATTCTCACCACTTTCATCATGAATTATTGATTCAAAAATATAATGCCCTAACTCATGGGCTATCACAAATCTTTTATCAAACGGATCTAACGCCTCATCTACACCAATTGCTCTTATGTCTTGATCAATTAATATTACACCATCTAAATTGTCTTCACTAAGAGGCAAATTATATGTTCCAATATCTAAACTATTACAAACGCTCACGATATCCGTCTTATTTGTAAGATTTAAACCATTTTTTTGACAAAACTTGAACAATATAGCTTCTAATGCTTGTATTTCATCTTTTGTATAAATTTGCGCCATAAAATACCCTCTTTTCCTCTCCCGCATAGAAAACCTTTCACGATGAAATTATAACATCTTCAGAAAAACTTGTCAATAATTTTGTCTAAATTTGATTGACACGAATATTTCTTTTCTTTAATTATATTATAGTATCTTATCAAGAAAATGATACTTCTATGCCAAAAATTTCAATATTTTGTCATTTTCATGTTTAGCAAAAATATTTTATACCCCCTCCCCTCAATGATTTAATCCGAATCGCAGTATAAAGGCGGAGAGACCGCTTTTCTCTCCACCTTTTTTATCCCTATCAATAATCATCCCATCCGTTTATTGATCGTCGGGATCGAGCACGGGCGTGACGGGATAAGCGTAATCCGTATACACCCTGCCGAGGGTGTTGGTGACGGTCTGCGTGTCGCAGACGATGCACTCGGAAATTTTGGTACACTCCACGAGGGCAATCTCATGGTTATACAGCCCGCTGCCGTTGGGGCTTTCCTCTGCGCTGTCGCCCGCTATGACGTAGTAGTACGTCTGATTCCACGTATTGAGGACCTTCCCCTTTCGGATCAGGTTATTCGTCACGCGGATTTCCACGGGCGTAAGCGGCGAGAAAGACTTCCTCTTCACATGTTGCAGGCGTATCACGCCTTCGTCGAGCACCTCGTCCAGAATGTTCGACGCGGTCGCCGCAGCGAGAAGTTTGCTTGTACGGTTGATGCCGTCGATATATACAGCGATAACGTTTTTAATCATCTTCGCTCCACCTCCTCGGAAGTCCCGCGCGGATCGTCTGCATCTGAATAGAAATATCCTCCACGTTTTTTTGCAGGCGCAGCGTGTTTGCGTTCTGCGCCCAGCCGATAAACTTCATGACGTAACTTACGCCTACGCCGAGCGCCGCCACACCCGCCCCGACAGGTCCGCCCATGAGCGCGCCCATGCCGATCGCACCAAGCGAAGAGACGGCTTGCGAAACCTCGCCGTAAACGAACTGCACCCGCTGTTGGTGCTCCGTCGCCCCCGTGCGAAGCGAGATCGTGGAAATCCTGTAATTGACGTAGCTGTCCGCGATCTGCTTGATACCCACGGCTGCAATGACGCGCCTTGCGTCCTTCACCGCCTGACGGGCGGAAGGGAGCGCACCGCTCTCATTCTTTGAAGAGGACGATGAAGAACTCTTTGCAAGCGGAGAATTTGTTTCCTGTCCCTCGAAGATAACACGCACGATTTCAGCCATTTTCTACCTCGAATGCGTAATCCCCCGTGACCGTAACGGCGGTTGAAGTGATTATATAGACGCGGTATGCGTCCGAATCCTCATCGTAAACAATGTCATCGGGCGAGAGCGTTACGGAAAGCGGCGTTCCCGCGGTCATCTCGTACGCCTGACCGGCGATCCACGCAAGGCAATCCGCGCTTACGGAAAGGGTAAGCGACGCGATCTGCGAAGAAGGCAGCTCAAAATATCCCGCCTGAAAGCCTTCTGGAATTTCAAGAAGGTCGAAGTCTCCCACCGCCTCGGCGACATGGAACGTCGCGGACGCAAGTTTTTCCATTTCAAGCCCGCTCGTCGCGCGGGTTATCGTAACGAGATAGACCCCGCTTTCGCCGCCGAAATCGATTTTCAGGAAATGCGCGACGTTCAGCGCGCCGCCAAACAGATAAGAAAGCGCAGACGGAGACGAGGAATACAGCGTATTGACGGGAATGGCGATCTCCGCCACGAAAGCGGACGACGTCGCAAGGCTCGTTGTGTTTTCGTTGTTGCTGTACTGTGCCGCGTCCGCCTGACTTGCGCGTTCCGGAACGAAGGAGACGTACGGAACTGCGATCCCGTCCATTTCCACAACGGCGGACAGCGACGGGACTGCGCCCTCGCCGAGATTGACCTCAACGTATACGTCCACGGGAACGGTGTTCCCGCGCCATTCGGAAAGATCGATGTCCGCAGGAATGCCGACGCCTGCGGATATCGTGGAATCATAGGTCGTCTCTCCGTCCGTCCACTGCACGGTCTTGGGTTTCTGAAAAAACGCGGCAATAACGCTCTCGACGTACAATAAAAACCAATACTGCCCGCCTCGAATACGGGAAAGGTCCTCCGCCATCTGTGTAATCCTCGTCTTTGGCGGGTTGACAGGTACGTCAAAGGTGATCGTGAACGAATTGATTCCCATCACGAGGATATTCGGGGTGAGCGACGACGTCGCCACCCGCATATTGCCGTTGATGAACTGCTGCACGGCATTTCCCGTTCGCTCCGGCTTTTCGCGCTCCCCTGCCGTTGCCCAAATCTTGAAAGAAAGCCCCTCGTAATCCAGAAGCGCATTCAGTCCGTTTTCCAAATATTCTGAAATCTGCTGCGTTGTGATCATTGTAATTTTCCTCCGAGACGCTGCGCGAGCCTGTACGCGAACTCCTGCGCAAACGCTTTGTCCCAATCCTGATTCGGATTCTTTTTGCCGTGCCACTTCGGCGAAAGCCACGGCTTAATAGTGTACCATACGTACGGCGCGATTCTCTCATCGACATAGATGATAAATGCGTTCCCCTCTATCCTGTATTGCAGGGCATTGAACGCCATATTGCCCGTGGACGTCCTGCCTCGCGTTCGCGGATTCGGCACGAAGTCCACCCGCATACTCTCAACAATTTCAATGCAGATAGAGAAGAACTGTTTGCGCGTCATACCTGCCACGGATTATCGACGGGAATGAGGCGAAGGACGATCTGCGTGCCGATCGGAACGCCCAGAAGCCGAAGCGATTGTTTTGCCGCCGCAAGATAGTCGGTCTCTACCTGAACGACGTTAAAAAGCCTTCCGTCGGCAAGCTTTACATAGCTCTTGTTTATGACGGGATGAATCACGTCGTTCGTGCGGATCGCCACCTCTCCGCCCTCGCCCTGTATATTTGCGAAGAGCCGCTGATACGTTGAAGAGTACGGATTGACGTATTCGTAATGAAAATGCTCGCCGCCCCCGTCGATCTCGGGACGGTCAACGTAGAGCACGCCCTCCGCCGTGAACTGTGTGCGCGGCGCAAGAATATCCAATGCGTCACGGAACATATCACACCCCCACGTAAAGGATCGTCGTTCCGATCTCGGGGACGGTCCGTTCCAGCCATTGTTTTGCGTTCACGTTCCTTTTTTGCTCCTTCGGACTCGTCCACGCGATCCTTCGCGCTCTGACTGTCCTCATTTCCGTCCAGATGCTCCTGTTCTCCGACGCTCTCGTCGATGCGGTCTTTTTTCGTCTGAGAATCAGGTCCCTTTTCGGCGATATTCTCCTTTGCCTTCGCTTCCTGCTTTTCGTCCTCGGTCATTGCCGATTCCTCCTTTCTTTTCTTTTTGAACCACCCGATCATGGGGAGCCTCCTTTTTTGCATGAAAAAAGCGGGCGTATAGCCCGCTTATAAAAGCGCCGTCCGCGACGGATAGAAAGGCTGTACACCGTGGAAAACGTAAGGTTATCCTCGGCGTTTACCTCAAACGCCGTTTTCGCGCTCCCGTCTTGCAAGAACGGGAAAACGGACGTAGGCGCAAATCCGCACAAGACAGCCGCTTGCCGCATATAGATTTCCAGCATTCCGCGATACTGTTCCGAACGGATTTCAAATTGCACTGATCGCGGCGGGAAATCCTTGTCTCTTTCCGTCATGACGTACACGAGCGTTTCGTCGTCGTCCGAATACGTATCCGAAAAGCAAGCGCCCTCCTTCGTTGTTATCCCAAGCGCTTGAAAATCCTCGCGAATTGTAGTCAGAAACCGCTTAGGCACAAGAATCTTGCCCTTTCCGAGAATGACGTCCGTTACCGTTCCGCTGAATGCCACGTCCGCCGCCCAAAGAACGTCGAGCACGCCATCGAGAAGCGGGTCTCCCATGGAAAGCCCCGGAACGTGACTGTTTGCCGCTGTCCGTCGCCACAGCCATACGCCCAGATCACGGAACGGAAGCCGAACTTCTTTATTCAGCCGTATGCCCCGCGAACGCAGGATCTTTTTTGCTTCTTCCGGAAGACTTTTTTCGTCAGAGCCTGCTCCGTTTAACGGCGGCATTGTCTCCTGCCCAGCAACTCCGCTTTTGAAATGAACTTTGAATACCGATGCGGTGATAAAATAAAAGAGCAATAGAGGGTTGCCGTTCAGCGGTTAGCCCCGAGTTTAGCTAAAATAGCCGCCCTTGAAGTTACCAGCTATGCGGGCGGTTATTTTTTTATGATTATGTAAACCTTGTCCTTAGTCACTCTGAAAGAGATGATCACGCCAATCTCTACCAATCGGCAGAGCAGACGCAAGAACGAATAGTCCATAAGATCACCCCCTTTAAGGAAATACTCATCATATTTCCCCCAAGGGGCTAACCGCCTATGTCTTTCATTAGACCTCCTGTTTTACCCTTGTTGCGATTGCCAGTCGCTTCAATACTATTACAGGAGTTTATTTTGTCCATAGTTATAAACTATTTTCCACTCGCTCAGCGAGTGGTTGTCTTTTTCAAGCGAAACCGCGGACACGGTCCTCACGCAAGAGACCGCAGCCGCGGACATGGTCCCGCCGTCGGACGCTGAACCGTAAAAAAGCGCACCCCGCAGGGTGCGCTTTTTATTGCCGGATACTTACGATACCACACGCTCCGCAAACAGCGTAAATTCATTCTCGGAAGTAAACGTATGCGTGAGTTCGACCGTCTCGTTGTTCCGCGAAACGACGAGCGTGAGCGTATCGCCGACGCGCACGTCGAACAGCAGCGTGGAGAGCATATGCATGCGCGTGAGCGCCTTTTCCGCGATCACCGTGCCTTCCGCGTTGGTGATCTTGGCGGAGATGAGCGTATCGTTGACGTTCAGCCCCATCTCTGCCCCGACGCCCGACGAAGAGCGCACGATGACGGACTCCTCGATATACATTTTGCCCGTTAGGGGATCGCGCAAGCCCTCACTGCTCTCGATCTGCACCGTGACGCCCAGCGTGGCGCGGGTCGCGCCCTTGTCGTTCGAGCCTGCGTTGGCATTGTCGATAATGCTCCGCGCGACGGCTGTCGCGAGATTGGACGGAATGGCGTAGCCGAATCCCGTTACGCCGTCCCCTTCGTCACGGGCGTTGACGATGCCCACAAGCTCCCCGCTCGCGTTGAACAGTCCGCCGCCCGAATTGCCGTGGTTGATCGCCGCGTCCGTGCGGATCTCCAAAAGGGAGAGTGGGGTCGATTCATCGGCGGCGGTAATGTTGATATACTCCGCATCCACCGAGACGACGCCATTCGTGACCGAAATGCCATCGCCCTCGGGATTGCCGATCGCGTACACGCTCTCGCCCACGGAGACGGAATCGGAGTCCGCGACCTTCGCCGCCGAAGCGGAGCTTTCTTTGAGTACTTGGCTGTCCTCCACACGCAGAACGGCAATATCGTAATTGATCGAGCCGCCCACATACGTTGCGGGAATGGTCTCGGACGACCCGTAAAGATAGACGATGATGTTATCGCTCACGTGCGAGACGGTCTCGCTCCCCACGCTGTCAACATTATACACAACATGGAAGTTGGTGACGATATAGGCGTCCCCAACCGTCTCGTCGATGGAATAGATCACGCCCGCGCCTGCGGAATACACCGTCTGCGTCTGGGACGTGGGACGGCCGCTCGCCGTCTGGACGTACTCCGTGAAAGCGCACTCGATGCCCGTGACGGTGTTGACCGCCGCGTTCACGTTCGCGCTCGGATCTGCCGACGTTGCGCCGATCTCTTTGAGGAAATCGATATAGGTCCCCGCATATCCGTCCGCGACAGCCTCCTCATAGAGCTGACGCCAGCCGGAGGGCGTCTCCTGCGCGGCGAGGAATTCTTCGCGCGAATCCGCCGCCCCGCTGCTTTCCGCGACCTTGGAGGGCGTGTTCCCGTCCGCAGTCGTCGATCCGAACATGGAACAGCCCGCAAGTGCGACCGACATCACCGCCGCAACGAGCAATGATGTACACGCAAGCCATCTCTTTTTCATACGCGTTACCTCTCTTCGCTGATTTCTGACAAAACCTTATTCGACATTATTATACGTTTTCCGCACGAACAGCGTCATGACCGTATGGTGAAAACTCCGTGAATTTCATATTTTTTCTATTATACCACATTTCCGCGTCCTTTACAACAGCCCCGCAGAATTTGCCGCAAAAGCGGTTTTTCCTGTCCGTCCGACGTTCGTTGCCCCCTGCGCAGGGGAAAGCCTCCCCTGTATAAGGGGAGGTGTTGAGCGCAGCGAAACGGAGGGGTTGTTGTGCCTGCGCGGCATGTGCCTTTACAACCCTCCCGCCTCTCTTCGTTCGGCACCCTCCCTTGCACAGGGAGGGCAAAAATCCCGCCGCCGCGTCGCCTCTCTCGGTGAGGGAGAGCAAACCTCCCGCAGACATATGACGCGATAAAAGAACGCCGCCGCCCCGATGGGGCGGCGGCATCCTTTTGTTTTCAGAATGTTCCGCGCTGACGGTTACAGATCGTCCGCGTCCTGAACGGGCGTTTCATACGGGTTCTCCGTGTTCACGCCCGTGTAGCTGCCGAGCGAGTCCTCTTCGGACGCCATGTCGGAGCCTTTTTTCAGGTTCTTGCGCTTATCTGTCACAGTCGCCGGGATTCTGCCTGCCGCAGTTCTTCGCGTTGTTCTGACCGTTCTGGCCATTCTGCGCGTTCTTGACGTTCTGCTTTCCGGCATTCGCCTTGTTGTTGTTCTTTTTCATACGATAATCTCCTTTGATCTCCCGAAATCCGCCGCAGAAAAACCGCGTTTTTCAGAGATGATCTTTCGTGAAGGGAAGATGCACTTCTACTTCGCCCTGAGACGCTCCGCACAGCGGACATACGTTCCACGCTTCCTTGCTCGTGTGCATATAGCCGCACTCGCTGCAAATCCACAGCATCGGACGCTCTGCCGCGTAGAGAGAGCCGTCCTTGAACGCCTCGGCAAGATAGTTGAAGATGATCCGATGATGACTTTCCACCTTCGCAATCTGCTCGAATTTGAGCGCGATCTGCCCAAACCCCTCTTCGCGGGCGATCTTCGCAAACGACGGATAGACGTTTTCCGCCTCCGCCTCTTCGTCCGCCATTGCAAAGCGCAGATTCTCTTCGAGCGTACCCGCATGGAAGGGATAGTGCGCATCGATATGCACGTCGTCCCTGCTCCCTCCGTTTTGGAGCATCTGTTCAAAGAATACCCTCGCATGGTTCGTCTCGTTCTTTGCAATCGAGCGGACGACGTTTGCAAGCGCTTCGTAGCCCTGCTTCATCGCCGCTTTCGCCGTAAGTTGGTACCGCATTCCCGCCTGACACTCTCCCGCAAATCCTCTCGCGAGATTGTGATAGGTCTGCGTCTTGATAAAGTCCATGCCGACCTCCCTTACACGCTCTATTTTGGGCAGCCTCACGGCGTTTTATACGGGAAAAAGATATCTTTGCAAAAACATTGTTTCTGACGCGTAAAACCCGCGCGCCGCGAAAATTTCGCGGCGCGCGGGTGGTATAGCAAGATAAATGCTATGATAATAGATAACCCGATTATTTTTTTAATTCTACCGTGGCGAACGTACCGGGGACTGCCGCTGTCAAGATCATCGTACCGTCCGAAAGCGTACCTTTTACCGTACCCATTTCGACGCCGTTGTCATCAACAAAAGTCAGTGTGATCGCCGTACCTTCAAGAGTCCACGTTCCTTCCAGAGTGCCATCCGGCGCAATACTCACCGTTACCACACAGACACCATCTTCTTTCAGTTCAACCGTAAAAAAATCTTCATTCGTTTCAATCCCATTGTATTCTTCTCCCACGTGAACCACAGTCTCCCCACTCATCGCCGAGGAAAACTTATACAGCCCCTCCACGCCCGTGACGCCGCTACCGCACGCCGCGAACAACACCGCGCTCAGAATAAGCGCAACCACCGCGGCGGCAACTGCCGCCAGATTCCTGACTTTTGCCTTCATTGTAAAACCCTCCTGATTCAATTTTATATGAAGTATAGCATAATTTAACTATAATGTCAACTCATTTATGCTATATTTATCGCTCAAATTTGTAGTAAACTGAAAAAGGAGGCTGGTATGATCGACGTGATCGGAAAACTCAACGAACTGCGGTTGGAACGCAACCTGAGCGTATATCGTCTGGCGGAGCTTTCGGGACTCAACCAGAGCACCCTCGCCAACACGTTTTCCCGCGGGACGGTGCCGTCCATTGCCAATCTTGACGCCATGTGTCAGGCAATGGGGCTGACGCTCGCGCAGTTTTTCAGCGAAAACGAATACACGGCAAAGCTGACCGAGGACGAACTTTCGCTGATTGAGAACTACCGCAAACTTCCCCCGAACGTAAAAAAGGCATTCGCGCAGATGGCGAATGCCTGTAAAGAAAGCTCCCAGCTTTAAGCGGACCGCTCGGTCCGTTTTTTATTTTATCTCCTCGCCGAGCGTTTCGGCGAGCGTCGCGCGCACTTCGTCTCCCTCCTGCTCCTCGCCCTCCACAGTGAGCACGTCGCCCGCAAGCAGGACCGTGTTCCCGTCGGGCGTAAAATGCGCGTCGCCGCGCTCAACGCGGAGAATGCGGACGTCGGGCGGAAAGAGAATATCGCGCAAGGCGCGCCCCGCGGCAATGCCTTCCGCCGTCACGCGGCAGCGCACCGCAAAGGACTGCGCCATTTCCCCCTTGCGGTTCTCCGCAAGCATATCGTCGAGCAGTCTGTCGTAAATGGGTTTGGTGCGGAACAGCTCCCCGACGAGATACCCCACCGCCACGCCGATGACCGCGGGCAGCAGAAAGAGGTAATTCCATGTGAGTTCGACCGTCATGACGACGCCCGTGATGGGCGCTTTGACGACGGTGGTGAAGAACGCCGCCATGCAGATGACGACGAGCGCGTCCGAATACGCCGCGTCCATGCCCATCGCACCGCAGAGATAGCTCATGAGCGCGCCGATGCCCGCGCCGACGGCGAGCATGGGGATAAACGCGCCGCAGGGTACGCCCGCGCCCATATTGACGACGGTGAGAATCAGTTTCACGATCACGACGATGAGCACCGTTGCCCAGAGCGGCGAGGAAAAGACGCGTTCCACACCCTCCGAACCGCTGCCGAGCGCGGAGATGAAGTCATGCCCGCCGCCCATCGCGTAGGCGGTCAAAAGCCCCGCCGCGCCCGCAAGCAGGAAGGGAATCATCATCTTGCCGACGCCCTTCCAGAACGTGAGCCGCGCGAACAGACGCTTGGCGAAAAATACGAGGAAGTAAAATCCGACGCCCGCGAGCGCGCACACGAGCGCGGCAAGGAGCACATACGCGTAGAAAACGGGCTGCGTGCCGTCCGCCGCCGCAAAGGAAAAGGTAGTGAAATACGCGCCGGCTTCCATGCCGAACGCCGCATAGAGCAGGTTGCGCACCAGAACCGCAAACACGACGGAGGAAAACGCGCACACAAACACTTCGGGCGTGAACCGCTTCTGCCCCTCTTCAAAGGCGAACATCATGCCCGTGAACGGCGCGTTGAACGCGACCGCAAGCCCCGCGCAGGCGCCGCCCGTGATCTGATAGCGACGGATGAGCGCGTTCCGCCTGAGCATATCGCTCGCGCCGCAGCCGCACGCGCCGCCGATCATGAGGCTCGGACCCTCCGCGCCCGCCGAAAGCCCCATGAAAATGGTGAACAGGCTCGCGGCAAACATTCCCGTGAGCGCCCTGTACCATTTGAACCGCATCAGCCCGCGCAGCGCGCCCTCCGTCTGCGGAATGCCGCTCCCGCGGATAATGGGCAGAAAGCGGAGCGTTCCGCCGATGACGACCGCGCCGAGAAGGAGCGCAAGGAACAGCAGCGGGATAAACGCGGGCTGCGCGCGGAAAAATGCGTAATATCCGCGCGAAAAGTCCTCCGCCATGGCGGCGAGGACTGTATATAACGTGACGACGACGCCCGCAAACGTGCCGGTCAGCGCCCCCACGAGTACGATCTGGAATCCGTTCCCCAGATGTTTTCTGACGTGTTTTACCCTCTCTCTCACACCGCCCATTGTACCACACCCTTCCGAAAATGTAAAGAAGAACGCGCCCCCGAACGACAAACAAAACCATTCGCGAACTAGTGAGCCCCTATAAGGAGAAAGCACCGGCTGACCCCTGCCGGAGGAGCTTGAAGTTCAGCATCGCATCACTTCTACGGGCAGCCACTTAAAGTGGCTGCCTTATTTTGCCTGCTTATTCCTGTCACCCGCGAACGTGTCTATAAAACTACATAATGCAGAGCTTGCGAATTATTTCACATGGGGCCTTTTTTATTTGCCCGTATACAATTTGCCGTCTGTATTTCGGTGCAAATACTATATGATATTTGCACCTGCACTTCGTTTTTCGTTTCGTTAAAAACCTCCTGTTATTTTTAATGATGCGCTTGTCAAACCATCTGTATTATAACTTGAGGGTTTTATTTTACCTGCAATTTTAGCAAGCTTTCTTATCCCCCCAGGACTATCTATTTAGAATTTTGTCGAAATAAAATGTTTCTCTCGTTTTCCATGCGAAAACAGGCAATTTTCCCGTTTTTCCGCAATTTTTGCTACAACAGCAGGATTTTTCCCATTTTTTGCCGCCGTTCTGTCGTTCGAGGTCATTTCTCCTTTTTTACTTAATTCGACATAAATCGAAATAATATTTGTTTGGGCGTGTTTGTCGTACTTTTCCGATCATAAAGCATCGCCGCCCGAGGGAAATCCCTCGGACGGCATAGTTATCATCCGAAAAACTCATTCGGCGTAATATCAAATTCGGAGCATATCGCGGCAATGTTGTCGTACCTGGGTTTTTTACGCCCCAACAGCCATTGGCTGACCGTCGTCTGATTGACGCCGATAAGCGATGCAAATTCTGCCTGACTGAGCTGCCGCTCCGCCATAATCTGCCTGATGATCTCAATATAAGCAGGCTCCGCCCTTTCCGTCTTCATATCAGTCATTATATGCGGTTTCAGGTCAAAAGTATTGTTTGACCTGATATAATATATCTGAATTATCTGATATCTGAATTATCTGAAAAAACGGAGGAATGCAGATGAAATGCACCAAATGCGGCACAGAATTTGATGGAAATGATTGTCCGAACTGCGGGGCGATAAACGAAAATCTTGATCTTGAAGAGACGGGCGGGCTGTACGTGTGCCGTGAATGCGAGACGCTCATAAACGTGGTGACGAAACGGATCTTCAAGGAGACAAAAGAACAGGAAACGGCTAAGCCTGCGGAGCAATGAAATGGCAGAGAACGGAGGCGAGCAAAAACCTGTCCGACGGTTTCCGGATCAATCCGTTGCGGTGGGTTACGGCAGGAAGCGTTTGAGTTTTGGTTCTAAAAAGCGCTGCCGTTTCGAAAAATTTTGAGTTAATGGGTCTTGACAAGGTTGATTAAATATAATAAAATCGGGTAACAGTGAAATCATTATTATGGAGACAGAACGACATGTTAAAGCGTAAAAGTTGGGTGGTAGTTATTGCTATTATCTTGGCTGCAGTTTTTATGTTTACCGCTTGCACGAGCAACACTGCACGGTCAACAAACTTCCCCACGGTCATCAATGTCAATGAATATTCAGAAAGTAAGCTTCAGGAATATTTTGATGACGTTGTATATGAAGAAAACAGGATTACAGCATATCAAACTTTCGACAAGAGTGCAATGTCGGGTTACGTTAATGTTTCGCTTATTGAAACTGAAAACGTGCGTACCGCATACGATGTGGAATACTCCCCCAATGAAGACATGCTTTATGTATCAATTTCAACTTTTGATGAAAATGATACGCTGATTGATGTTTCCGTGGCGACAGGTTATCCCATTCGTTATGAAAACGGAGTAGATGCAAGTTTAGAATTTGACGGCGATACGGTTCTTCTTTCCGAATTGTTGGGAGACGGACGCGAGGACTGTTTTTTAGGCGCTCTCATTTTTGGTCTCTGGTCAGCGGCTAAAATTGTCGCGGCGGTGGTTACGGCGGTAAAAGTGGCTGCGGTAGTAACAGGCGTTTTAGTGATCGGAGCTGCAACATATCAGATAGTTTCTTTAACCGCAGAAAAAATAGAAGCGCGGGAACGAGAAGCTGAGAAAGAGGCTAAACGAAAAAAAGATAATCCTCGATATTATTATCCCGCGCAGGTGAAAGATAATAAACTTTTAATAGCAGCAAATCCTCACTATCTGCGCCAAGCATCAGCGAATATAATTAAGGGGACAAGTTATTGGACCCCACAAGATTATATGGCAAAAAAATTGGCGATCACTGCTTCCGGAGGTTATTTCGGTCCCGAAATTGATATGGCAGGAGGAAAACCTAAAGAGGGACATTACTACCATTACCATTTATTGAATCATATAGCAGGTACTCATGTTTGGTTCGGTAGTGCATACGGCGGTGTTTATTAAGTTCTTATATAATTAAATCAGTGAGGGGAACCGCAAGGAATCCCCTCCTTTAAGGCGCAATATGGAAAAAATTATACAAATAGAACTCAGAGAAGATAGCTTCTTTACAAAAAATTATCTTAAATCATTATTAGCACAAAAAAATCAGACTTTTCTTTCTGCGGCGGAGACGAGCAAGGGCTTGAGATTTATTGTCTTGGCTTCTTTCCATGATGCAAAAATAATTGATATAAACGTTGATAATATTTATGGCAAAGATTGTGTCACTATTTTCGTTGATTTCAGATGCACCTCAACAGAGTTCAATGCAGGTTATCATAAATTTTACATAAGATTTTTTGATGTAAAAAATGTAAACTTACCAGACAAAATAAAAGACCTATATATCCTTGATATAGACTGCATGCAGGAAAAGAACGACTTACAGGTTAATTTTGAGTTGGTTTACTTTATCGGGGAGCAAGCCTGCCACGATATATGGAAAATCGACTTTACCGACGTAAAAGTAAAGCCGGCAAATAAATTGAGATCCTGATGCCGGACAGAATATTTAAAATGAAAATTTTATCAGTTAAAAAAATTATCTTTCTTGTTTTTATAGGGCTATTTGCAGCGTGCTCTTTTATGGGGTGTACAAGCAAAGATTCTTTTGACTATCAGCGATATTACGAATCAGTGTTTGAAATCACATGTATATCGGAAGGCCGTTTCGACAGCATCGGGACGGGTTATAAAATCAGAAACTGTATTGTAACAAACGCTCATTTAGTGACTTATAAAAGCGATGCGGAATATTTTCCTTATGAAACGATTCAGGCAAAGTCGGGAACGGATTCATATGAATATCTTTTAAAAATTGTAGCATTTGATCGTCAAAAAGACATTGCCATATTATGTCCGAATGAAAGTTCGTATAAATTTTCAAACATCCCTAACCTGCAAGAAACTACAAATTATCAGTTGGGGCAGGAAGTGTTTTCAATTGGAAACATGAATGGGTATGGGCTGTCGTTGAACGTCGGAATCATTTCAAGTAAGGAAAAAATACTGAAAACTGCTGATGCGGAAGGCAGGTATATTCAGACGAATATGGTCATTGCCAAAGGTTGCAGCGGCGGTCCTGTGTTTGATTATGATGGAGATGTAATTGGGATGATGACCTTTAAACTGCGTGATACAAACGGCGAATATATCGATGGCATGAGTTTTTCCATTCCAATCGATGAAGTGATAAATTATTTTGAATCTGCAATATAGGTATCGGGTGCTATAGAGATAATAAAGTCGTAATCTTGTTTTAAGATTGCGGCTTTTTTATTGTCGATTTACAGAACTTGCGCCAAGCTATCTGAAAGCGCTCACAACGGCCAACTTTGCTGCAAATGAAAACGCCTCGGTGATCGGCGAACACGTTACGGTAACGTGGACGGATATTTTCGGCAATTCCTACGGAACGCAGGCGACCGTCGTCTCCGAAACAACAAACATATGGAAAAATCCTGTATAGATTGTAAAAAACGCGCCGCCCGAGGTCCTCGGGCGGCGTGCTGTAACGATTCCGATGTTTTATTTCATTCAATCGGCGTGCCGTTCGGCATTTCGGGTTCAGAGATACCGCTCCTCATCTTCGGCGCGGCAGACGCGGTAACTTAAAATCTTCATGCGGTCGAAATCGAGTGGCTTGATCTCCGTTAAAAGTCCGCTTGCAAGCTCCTGCTTGACGATCCCGCGCGGCAGAAAGGCATAGCCAAGCCCCGCCGCGAGATAATCTTTCACCTTATTGGAGTTATCCACCTCGAAGGGAAAGACGTGACCCGCAGGGAAAAGCTCTCTTAGATACGAACCGATCTCCGCCAGAGAAAAGTTGCACATGGCGCAGGGCAGCTCGGGGAGCTGTCCGCGGGAGATCCCGTCGGGGAAGGTGTTTTTGTCTGCGCGGACGAGAAAAACAAGCTCGTCCTCTGAAAAGGGCGTGCATTTATACCCGACGCGCTTGACGCTCTGGTAGACGTACGCCGCGTCCAGCAGCCCGTCCCACAGCATTTCGAGGATCTCCGCCGTATGTCCGAGCGTCACGCGATAGGCATTGCCTTTTTCGATACCTTTCAAAATAAGTTCTTTCAGCGCGCCCTCGTACACGGCGTTCGTCGCGCCGAGGCGGATCTGCCGCACGCCGCCCTTGACGGCGGAGAGGCAGGCGTCCTCCATTTCGGCGATGCGGCGCGCGTATTCGTAAAAGGTCTTGCCCTCTTCGGTGAGCGCAACGTTTCGCGTTTCCCGCCGCAGAAGGCGCACGCCCGTCTCCCGTTCCAGCTCCGCAATGCGGTTGGTGACGGTGGACTGCGCGACGAAAAGGTGTTCGGCGACCCGCGTGAAATTTTTGAGTTTTACGAGCAAAAGAAAGGTGCGCAGATTTTCCGTATTCATAATTTATTTTATCGATAGCCTCTATTCAATAATTCATTTTGCAAATAATTGACGGCAGTATAACATATATGGTATACTCTTGTCAAACAAAACGAGTAAGGAGATTGCTTATGGCAATGACGATGACGCAGAAGATCCTTGCGGCGCACGCAGGACTTGACGCGGTAACGGCGGGGCAGCTGATCGTAGCCGACCTCGATATGGCGCTCGCCAACGACATTACCGCGCCCGTCGCCGTAAAAGAGATGGAGAAAGCAGGCGGTCACGTGAAGTATCCCGACCGCGTCGCCCTCGTGATGGATCATTTCACGCCCAACAAAGATATTAAAGCGGCGTGTCAGGTAAAATGCACGCGCGAGTTTGCAAAGCGCGAACAGGTCAGAAACTTCTTCGACGTGGGGCGCATGGGCATCGAACACGCGCTCCTTCCCGAACAGGGGCTTGTGGGCGCGGGCGACTGCGTGATCGGCGCGGACAGCCACACCTGCACCTACGGCGCGCTGGGCGCGTTCTCGACGGGCGTCGGCTCTACCGACCTCGCCGCGGGCATGATGACGGGACAGTGCTGGTTCAAAGTTCCCGCCGCCATCCGCTTCGTGCTCAAAGGCGCTCTTCCCAAGTATGTGACGGGCAAAGACCTCATATTACATATCATCGGCATGATCGGCGTGGACGGCGCGCTCTACAAGAGCATGGAGTTTACGGGCGAGGGCGTCTCCTCCCTCTCGATGGACGACAGATTCACCGTGTGCAACATGGCGATCGAGGCGGGCGCGAAGAACGGCATTTTCCCCGTGGACGAACAGACGCTCGCCTACATGAAGGGCAGATTCCGGCGCCCCGTAAAAATTTACGAGGCGGACGACGACGCGGAGTATGAAAAAACGATCGAAATCGACCTCTCCGCGCTGAAAGCCACCGTCGCGTTCCCCCACCTTCCGGAAAACACGAAAACGGCGTGGGAGAATATCCCCATCGAGCAGGTCGTCATCGGTTCGTGTACGAACGGACGCATCTCCGATTTGCGGCAGGCGGCTGAGATCCTCGACAGCAGACGGGTCGCGGAAAACGTGCGCTGCATCGTCATTCCCGCAACGCAGGAAATCTACTTGCAGGCGGTGCGCGAAGGACTTGCGGAGATCTTCGTCAAGGCGGGCGCGGTGCTCTCCACGCCCACCTGCGGACCCTGCCTCGGCGGGCATATGGGTATTCTTGCGGACGGCGAAAAGTGCGTTTCCACCACAAACCGCAACTTTGTGGGGCGCATGGGACATATCACGAGCGAGATCTACCTCGCCTCCCCCTACACGGCGGCGGCGAGCGCGGTGCTCGGCAGACTTGCTTTGGCTGAGGAGGTTCTCAAATGACGGTAAAAGGCACGGTCCACAAATACGGCAACGACGTCGATACCGACGTCATCATTCCCGCGCGGTACTTAAACACTTCCTCGGAGGAGGAGCTTGCCTCCCACTGCATGGAGGACATCGACCCCGAATTTGTCCGCCGCGTACAGAAGGGCGACGTCATCGTGGCGGAAGATAACTTCGGCTGCGGCTCTTCGCGCGAGCACGCACCCATCGCCATCAAGGCGAGCGGCGTTTCGCTCGTCATTGCCAACACGTTCGCGCGTATTTTCTACCGCAACGCCATCAATATCGGGCTGCCCATTCTCGAATGCCCCGAGGCGGTGAAGCATATCAAAGCGGGCGACGTGGTGCGCTGCGACCTTGCAAAGGGCGTCATCACGGACGAGACGACGGGCAAATCGTTCACCGCGCAGCCCTTCCCCGAATTTATTCAGAAGATCGTCGACGCGGGCGGACTTTTAAAGTCGCTCAAATAAGGCTTTTACCCTTATTGCAGAAACCGGACATTCAGGAGTTACGATGAAAAAACATATTGCAGTACTTGCGGGGGACGGCATCGGTCCCGAGATCACGGACGGCGCGATCGCCGTTCTGCAAAAAACAGGCGAAAAATTCGGGCATACGTTCACGTTCGAGCGTCTGCCCATCGGCATCTGCGCGCTCGAAGAGACGGGCGAACCGCTGCCCGCGCGCACGGTGGAGCGCTGTCTTGCCTCCGATTCCGTTCTGCTCGGCGCGGTCGGCGGCGCGGTCGGCGACAAGCGCATTCTGGCGCTCCCCGCCGACAAACGCCCCGAGGCGGGCTTGCTCGCCATTCGCAAGGCGCTCGGACTGTATTCCAATATCCGCCCCGCTAAGCTGTGGAAGGCGCTTGCGGACGCCTCTCCGCTCAAAAAAGAGCTTGTCGAGAACGGCATCGAGATCATCGTCGTGCGCGAGCTGACGGGCGGCATCTACTTCGGCGAGCGCGGCGTGCGCGAGGACGCGGACATGGGTACGACGGCGTGGGATACCGAACAGTATTCCGTGAAGGAGATCGAACGTATTGCCAAGATCGCGTGCGAGCTTGCCATGAAGCGCACCAAGCGCATTATTTCGGTGGATAAGGCGAACGTGCTCGAAAGCTCCCGCCTGTGGCGCAGGACCGTCCACGCATACGCGGAGGCGCACTACCCCGAAGTCACCGTGACGGATATGCTCGTGGACAACGCGGCGATGCAGATCGTGAAAAATCCCGCGCAGTTCGATATTCTGCTCACGTCCAATATGTTCGGCGACATTCTCTCGGACGAAGCCGCGCAGGTGACGGGGTCGATCGGGATGCTCGCCTCCTCGTCGCTCGGCGATACTTCCCGCGGGCTGTACGAACCCATTCACGGGTCCGCGCCCGACATTGCGGGGCAGGACAAGGCGAACCCCATTGCGACCATTCTCTCGGCGGCGATGATGCTGCGCGATTCCTTCGGACTGACAGCGGAGTGCGCGGCGGTGGAAAACGCCGTTGCAGCCGTGCTCGACGAGGGCTGGCGCACGGCGGATATCTTCTCCGAGGGCATGAAACTGACGGGCTGCAAGCAGATGGCGCAGCTCATCGCCGATAAAATCTGAATTTTCAGGCGGGTATCTGCGGCGCGGTCTCTGCGCCGCTTCAACGCGTTTTCCGCCGCAGACGCCGCACCCGAATTACGGAGAACAACAGCATGAGTATTTCCCAAAACGTAAAAGCCCTGCTCGACGAACTGCGGGCGGGGAACGGATACGGCGAGCCGGTTACGCTGGTCGCCGCGACCAAGACGCGCACCCCCGAAGAGATCAACGAGGCGATCGCGGCAGGGATCACCGACATCGGCGAGAACAAAGTACAGGAATTCCGCGATAAATTCGACGCCGTGCTGGGCGGAAACCGTCACTTTATCGGGCATTTGCAGACGAACAAGATCAAATATCTCGTAGGCAGGACGTACCTCATTCAGTCGCTCGACAGAGACGAGCTTGCCGAAGAACTCTCCAAACGCTGCCGGAGAGCCAACGTCACGCAGGACGTGCTCATCGAGGTGAATATCGGCTGCGAGGAGTCCAAGAGCGGCTATCCCCTTCAGGAGGCGTGGGCGGCGTACGAGCGTATCTGCGGCACGCAGGGGCTGCGCGTGCGCGGCTTTATGTCGATGCTCCCCCTTGCGGGCGGCGAAGAAGAGCTTGCCGCGCTCGTAAAGGAGATGCGCGCGCTCTTTGACCGCGCCAAGGCGCAGGACGAAAATATCCGCTGGCTCTCCATGGGCATGAGCGGCGATTGGAAGCTCTGCCTCAGACATGGCGCCAACATGATCCGTCTCGGAACAGCCATTTTCGGCGAACGGCGCTACGCACCCGCGGAATAATTCCCGCGATCAGCACATACTCAAAGAAGAACTATGCCATCCTCTATCACGCACGCGCTCATCGCAGAAGAGGCGAAAGAGCGCCTTCCGCAAGACATCAAAGATATTCTCGACGGCGCGCCCGACGCGTTTTTTCTGGGCGCGCAGGGTCCCGATCCCTTCTTTTTCGCCACGGCTTCCAAAGAGGGACAGAACTTCGGGAAGTTCCTGCACCGCAACAGCGTTTACGAGCTGTTCTGCGCCTTTCTGCGCTATCTGGAAACCGCGCCCGCGGAACTGCGCGGGGCGGCGACTGCATACTGCCTCGGCTACGTGACCCATTACTGCGCCGACGTGGCGTTCCACCCCTGCGTGTACCGCTTTATGGAGCAGAACGGGCTGAAAAAGCGCGAGCATCAGCGCATTGAAAACGATTGGGACGTCTATTTCGTGCGCAAACTCCGCGGGAGAGAGGCGGAACACTACCCCTTCCCCGACGTGACCGCGCTCGAAAACGACGTGAAACCGCTCTGGAAGTACGCCTCGGCGGAGCTGGGCAGGAAGATCCCGCACGGCGCCATGCGGAGCGCACTGACGGGTTTTGCAAAATTTTTGCGCTTTTTCCATAAAAAGTGCTATTCTTCGCAAAAACGCTGGGCGCGGTTTGACGCGTTCTTTCATATCCGCTCGCTCTCCTGCCTGTACCCCGCGCGCAATCCCGACGAAAAGATCCTGCGCGGCGAGGCGTTCGAGCGCGCCGCCAACGCGGAGGGACTTCCGCCCGTGAAATGCGCGGACGATCTGCTGGAACGCGCGGTCTCGCAGAGCGCGTACCGCATGCTGCTCTTTTACCATGCCCTCGGGGGCGCGCCCCTTCCCCGCGAGGAGTTCGACCGCCATCTTCTGACGGGAAAACACGTTACAGAATAAAAATGACGCGCGCCGCGGACACCATGTCCGCGGCGCGCGTTCGATTTTCAGATTCCATGCGGTCAGCCGCGCTTGGAAAACGCGCAGCCGCAGTAGTTCTGGCGGTACAGGCAATGCTCCCTCGAAAGATCGAGAGAATGCTGATAGCCGCCCCGTTTTTTGAAGTCGGAAGGCAGGTATTCCACGCCGTACCGCTCCCCTACCTCGAACCCGATGCGGTTGATGAGTTCGGCGTTTTTCAGGGGCGAGAGCGTGAGCGTCGTGCCGAAGAGATCGTACCCGTTCTCCTTTGCCGCCGCCGCGGTGTGTTCCAGCCTGAGGCGGAAACAGCGCACGCACCGCGCGCCGCCCTCGGGCGCGTCCTCGTACCCCGCCGCAACCGCCGCGAAGTCCTCGGGCGCATAGGCGCAGTCCAGCGCGTCCGCCCAGCCCGTCTCGCCGATGAAGCGGAGAAGCTCCGCCCTGCGCTTTTCGTACTCCTCCCGATCGGAGAGGTTGGGATTGTAGAAATACACGGTGACGCGCGTCTTTCCCGCAAGCTCTGAAAGGCAGTGCGAGGCGCACGGCGCGCAGCACGCGTGCAGCAATACGCGCTTTTCCGCCGCCCCTTCGAGCGCGCGGAGCATCAGCGCGTCGTAATTGATCTTGTTCATGCGTCGAGAAGGTTATTCAGCGCCGAGACGAGCGCCTGCACCGACGAACGGGTGATGTCCGAATTTTCGCCCGCGCCCCAGAATACGCGCTCGCGGCTCTCCACGCCCAGATAGCTGATCGCCTGCGCGAAAGACCCTGAAGAGAGCGCGTGCTGTTCGTACCCCGTCAGGTTGTACTGCACGCCGAAATGCTTTTTGAGCGCGTTGGAGACGGCGTCCAGCCGCCCGTTGCCCGTCGCCTCGACGACGGTCTTTTTCTCCCCTTCCACGATCTCCACGATGGCGGTGATGCCGTTCTCCTGCCTGTAATGGACCTCTCCGAGATCGAAGTGCGCGCGGGGCGTGAGGAACTTCTTTCCGAACACCTCGAAAATTTCGGGCGCTTTCAGCTCGCGGTGCTCCACGTCGGAGACGTGCTTGACGGCGTAGCTCATCGCCTCTTTCATGCGCATGGGAAGTTTAATGCCGTAGGCGTGTTCGAGGACGTACCCGACGCCGCCCTTGCCCGACTGCGAGTTGATGCGGATGACGTCGGAATCGTACTCCCTGCCCACGTCTTTGGGGTCGATGGGAAGGTAGGGAACGTCCCACACGGTGCGCTCCGTCTCTTCGCGGAACTTCATGCCCTTGGCGATGGCGTCCTGATGGGAGCCGGAGAACGCCGCAAACACCAGCTCGCCCGCATACGGCTGACGGGGAGAGATCTGCATATTCGTATAGCCCTGATAGAGCGCCGCCACATAGGGCATATTGGAGAAATCCAGCTTGGGATCGACGCCCTGCGAATACATATTCATGGCAAGCGTGACGACGTCGCAGTTGCCCGTGCGCTCGCCGTTGCCAAACAGCGTTCCCTCCACGCGGTCCGCGCCCGCAAGAAGTCCGAACTCCGCCGTAGCGACGCCCGAACCGCGGTCGTTGTGCGGATGCAGCGAGATGACGACGTTCCCGCGGTATTTCAGATGCTTGTGCATATATTCGATCTGCTGCGCGTAGACGTGCGGCATGGCGTTCTCCACCGTGGCAGGAAGATTGATGATCGCCTTTCTGTCCGCGGTCGGCTGCCACACGTCGAGCACCGCGTTGCATACTTCGAGCGCGTATTCGGGTTCCGTACCCGTAAAGCTCTCGGGCGAGTATTCAAAGCGGTAGTTTGCGCCCGCCTCGTCCGTCAGTTTTTTGAGGAGTTTCGCGCCGTCCACGGCGATCTGTTTGATCTCCTCCTTCCCCTTGCGGAACACCTGCTCGCGCTGGGCGACGGAAGTGGAATTGTACACATGTACGATGACGTTCTTTGCGCCGCGAATGGCTTCAAACGTCTTTTTGATGATATGTTCGCGCGCCTGCGTCAGGACTTGTATGGTCACGTCGTCGGGAATGAGATTGCGGTCGATGAGCGCGCGCAGAAAGTCGTACTCCGTTTCGCTCGCGGCGGGGAACCCCACCTCGATCTCCTTGAAGCCGATCTCCACGAGAAGGTTGAAAAATTCGAGCTTGGTTTCCAGCCCCATCGGCTCGATGAGCGCCTGATTGCCGTCGCGCAGATCCACGCTGCACCACACGGGCGCGCGCTCCACCATGCTCTTTTCCGCCCAATCCATGCACCGTTCGGGGGGCAGAATAAACTGCCTGCAATACTTTTTCACGTCCATATCGTCACCTCTCTTTTTTTGCCGCTTCGCCGAATGAAAAAAGCGTCTCTTTCTTCCGAAAGAGACGCGGTTCTTCGCGCGGTACCACTCTTTTTGCGGGAAAATCCCGCCCCTCTGCGGGCACAATCATGCCCTTCCCCCGTAACGGTGGGATTCCGTTCCTCCTTACTCCGCGTTCGGGAGAACCGCTCTGCGGCGAGTTCACCCCTCCGCCTCTGCCGTCTCGCACCAACCGACGGCTCTCTGAAAGCAGGCATGAAAAGGTTACTGTTCCGCTTCACAGCGTTATCTTACTACCATAATAGCATACGCGCGCCCGAAATGCAAGCGATTTCGGAATTTTTTAATAATTTTCGGGCTTGACCTGGAAATAGGACTGCGGGTGCGCGCAGACGGGGCAGACTTCGGGCGCCTCGCTCGCCTTGACGATCGCGCCGCAGTTGAGGCACTGCCAATACACTTCGCCGTCCTTTACGAACACTTTGCCCTCTTCCACGTTTTTGAGGAGTTTGAGATAGCGCGCCTCGTGCTCCTTCTCGACGGAAGCGACCTTCTCGAACATAGCCGCGATCGCGTCGAAACCCTCCTCGCGCGCGACTTTTGCGAACGTGGGATACATATCCGTCCACTCGTCGTTCTCGCCCGCCGCCGCGGCTTTCAGATTCTCCGCCGTCGTGCCGATGCCGCCCGCAATGAGCTTATACCACATTTTCGCGTGCTCGCGCTCGTTGCCCGAGGTCTCCTCGAAGATCGCCGCGATCTGATTGTAGCCGTCCTTCTTCGCTTTGGAGGCGAAATAGGCGTACTTGTTCGTCGCCATGCTCTCCCCCGCAAACGCCGCCATCAGATTTTCCAACGTCTTGCTGCCTTTCAGTTCCTTCATAACCTTTCTCCTTTGATTTTATCAGCGTTTTCACGCATTCGTTTTCTGACTGCAATCGGCGCACACGCCGTAAAATTCCACCTCGCACCCGTCGATGCGGAACCCATCGCTCCGCGCCGTCTGCGCAATGGCGGAAAAGTCGGGCAGGAACACGTCGCACACCCGCCCGCAGACGCGGCACCTGCCGTGCGCATGCGGTTCGAGCGTATGATCGTAGCGCGTATCGCTGTCCGCAAGCGTCACGCGGCGCACCTGTCCGCCCGCCGCAAACCCGCCGAGCACGCGGAACACCGTCCCCCGCGATACGGTGGGATGTTCGCTGTGTACGCGCTCGTAGACCTCCGTCGCCGTCGGGTGATCGAGCCGCGTGAGCGCGTCGTAGACCATCTGTTTTTGTCTGGTATTGCGCACCGCGCCCATAGCCCGTCTCCTTTAATAAGACTTATTCTTGATAAGAGTATAGCACAAAAAAGGAAGGTTGTCAAGCCTTCCCGTGAAAAAACAGACGCGGGATTGCGCGAAAAAAATAAATAAATTTTGAAAAAACCCCTTGAATTTCTGCAAAATTTATTTTATAATAATATAAAATATTTTAATTTATTATGGAATATACGCTCACGGGCGTATTGATATATTTTTAAGGAGGGAAAACACATGAGGCAAAAAAGTGTACGCGCGGGCATATGTGCGGTCGCCTTGGCGATCGTCATAGGGCTGACGTGTATCCTTTGCTTTGTCGCAGGACGTGAACCTCTCCCCTCGCAGGGAGACAGTTCCGACGCCGCTGCGACAAACACGGATACAGTAACGGCACCCCCCCCCGTCGCATCGTACGATTTTACTTCGGCTGATTTCGACAGTTCGGAGTGGACGGAAGTCAAAAACGGCACAAACAGTGATGAAATCACAGTAGCACCGGGGGTCGGCGTTACGCTCCCCGGTGTCACAAACGGCACAGACAACGAGCAGGCAAACCGTTTTAGCTACGCAGTCAAAAATCCTTTAAAAGGACGCCTGACCGATTCGTTTGCAGTTTCCGTTGACCTAACTGTCACGAAGGACGTCAATCCTTATGCAACCATTTTCGGATTTAACGGAACACACGCCAATCCTTATCAAGGAAAAGACCGTTTCTTCCTTGTCGGGAGCAACGGACTTTCACTGCATTTAAGCAACACCGCTGCCGCCGGCACAACTGCATATTATGATATCAATGTTGATTGGAATCAATCCTACATCACGCTCAATCAACCTGTTAAATACCTTTTGGTCGTTTCCCGTGAAGCGATCACGATTTACGTTGATAACGTACAACGTATTTCGTATGCGTGGAACGCAACCGGGGATACAACCGCATACAGCTACGATACCGTTTCCTTTATAAATGAAGCGGAATGGTTTAATATCGGTATGTCTGCTTATTTCTGGGATAACGCAGGACTCACGGTCCGAAACGTAACTTTTTACGATAACGCGCTCCCCACATATATTGCGCTGCAAAACAGATTGAACGAACTGGAAACAGAGTTCAGTCTCAGCTACTACAATACGGAAGCAAACGGCTGGGAGGCGGCGCATGCAGCCTATACGCAGGCGATTACGGATGCACGGGCGACGGATATCACAGCCGTATCGCAGAGTCATATCGACGCCATCAACGACGCCTACGACGCCTTACAAGCCTTCCGCCGTACGGAAAACCTGACGGACGGCATTGTTTCCGCTTTCACGCTGGACAGCGAACACGGCGGCAGCAACCTCGTTGCGGGCAAAACGGGCGAAGTCCTCTTCATGAGCGGTGAAAACGCGCCAGGCACAGCCACACAAACGGAAGAGCTTACGTCGGCTGAACGCTTTATCACCTATCAGGGAATGGAGGGCGCGAAGCTCTTTGACGACGCACACCTCGCGGGCGAAAACACGAACAATCCCTACGCCGACCGCGGCGCGACAAGCTGCACCATGGGACTTTCGATCCCCTCGGACGCGTTCGGCGGCGTGACGTCGGAGACGGGACTGACGATCACCGCAAATATCTACTTTGAAAACTTCTACTCGGGCGCATTCGGGCGCGTTTTCCAGCTCGGAGAATACGACTTTGCGACAGCGAACAGCGGACAGATCTTTGTCGCCGTCAACGGCAACACAGCATGCGACGTCGGTGAAAGCGTTATCATCCCGAACAGTACCAACGCGGGGCAGATGCTCGCGCGGCAATGGTGTTCGGTCACCATATCGCTCGACCCCCTGTCCGATCTGATCTCCGTTTATATTTCCGGCTATCAGCTCAATGAAGCCAATGCGATCCGATACCTCACCAACCGCTATACGGTAAAAGCCGATCACGCCGTTGTGACGACGCTCATCAACGCCATTACGGCAGACAGTGCGGAAAACTGGATCGGGCGCTCGTTCTGGGACACGGCGGATACTTCCGTTGTCGGCGCTGCCCGCAACCTCAGCATCTATAACCGCGCACTCCTTCCCGAAGAGGTTTCCGCACTGCACGCCACGGACGATCTGACAACGCTGGTAACGGGTGCATAAGGAGGGCAGGGCAATGAAAACAAATATCAGCAAAAAAATCGTAACTTCAATTCTTGCGCTCCTGCTCATCCCCATGCTCGTGATCACGTTGCTGGCGGGCTGCGCGAAGCAGACATACACCGTCACAGTAATCAACGGTACGGGCGGCGGCGAATACGAGGCGGGCGAAACATGTACCGTCACGGCGACCGTCACGGACGGGCAGCAGTTTGTCCGCTGGACCGTGGACGATGAGGAAGTTTCCACCGAAAACCCCTATTCCTTTGAAGTCACACAGGATATCACCGTAACGGCGGTTCTGACGGACATCCCTGCCCCCGTTGATAAATATACGGTCACCGTTGTCGGCGGTACGGGCGGCGGCGAATACGAAGCGGGCGAAAGCTGCACCGTTACTGCGACGGTACCCGACGGACAGCAATTCATCCGCTGGCTGATCAACGGAGAAGAGGTATCCACCTCGCCGTCTTATACCTTTACGGTTACCGAAAACATGACCATTACTGCGGTATTCGACGATGAGGGCGTCGTATACCTCTCCAAGAGCGTGGGCGGCAACCCGATCGGCGGGTTCGGCATCGGCGACGACACCTACGACAGAGAGTGGTCCGCGGGCGACGGAAAAACGCCCTGGGAAAAGGGAGACGAAGCGTATGCCGACGTCTACACCTACGCGGGCGATCCCGCCGTCATGGTCGTGGAAGAAAACGGCGTGGAGACGGCGTACCTGTATGTGGGACACGACGTAACGCCGGGCGATGCGGCAAACGTCTATACCATGCCCGAATGGCTGTGCTATTCTTCGACCGATCTCGTCAATTGGAAGGCGGAGGGCGTCATCCTCGACATCGAGGACGTTCCCTACGCCGACAGAGCGTATAATTCGGCGTGGGCGTCGCAGGTCGTCGAATACGAGGGGTATTACTGGTTCCTCTTCTGCACCTATACGGAAAACGGCGTCAGCGGAACGGACGGGGCGCAGTGCATCGGCGTTGCCGTCTCCGATACCCCCACGGGGCCCTTCGAGTGCTACGAAAAACCGCTTGTCCTCAGCCAGTGGACGAACGAGACGACGGGCGGCAAGTATCGGAACGATCCTGCGCAGCTTGCGGGGGCAGAATTAGAAACGGGCGTCTACAACATTGGCGACAAGGGCTGGAACGACATCGACCCCACGGCGTGGATCACGTCCGAGGGCGAGTTCTACGTTGCCTGGGGCAACTCGAACAGTTTTATGTGCCAAGTCGACACGGTAACGAACGACGACGCCACCGTAAGCTGCCCGAAGATGCTGAAAATCGTCGATCAGAGCGAAAGCGCGGAAGGCAACCTCGTCACGACGGATACCCCCACGTTCTATTGGTACGACGAGACCCCGGAAAACGGAAAGACGGTGGAAGAGGTTGCGGACATCATGCGCATCAACCTTTCAAACGGCGCGACGGCAAACAACGTCTTTACGGAAGCGCCCTATATCTATATGCGCGAATTTGACGACGACGAGGACGGCGCGACGGACCGTTACCGCTACTATATGTTCTACGCCGCGGGTTGGCGCGAAGCGCTCGCGTACAGCTATATCGACGTTGATTCCGAGGGCGGGCTTTGGGAAGCGCACTGGAAGTACGGCAACCGCCTGATGGATCCGACTGCAACTTCCAACACCAATCACCCCGCCGTGTTCGACTTCGGCGGCAAGACGTATATGATCTACCACAACGGAATGCTCCCCTATGGATGCGGATTCCGCCGCGTTGCCTGCATTGCCGAACTTGAATTCAGCGAAAACGGCTTCATCGCCTTTGTCGCGGAAAATTCCACGGGAATCGACGGTGTAACGAGCAAGATCACGCAGGACGGCGTCCCTGTCGGACATATGTATACCGTCAATCCGCACGAGGATATGTACTATCCGCTCAACCTGCCTGTATTCCGGAAACCGGCAAGCGAATTTGAAAATGCGGAGGATATTCTGTGGGAGATCGAAGCGGCAAAATACGTTCCCGCAGGAAAAGACGCTGCATCCTATATTTCCATACAGGCGTACAATATGGCGGGGCTGTACCTGACGTACGATCTCGAAACGGGTGAAGTCTACATTACGCAGGACAACCGTTCAGAAGGCTCTGCCGAATCCGACGCGTTGCAACAACGCATGTCTTTCCGTACTCTTGCAGGCGAAAACGGAGAAGGCGTCATGTTCCAATGCGTTGCCGATACGGACTATTACCTTGCCGTGATCGATGGCAAACTTGTCGTATCCGACAATGCAAGCCTTGCCCAGCGCACTTTCCGCGTACAGACGGAGACGGCAAACCGCTCGGGCATTTACGAAGCAAACGAGGGCGCCGCACGTTAAACGGTGCGCGCACCGCGTTCCATAAAAAAAGAGCGCTTCGGCATTCAGCCGCAGCGCTCTTTTTTTATTTTGAATCCAATCGGTTTATTCGTTCCCGCCGTCCAGCTCGGCGGCTTCGTCGGCGTCCTCGAAGTCCTCGTATTGCGCGCAGAACTCGGCGAACACCTCGTCCAGCTCGTCGTCGTCCTCGATCTGCACGAGCCGCTCGTCCTCCTCTTCGCCCTCGATACGGTAGATGGCGACTTCCTCGCCCTCGTCGTCCTCGTCCGATTCCTCCGCGTCCTTGATCTCGGTGAGCGCGCAATACCAGCCCCCCTTATACTCGAAGGTCATCAGATGCTCGAAACGGAAGGTGTTGCCGTCGTCGTCCACAAGCTCGACGATGTTTTCTTCCTCGTTGTAATCGTTGCGTTCCTCTTTCATGTCTGCTTCTCCTTATTTGATTTTTGCAAGATAGCTCTCCAAGATATACGCCGCGGCGATGGAATCTATCTGTTTTTTCTTCTTATCTCTTTTGACGGAGACGCCCATTTCGAGGAGATCTCCGCGGGCGGCGCGTGTCGTGTAGCGTTCGTCCTCCAAGACGACGGAAAGCCCTTCCTGCGCAAGCGCGGCGGCAAAGCGGCGCGTCTTTTCGCTCTGTACGCTCTCCGTGCCGTCCTCGTTGAGCGGAAGACCCACCACAACGGTTCGCACGCCGCGCGCCCGCGCGATCTCGCACAGCGCGGCGACGTCCCGACGGAAATCGCCCGTGCGGAAATAGGTATCCGACGGCACGGCGTAGTCGCCGAAGGGGTCGCTGAACGCGACGCCCACTCTCTTGTCGCCTACGTCAAAGGCGGCGATCTGTTCCAACATATTCCGATTATACCATGTTTTTCCGCATAAGTAAATACTTTTGCGAAAAGCGCGGCAAAATTTGCGGCTGTTTCCGATAAAAATTCCCGCACGGACGTGCGGGAATTTTTACGCTTACTTTGCCTTTTTTTCCGTGCCTGCGGATTCGGGCTGCGCTTTGAGGCGTTCGTCCATCATTTCGTCCACCTTCTGCAACAGCTCCGCCTGACTCTTTTTGACGAGAGAACGCGCCTTGTAGCTGTTTGCCACGATGAGCGCGCCGCCCACCAGACCGAGCGTAAGCCCGAGACAAAAAATTTTTTCCATGTGATCCTCCGTTGCGGACTGCGCCGCTTGAAGGTAGTTTGTGAAAGAATGCGCCGATTATTCCTCTCCGGCGGGCGTTCCGCCGCTGCGCAATTTTTCCAGCTCCTCGCGCAGAAGCCTGTTCTCCTCTTTCAGATCGGAAGCGATGCGCTCGTAGAGCGCGTCGATCTCGCGCTCCAAACGCCGCTGCAAGAACGTCTTTTCCTCGGGCAGCCCCGCCTCGCGCGCCACGCGCTGCACCCGCTCGGGCTGTTTTTTGACGAGGTTGCGGTACTTGTTCTGCATCCGCAGCATGAGCTTTTCGTCCCCCTCCGAGAGATTCCTGATGGCTTTGCGCACGGACATGCCCTTGCTCTTTTCCGTGAGCACCTTCCGAAGCATCTCGTCCGTCTCCTCCTCGGTGAACGGTCTGATCTCCCCCGCGCGCAGATCCTTCCCTTCCAGAATGCGCTTGACGCGCTCGTCCCCGCGCTTTTTCAGGAACGCGTAGTAATAGTTGCGCACGCTGCCCTTGGCGCGGTTGTGCGCGCGCCCGTACGTCTCGAAGAGATAGGAGAGCGTCTTGCCCGCGTTCTTCCCCGTGTAGATGTATTCGATGAGCCCCGTTGCCTCTTCTTCCGTATAGCCGTTGATTTTATTCATAGCAATCACCTCACACAGATGATTGACATAATTTTACCCGAACATACATTGAATAATAAGGATAAGGAGATAAAATGCGGATATTTTTTTGCGCCGAACAGACGTGCGCGTTCTTTGTAAACGGAATGTATCTGGGCGCGGTGGACAGCTTCGAGCGATCGGTGGAGATCGACCCTGCGGACGGGGTATTCTGCGAACTCAAAGCGCCCGCGTACGCGCCCGTCCGCTTCTGCCTTGACGAGGATTTTTTATTTTCCCCGCCCGAGGGCGTGGAGCTGTACTTTTTCGGCGGCGCGGCGGGCGTTCATATCAAGGATTTCGTGCGCGCCGATCCGAGCCTGCGCGTCGTATGGCAGCAGCGGATCGCGGGGTCGCTGCTCACGCTGTGCGTGCAGGGGCGCGTCCTGCTCAATCTGGAAAGCGCGCAGGGATTCTTTCAGATCCCGCTCCCCTTTTCCTTTGAGGAATGCGCCGTTACCCGCGCAGGCGCGCTCTTTCTGCTGGAAAGCCCCTCCGCGTTCGCCGTCATCGGCGAGGACGGCGCTGTGCGCGTCCTTTCGGACGGCAAGGTGACGGAGCGCGGCGCGCGCGTCACGGCAGAGATCCCGCTGCAAGACAGCCTCGGGCACATTGTGCGCCGCTCGTGGGAGAACGGCGAACCGACCGAGTGCGCCGTACTCTCGGCGCAGGAACCGACGGCGGCGACCTTCGCGCTCGCCTTTTTCGAGAGCCTGCTCATCGGCGGAGACCCCGCGCCCTACCTGTCGCCCGCGCTCGCGCCCAAAACGGGGCTTTTAAGGCAATTTCTGGGGGCATACCGATCCGTCGTCCTCACCGAAAAGACGGACGTTATAGGGCTTGTTTACGCCCGCAAGCCGCGCGTCTTTGACGTCCGCCGCTTCCGCGTGACCGTCGAAAACGGAAAAATCGCCAATATCCTGCCCGAAACATGATTTTCTGCATGAAAAAATCCGCTGCCGAAATGCAGCGGATTTTCCTTTTCTGATCTGATTGCGCCGAAACGATGACGGAATATCAATACTTCGTCACAACGACGGATTTGACCACGATGGGCATATCCATCGGCGTATTGAACGTATCCCGATCCCCCGCCTTGCGCACTTCCTCAAACGGGTCGTACTGATTGCGCGGAACCGTCTGTTCCACCGTGAAACTCGCGTTCTCTTCCAGCGTATCCTGATAATCGGAGATCGCCGCAAGAAGCCCGTTCGTCATCTGTTCCTCGTAGTTTTTCGCCATACCGAACACGGCATATGCGGAGGAATTCGTATCGTTTTCGCCCGTGAAGGTATAGAAGAGCGACGTCGCGCTGTTATACTTGTAAGCGGCCTGCTGGGTCTCCTGCCCGTCGTTGTCGCTTCCGCCGTCCGCGCGCTTCACCGTAACGTTGCCGTTGAAGTTGCCCTTGTCGGTGTAATACATGACGAGCGCGCCCGTGGTATAGGAAAGCTCTCTGCCGTACTCCTGTTCCACGCCGTTGTCGGAAAATTCGCCGTACAAGGAATACAATCCCTCCGTACACGCCTCGTCCGCCCAGACGGACTGCGTGAACGTGATGTTCTTCTCCGTTTCGAGACTGCGAACAGTCGAGTAATAGTCCACTTCGACCAGCGAATCGTTCTCAATGCGGTAGCCGCCCGTGTAAATTCTGCTGCTGTCGTAATTGTGTACGACAAGCCCGTCGTAAAAGCCTGCATCCGCAAGCTCGATAAAATGCTGAACGGTATTGGGCGCGTCCGTGCGGGAGAGAACATAATCCACGGCGTAATCCTTGCCGTTGAACGTGTAGGTGATGGTGACCTCGGGATTTTTTGACGAACAGCCCGCAAACATCATGAGCGCACCAGCCGAAAGCACTGCGGCGGCGCCGAGCGTAGCTGCACGGAATAAGATCTTCTTTTTCACGAAAAGAAACCTCCGAATGATTCCTTTCTATTTTACTTTGATTTTACCGATTCGTCAAGCGCTTTCCGCGCGTTCGCGATGAAAATTGTGTGCAAACCGCAAGGCGGAACGCGTTTTCTTCCGCGACGGCGCCAAATCGGTGCAAAACACAAAGAAAACCCGCAGGCTGCCTTATGGCGTACCCGCGGGTTTTTCCCGTTTTTACGGCGTTCCCCTCCCGGCGGACGGGAGAGAACGCGCGCACAAATTACTCCAAAACAGCCGTAGCGCCCGCTTCTTTAAGCTTCGCGACAGCAGCCTCTGCGTCTGCCTTCGGCACAGCCTCTTTGAGCACGCCGAGGGACTCGACCGCCTTCTTCGCCTCTGCAAGACCAAGACCCGTAAACTCGCGGACGACCTTGATGACGCCGATCTTGTTCGCGCCGAAATCTTTGAGGACGATGTTGAACTCCGTCTTCTCTTCCTCTGCGGGAGCAGCCTCGCCTGCGCCTGCCGCGCCTGCAACTGCAACGGGAGCAGCTGCGGAAACGCCGAACTCCTCTTCGAGCGCCTTGACGAACTCGTTAAGCTCGACGACGGTCATTGCCTTTACTTCTTCGATAAACTTCTGAACGTCCATGATCAAATTCTCCTTGTTTGTTTTTTAAGATTTGGATTTCGCGACCGCATTCAATGCGTACACGAGATTTGCGATAGGCGCCTGCAGGCAGCCCACCATCTTTGCGAGCAACACCTCTCTCGAAGGGATCGCCGCGAGCTTCTTAACGCCTTCCGCGTCCACGTAAGCGCCGTTCACGTATGCACTCTTGGGAACGAGCTTGCCGTCGAGCGTGGGCATATCCTTCACTGCCTTTGCGATGATCGAGCAGCCGCTCGTCTCATCGGGGCAGAACACGAATGCAGTTGCGCCGTTGAGGTCGTTATCGAACCCCGTAACGCCAAGCTCTTCAAACGCCTTGCGGACAAGGGTGTTCTTGTACACCTTGTACTCGCAGGAGGCGTTACGGAACTTGCCGCGAAGCTCGGTGACTTCCGCAACCGTAAGGCGGTCGTACGTTGCAAGAACGACGGACTTGCTCGCCGAGATCTTTTCTTTGATCTCTTCGACAACTGCTTTCTTTGCCTCAAAATTTGCCGACATAATTACCTCCGTAAAACTCCTTCCGGAGCCGATTGTCGCGCCCTCGGGCGCAAAAAAACTTCCGCACCGCAGACGGGTACGGAAGTGAAAATACTTTCTCTTTCCTACCTCGACGGGATATTGAGCGCACGCGGCGCACCCGTTGTCTGCGGTATGGTTCAATTATACAGTCTGCGCGAAGATCCGTCAAGCGATTTTACGCGCAATCGCGGAAATTTAACCGCGGTTGAAGCTGACCTTCACGCCGGGGCCCATCGTGGAAGTGAGCGTAACGCTCTTCACGTACTGACCCTTTGCAGCGGCGGGCTTTGCGCGGACGATCGCGTCCATCAGCGCGTTGAAGTTTTCGAGGATCTTCTCCGTACCGAAGCTCTTCTTGCCGATGGGGCAGTGAATGATCGCCGTCTTGTCGAGACGGTACTCGACTTTACCTGCCTTGACTTCCTGCACCGCGCGGGTGACGTCCATCGTGACCGTACCCGACTTGGGGTTGGGCATGAGTCCCTTAGGACCGAGCAGACGACCGATGCGTCCGACGACGCCCATCATGTCGGGCGTGGTGATCATGACGTCGAATCCGAACCAGTTCTCCGTCTGGATCTTCTGGATCATTTCCTCTGCGCCGACGAAGTCTGCGCCTGCGGCTGCCGCCGCGTCCGCACGCTCGCCCTTTGCGATGACGAGGACTTTCTTCGTCTTGCCCGTGCCGTTGGGAAGGACGAGCACGCCGCGGACCTGCTGATCCGCCTGACGAGGATCGATGCCGAGGCGGACGTGAAGTTCCACCGTCTCATCGAACTTCGCCTTTGCGTTTTCGAGAACGATCCCTACCGCTTCGGCTGCTTCATATGCGCGCTGCTTGTCGTAAGACTTGATACTTTCAGCGTATTTTTTCCCGTATTTCATCAATAACCTCCTGTGGTCCGAACGAGATTGCTCTCTCCCACTTACTCCTCGACGGTGACGCCCATGCTGCGCGCCGTACCCTTGATCATGCTGACTGCGCTTTCAAGGCTGGTGCAGTTGAGATCGGGCATCTTCATCTTCGCGATCTCCTCCACCTGCGCCTTGGTAAGCTTGCCGACCTTGACCTTGTTGGGCGTAGCCGATGCGGTCTCCAATCCAAGCGCCTTCTTAATGAGGACGGGCGCGGGGGGCGTTTTCAGAACGAACGTGAAGGAACGATCCTGATAGATCGTCATCACGACGGGGATGATAAGCCCTTCCTGACCTGCCGTCTTGGCGTTGAATTCCTTGGTAAAGCCGGGGATGTTGATCCCGTGGGGGCCGAGCGTCGAACCGACGGGGGGACCGGGCGTAGCTTTACCGGCGGGAAGTTGCAGTTTGACGACTGCGGTGATCTTCTTTGCCATAGTTACTTCCTCCGTAGTGGTACTTGCAAGGCGGCAGGAAAAGAATTTACCGCCTCTCCCACATTATATCGAAAAGCGCGATGCGCTTTGCCGAACGAAATTTTATTCTTCCTCGCGGGGAACTTCCACCGCGTCGGGCGAGATCTTCTGCATCTGTACGTACTCGACTTCCACGTCCTGCTGACGCCCGAACATGACGATGCTCACTTTGGCGCGCTGCGTTTCATCGTTGATCTCGCGGATCGTGCCGACGAACCCTTCCAGAGGACCATTGTCGATGGAGACGCGGTCGCCCACTTTGAAATCTGCGTCCACCACGAACTCTTCAAGGCGCATTTTGCGGATCTCATCCTCTTTCATGGGGATGGGTCTGCCCTGCGGGCCGCAGAAGCCCGTCACGCCGCGCGTGTTGGTCACGAGATACCAAAGCTGGTTGGAATACACCATCTTGATGAACACGTAGCAGGGCAGGAGCTTGCGCTCGACGACCTTCTTTTTGCCGTTCGCCTTCTCCTCGATGGTCTGCTCCGTGGGGATCTTGACGTCGACGATGCTGTCCTGTAAGTTGTTGTTTTCGATGAGGCGCAAAAGGTCTTCCTTCACGATGGCTTCGTAGCCGGAATATGTGTGAAGGATATACCACTTCGGCTCGGTGTCAACTGCTTTCGCCATATCCGCCTCCCCTTTTATGCACCGGCGTTCGTCATAAGATCGAGCAATTCGGACAATCCGAAGTTGATGCCCGTAACGATAACGGTAAAGATAAGCACGATGACGAGCACGACGCCCGTTGCTTTGAGCGCTTTGCCAAAGGACGGCCATGTGACGCGTTTCAGCTCGGAGAACGTCTCCTTGATCTTGCGCCCCATGCGCACGAAGATATTCGGCTTCTTGTTCTTATCCGCCTTCTTGCGCTTGTCGGCTTGTTTTTTGGCGTCCGCGGGCTGCATATTGCTCTTTTTGGCAAGTTCTGCCGCCTGCGCCTCCGCCTGCTCTTTTTCGAGCTGTCTGTTCTTTTTCGACATGGCTTTTCCCCTATGCTATGCCCGCGGGCTTACTTCGACTCTTTGTGGACCGTGTGCTTTTTGCACGTGGGGCAGTATTTTTTCAGCTCGATGCGGTCGGGATCGTTGCGCTTATTCTTGAAGCTGTCGTAATTGCGGTTTTTGCACTCCGTGCACTCGAACGTTATTTTCATTCTCGTGGATTTGGTTGCCATCGTGAAAACTCCATACAAAAAAATTACACCCCGTCAGGTGCGTAAGCATAGTTTAGCACAACGGGGCTTAGGTGTCAATCGATTTTCAGGGAAATTTTCAGATTTTTCTGCCGATTTGCGTTCGCCTTTTATTTTGCAAACGACGCTTTTTCTGATTTGTTCAGACAGACCGACCGCAAATATATAATTTTATAATACGGATATAATAATAAGAACGCGCCCTGTCCTCCTCCGGAAATGATAAAGAGAGCGCGCCTCCGCGCGCTCTCTTTTGATTCAAGAGGTCTCTGTACAGAACTCTCGGAATGTTTCGGCAATTGCGACATTACTCGGATACATACGACTGTGTCGTAATCGTGCACGAACCCCAAGTCACATGATCCGGTCCGATCGTAACCGTCAACGAATCAATGCCGGAAGAAACTGCGAACGTATGAATGCTCGTCTTGCTCGGCTCATCGGTTACATTGACGCCGGTTTCCCAGATATCCAACCGAGCCGTCAGGGTATTGTCGACATTCCATGTAATCGTCATACGCCAGGTGTAATCTGTCTTCTCGACGGTATAGGAAGCAAGCTTGCCCAAAGCTACGGTGGACAATCCGTTTCCTACTGTTCCGAGCACGTTATTATCACCTTGCAGGAATACGCACGCATTGCTTCCGTTCAAAATGCGGGTGACATTGCCCGACCAAGCAGCCGTATCGCTGTTGGAAGCAAACACGCCGGTCGCCGTAAACGTGGTATGACGGGAAATCGAATATTCAAGGCTGTTGCCGTTCCAACCACCGTTCGCTTTTGCAAGCTCGGCTTCGTTGAGCGTTTTCTCCGTCTCAGTCAGCGTTTTACCGCAAACGGTGCACTTGTCACCCACCTTACTTACATTCTCATGCGCGCAAGTTTCGCCACACACACAGATACCCGTCGAGAAATCATGCGTCGTATGATGAGGATCAAGCGAACCGCATGCGTAGCAGTGCAGTGTTCCGTCGTAGATGTGCTTCTGCCCGCCGAGGCCGGTCTTTCCGTGGAGAGGATTGATCTCGCCGCAGATGGTGCAGTGGTCGTACGTATTGTCGAGCTTAGAGCTGTAAACGTGCTCGTGATGAGGATCGACCATGCCGCAATCTCTTACCGTGCATACGTCGTTCTTATAAATATGCGTATGATCCGGATTAAGGTAATCGCACTCTGTGCAATGATTGTCTGCACCCCAAGTATGGTTATGAGGATAAGAAGCGTTTTCCGACAGATAGTTATTATAGCGGGTCATTACCTGCTCTTCCGTAAGCGCACGGCTTTCGATAAACATATCGGTCGTTGCAAACACGGTGCCTGTGGAGCCGTTCACGTAAACGCCGCTTACCTGCGCGCAGCGGAGGAACAGTTCCGTAAACTGTGCAACCGTGAAGCCCTTATCCGATCTCGTCCGTGCAACATAGTGATACAGAAGCTCTCCATTGGAATAATAGAACACACCGTCCGTCTTTTTGCTTCCGGGTTTTACGACAACGGTCACATAGACGTTCGTGGAATTCAACAATGTATTCCAATCGATTCCTTCCGACATCGTGCTGTGCGCCGCAGGCGTCATATTTTCCGCAACTTTGTTCCAAAGCGTCTGATCGACACTTTCCGGTCTCGTTGTTTTAACATTACCCTGCAAGTTGGGCATCGTGATACGGAGATTACCCGCCACCGTGGCAAGCACGACGTTATTCCAGTCGCTCGACGCGCTGTTCAGGAAGAAAGATACGGACATACCCGTTTCGACAAGCTTATCGCCGAGAAGCGTTTCGTCCACTTCCGTACCGTTGGAGGGCACGTTGCCCGATCCGGTCACACTGACGCCCGTCGAATTGAGAACTACGCCGCACGTCTTGCACGCAAACAGAACGTGACTGCCGTCAACGGCTTCCCACTCGTGCGTGGCGACGCTGACGTCGTACCAGAACGCGTCGTTTTCAGCCACTCTTGCCGTAACGCCGAACGTATCGCATTCATGTCCGGTAACGCTCGTCTTTTCCGTTTCGGAAGTCAAAGAATATTCCTTAACTTTCGTATAAGCGTCACCGGTAATCTGCCACGCCTCTTCATCAAAGGTCTGAGCGTGATACGTTACTGCATAAATCTGAGATTTCCCGTTGGCAATCACTTCGAAGTAATAAGTTGCCGTCTCATTGTAATCGATATTCGAAACCATGACGCCATATAACGTGGCATTGAGGGACCCCGTCGCGAGCCAACCGCGGTCATAATCTCTTGCATCGTTTGCCGTCCCGAACAGACGAAGCGCGCCTGTGAATGCCGCATTGTTTGCCGAAGCGGGATCCTGATAACTTAATTCGCCGTTCGTCATGCCGATGCCCGCTTTAACATTGAGATAACCGTACATCGACGAAGGAGTATTCTTGCCTGCGTTCACATTTATCGTAAATGAAGGAATATCAATAGAAGCATCCGTAATCTTATCGCCCGTTCCCGCGACGACATAGTAAATGATTTCGCCGCTCACATTGAACCAGACGTCAATGCCGTCTATCGTAAGAATAAATCCGGATGCGCCTTCTCTGTCAACAGGATCTCCGTAATAGACCGTATCTGTTGCCGCAACGCCATTATATGTCAAGCGCAACGCAAGATAACCGGGATGCAAATCGGAAAGATTGGGCAACGCAGGAATTTCATACGTAACCGTCAGGGTAATTCCATTGCCCGCAGCAGCGACCGATCCGCTTAATTTAACGGAAGATTCACCGACAGAAATCCCGCTTGTATAGACAAACGTGTTCCCCGTCCATTCAAATGCGTCGCAATTGAGAGAAGAGTTTCCGATGCCCACCTGAACAGCATTGCGCGACGCAGTAAAGGCCTCCAGAGTAAGCCCCGGAATCGTATATTCGACAGTAACGTCAGCGCCCATATTCATAGGGATCGTACCGTCGGATTCCAATCCGGAAGTGATCTTGGAACTTACGCTCGGGATCGTGACGTCCGTGAGATCGACGCGGACAGGCGTCGTCTGCATACCCTGAATGATGATGTTGTTCCGCGCAACGATGTCCGCATTGAGGAATACGAGCACGTCGACAAACGAACCGTCGTCTGCAAGGCGAACGGTGACGTTCCCCTGATTCGGGCGCGGCGTACCGAACTTCGCACCCTCTTTCGCAAAGAGACGGAATGCCATGAAGTGCGTATATCCCTCTCCCGGGTTTGCGCCGGAAGGGATCGCGTCAGGCGTGCCGGTGGGTGCGACCGCCACGGTCGTTCCGTTTTCCGCACTCGTTCCCGCGGCGTACACCAGCTCGCCGTAGGCAAGCATATTCTCGATCTGATTCTGATATGCGACGCCGTTCAGCGTGATGCGCGAAGAAGCGACGTCTTCCACGCTGTTGGGCGCAATCTCGGAAAGGAAGTTGGAATAACCGACATTGAGATAGGAATATCTCGACAGACCGCCGACGCTGCTGCGCACGCGGAAGAACTGCCATGCGGAGGAGAGCGGCGTATCAGCCGTGACTTCCGTCCAGCTCTCGGTTGCGATATCCGCCTGCGCGGCTTCCGCCGTCGTTGCTCTGCCGACATACGCCTGCAACGTGTAGTCCGTCGTGAACTCATATGCCGCGGGCGCGCTCTCGAACGCGATGCGGACGCTGAGCTCGTCAAGGTTGAGCGTTTCGCCCTCGACGTAGGTGCGCTTCGCGGTGCTCGTAAGCTGCGCCGTAACGGAGGAGAGCAGGTCGCTCTGCACTGCGGAAATAGACGTGAACGTCATATTGACGAACTCGCCGTGGAGCACGGTGTCGAACGTGTAATCGCCCATCGAATCGGGCACACGGATATAGGAAACAAGGCTCGTTCCCGTCGTATTGTTGCGGTTGGTGACGACGATGACGTTATCCTCGCGGAAGTCCCACGTAAAGGTGACGTCCTGCGCCTGCGCGTAATCCTCTTTATACAGCTGCGTACCGGTGGAATAGACATACCACGGAGTCCACTCTTCCGCAGAAGAAGGCATCGAATTGGAGTCATATCCTTCGGGCGCAGTTTCTTTCGACGCTCCGGGAACAGATCCGTAATTGTATGTGTCGATCGAACCTCCCGCAAAGCCTGCCAGCGCCCGATCCGGATCGCCGATACCGTCCAGAAGCACCCAGCCGTCGTTGCGGACAAGCACGGACGCGCCGGACGCATACTCGCTCGTTGAATAGGGCGAGCCGACCGTGGCGGGATCGAACTCGCGCATCGCAATGCCGAGAATGGGATAATACCACGACTTTTCGCCCCCATCGACAGACTGCGCCGTACCCGTGACGGAGAGCGTCATGCCCTTTCTCAGTTTGCCGACGGAATAGGTGCCGACTTCGATGTTTCCGCCCGTCGCGCCTGCAACCGTGCCGAACGGCTTGACGAGCCCGTCGGGATCCTGCGTGCTCGCGGAAGTGTAGCCCCCGTGGAACGCGCCGTAATTAAGCGTTACAGGCGTTGCAAACGTCGTGGTAGATTCCACTTTGCCGCAATACGTGCAGCGCGCAACGCCCGTCGCGGGATCGGGATCGCCGAACTGGTGCTCGATCGTGACGGTCAGCGTCGTGGTGATCGCATTGGTGTTGTTTTCCTTGGGCGTAACGGTCACGCTGTACGACCCGACTTCGCCCCATACGACCGAACTCGTATCGTACTCGCAGTCAGCCCCCGAAATAATGCTGCGCAACAGCGATCCGTCGGCATAAACCCGCAGTTTCGTCTCCGCAACCTTATTATTGAATGCCTCCATTGCGCTCCCTTCTTCCGATGTCTCGGCGTCGGTAAGCGTGATGGAAGCGTCGCCGCTGTAGCGGATGCGTTCGATCGTGTATTCGTCTGCTTTGGAACACGCGGTCAGGCCCAGCGCCAGCGTCATTGAAAAGGCTAAAATCAAACCGAATTTTAACTTTTTCATGTCTTCTTCCGTCCTCCCCCTTAAATTTTAAACATAGTTTTCCACAATGGATATGCTGATATAACAATTCTACACCAAATTTTTTTCAATGTCAATATATTTTGGGAAAAAATCACAAGCACATTTCATGCTCCGTTCATTTTTCACCCCCGTTTTATGCGCGTTTTTTTCATGAAAAAACAAAAAACGCCGCGAAACGCGGCGCTTATCCCCGAATCAGCCGACGGGCTGCAAATGTTTGAGCGAAACGTCGAGAATGGGCGAACTGTGCGTGAGCGCGCCCGACGAAATGTAGTCCACGCCGAGCGCGACGTACTTTTGCACGTTCTCGCGCGTGACGTTGCCCGAGATCTCCGTTTTTGCACGCCCTTTGGCGAGACGCACCGCCTCTTTGAGCGTTTCTCCGCGCATATTGTCGAGCATGACGATATCCGCGCCCGCGTCGAGCGCCTCTCTGAGCTGTTCGACCGTCTCTACCTCGATCTCGATTTTGCGGACAAAGGGCGCGTATTCGCGCGCACGGGAGATCGCCTGCGCGACGCCGCCCGCCGCCCCTATGTGATTGTCTTTCAGAAGCACCCCGTCCGAAAGGTTGAAGCGGTGATTGCTCCCGCCGCCCACGGCGACCGCGTATTTTTCCAGACTTCTGAGAAGGGGCGTCGTCTTGCGCGTATCGAGCAGGACGGTGTTCGTCCCCTTTAAAAGGTCCGCCGTCTGGCGGGTGTAGGTGGCGATCCCGCTCATGCGCTGCAAGAAGTTGAGCGCGGTACGCTCGCCCGAGAGAACGGCGCGCATATCCCCCGTGACCTCGGCGAGCAGATCGCCCGATTTCACGCAAGCGCCCTCCTCGACGTGAAAGACGATCTCCGCGCTCTCGTCGAGCAGTTCAAACGTGCGGGCGAATACGGGAAGCCCCGCCACGACCCCGTCCGCCTTGGCGATGAGGTCGGCATGACCGCGCGCGCCCTCGGGTACGACGGCGTTCGCAGAGACATCCTCCCACGGAATATCTTCGCGCAGGGCGGCGAGGATCAGCCCGTCCCAATGCAGTTTTTGCGTTACTTTACTTGCTTTCACGATGGAGCTCCTTCCGCACGCGCGCTTTCCGCGCCCGTTCCATGGTATGAATATCGTAAGCGGCGGGATCGAAGGTCACTTCGCCCGAAGCCGCGCCCGTCTGCACGATGTCCCCCGCGGCGCGCCCCGCAAAGATGAGCGCTTCCAGAAGGGAGTTGGACGCCAGACGGTTTCTGCCGTGCACGCCGTTGCAGCACGTTTCGCCCACGGCGTAGAGGTGGGGCATCGTCGTTCTGCCCGAAAGGCTGGAACGGATCCCGCCCATGAAGTAATGCTGCGCGGGAACGACGGGGATCGGCTCGGAAAAAACGTCGTACCCCTCTTCGCGGCAGCGTTCCACGATGCCCGGGAAGTGGCTTTTCAGCGTCTCCGCGCCCCCCTCGACGGTGCGCAGGTCGAGACGGACGTATTCGCTCCCCTCTTTGCGCATCTCTTCGCGGATCGCCGCAGTGACGACGTCGCGCGGGAGAAGCTCGTCCACGAACCGATGCCCGTCGCGGTTGATGAGGTGCGCCCCTTCGCCGCGGACGGATTCGGAGATGAGGAACCGCCGCCCGTGTCCTTTGGTATAGAGCGTGGTCGGGTGGAACTGCACGTAATCGGCGTGATCGACGGCGATCTCATGTTCGAGGCATACCCCCACGCCGTCGCCCGTCAGAATGCGGTAATTGGTGGAGTGCGGGAAGAGTCCGCCCACGCCGCCCGTCGCAAGCACGGTATTGCCCGCCTGCACGGCGTACAGCCGACCCGTGGAATTTTCCGCAAGCACTGCGCCGAGACAGGCGTCCCCCTCCTCGGAAACGAGCAGGTCCACCATCGTCGTATGCGGGCGAAGTTCGATATTCTTCCGCTTCTGCGCCGCCGTTAAAAGGTGCGAGGTGATCTCCTTGCCCGTACAGTCGGCATGGAAGAGAATGCGCGGACAGGAGTGCGCGCCTTCCCGCGTAAATTTGAGTTCGCCCTTTTCGTCGCGCGCGAACCGCACGCCGAGGGCGATAAGCTCCTCGATGGTCCGGCGGGAATTCTCGATCATGCAACGCACGGTAAAGGGATTGTTCTCGTAATGCCCCGCGCGCATGGTATCTTCAAAATATCCCTGAAAGTCGCCCTTGTCGCGCAGGACGCAGATCCCGCCCTGTGCGAGGAAGGAGTCGCTCTCCTTCAGCCCGCCCTTGCAAACGACGAGCACGCGCATCTCCTCGGGCAGATGCAGCGCGCAGTTCAGCCCTGCGACGCCCGCGCCCACGACGAGCGCATCATACCGTTCCATACTCATGCACCCAGCTCCAACATTCTGTTGAGCGCGACCGCCGCCTTTGCCGCAACGTCTTCCGGAACTTCGACGGGCGTTCCCTCGCCGCGAAAGACGCGTTCGAGCGCCTCGGGCGTGATCTTCTTCATATCCTCGCACAGGAAATCCCCGCGCGTGACGTAAAACTGCTTTTCGGGGCAGCGGCGGCGCAGTTCGTACAGCGTGCCCGCCTCCGTGCCGACAAGGAACTCCTTGGCGTCGCTTTGTTCCGCATAGGAGATGATCCCCGCCGTGGAACCGATATACGCCGCGAGCGAACGGACCTCTTCGGGGCATTCGGGATGCACGAGCAGGAGCGCGTCCGGGTGCGCCGCCTGCGCGGCGCGCACTTCCGCCGCCGTCGTCGCGTTATGAATGGGGCAACACCCCCAGCCGAGATAGAACTTCTTTTCGGGGAGCTGCGCGGCGACGTATGCGCCGAGGTTTTTATCGGGAATAAAGTAGATATTCTTCTCTTTGAGGCGGGAGACGACCTTCACCGCGTTGGAGCTCGTGACGATGACGTCGGAGAGCGCTTTGAGCCGCGCCGAAGAGTTGACGTATGTAACGACGGCGAGGTCGGGTACGGAAGCGCGCATCTTTTCGATCTCTTCCTCCGAAGCCATGTCCGCCATGGCGCAGTGCGCGTCGGGCGCGGGAAGATAGACCTCCTTTTCGGGGCAGAGGATCTTCGCGCTCTCCCCCATGAAGGAAACGCCGCAGAATATGATGATTTTTTTCTCGCTCTCCTTCGCCTTGCGCGCCAAAGCAAAGCTGTCGCCGACGAAGTCCGCCGCCGCCTGCACGGCGTCGGGGACGTAATAATGTGCGAGGACGAGCGCATCCTCGCGGCGGATGGGTTTTCTCATGGCGTCACCTCGCCTTTCTTCCGTACGGAAAATGTAAAATATGGGTTATAGTATATAACGAAACGGCGGGAATGTCAAGTCCGAGCAGGAATTATCCGCGCAAAAGGCGCAGGTATTCGGCAAGTTCTTCGATGTCTGCACCCACCTGAAAGGCGAAGTACGCCCCGAGAAGGCGCAGGGCGCGCACGACGCCGTCCGCCGTGACTTCTCCGCTCTCCGTCAGGGCGCGCACGGTGCGGTAGGTGCTCTCGCTCGCGGGAACGCCCTCCTCCGAACAATTCTCGCACAGAAACGTTCCGCCCGAAAAATCGAAGCGCATTCTGCCCGACGGAATTTTGCCGCACACGGGGCATTCCTCCGCCGAGACGGGATAGCCCGCAAACGAGAGCGCCGCAGCGAGGAAGCGGACGAGCGCGAGCGGCTCGTCCTGCGCGATCTCTTCGAGCGCGGTGACCGCCGCAACGAGCAGCGCCCCGCTCTCCATGCCTTCGAGCGCGATCTTGTCGCACACGGAGAGCACGACCGCGCCCGCATAGTGACGGGTCACGTCCTCCCGCAGAGCGTAGAATCCGTCGTGCAGCGCGGCGGACGTCACCGTATTGCGCCCTCCGCGGGAGGCGAGCACATATTCCGCAAAACAAAAGGGCTGGGCGGCGAATTTCAGCTTCGCCCCCGCCCTGCGCACGCCTTTGAGCGCCGCGCCGATCTTGCCGCGCTCCGCCGTGAGGAGCGTGACCATTTTATCGTACTCGCCGTAATCTGCCGCGCGCAGTACGAGCGCGTCTGCCTTGCTCTCCATGCCGCCCCTCCCGCGGTCACTTCTTCAACTGTTTATACAGCATATAATAGGTGAAGTTGCCCGTCTTTTCAAAAAGCTCCCAAGCAAGTTCGGAGGCGTCTTTTCCCTCTTTTTCCCGCATAGTTCCCTCCCGATCCTGTAAAGGAAAAATTACTCCCTTACAGTAAAGCAGTATGGGAAGGACACGGGCGGGTTATTCCTCGCCGTAGCCGAACTCTTTCAAGAGACGGGCGCTGTCGCGCCAGTCCTCGCGCACCTTGACGTACACGGTCAGAAATACCTTGCAGCCGAGGAATTTTTCCATATCCTTGCGCGCGAAGGAGGCGACTTCTTTGAGCGCCTTGCCCTGTTTGCCGATGATGATCGCCTTATGGTTGGGCTTTTCGCAGACGATATCGAGGTTGACGTCCCACACGCCGTCCTCTCTCTGTCTGAACGTATTGACGACGACGGCGACCCCATGCGGGATCTCTTCGTCGTACTTCAATAAGATTTTTTCGCGCAAAAGCTCGGCAACCATGAACTTTTCGCTGCGGTCGGAGACGACCTCGTCGCCGAAGATGCGCCCGCCCTCGGGGAGCATCGCCGCGATGCCCTCTTCCAGCTTTTTCAGGTTCTGCCCTTTGCGCGCGGAGACGGGGTACACGTCCGCCGTCACGCCCGCCTCGAAGAGCTTTTTCACGTCGGCGGGAATGTTCTCCTTGGGCATGATGTCGATCTTGGTATACGCAACGATCATGGGCACGCCGAGCGCGGCGTAGCTCTTCATGAGCGCGATATCCTCCTCTTTCAGCCCCGCGTGTCCGTCGTGTACGAACAAAATTGCGTCCACGTCGCGCGCGGTGTCCTTGGTCGTCTTCATCATGACGTCGGAGAGCGCGTTGCGGTGGCGGTAAATGCCGGGCGTATCCACGAACACGATCTGGTGCGCCTCGCGCGTGAGCACGCCCATGATGCGGTCGCGCGTGGTCTGCGGCTTGGGCGAGACGATGGCGATCTTCTCCCCGACGAGCACGTTCACGAGCGTGCTCTTGCCCGCGTTTGCCTTGCCGATGACGGCGACTGTTCCGCTTCTCATTTACTTCTCCTCTCTCGTCAAGTCAAGTTTCGCCATGACTTCCTCTTCTTTTGCGCGCATTTCGCGCTTTTCTTCCTCCGTCTCGTGATCGTACCCGAGGCAGTGCAGCACGCCGTGCACGGCGAGATACCAAAGCTCCCGTTCCAAGGAATGCCCGTATTCCGCCGCCTGTTCGCGGGCGCGCTTTTCACAGATGACGATGCTTCCAACAAAAACACGCCCCGCCTCGTCAATGCATTCCCCGCGTTCGTCCGCAAGAACGGGTCTGCCCTTGACGCCGTCCATCGAGGGGAAGCTCAGAACGTCGGTCACGCGGTCCACGCCGCGCTCGCGGGCGTTCAGCTCCCTGATCTCCTCTTCGGAGACGAGCAGCAGTTCCGCGGAAAGGTCGTCCCCTTCCGCAATATTTTCCAGCGCCGCGGAGAGCCTGTCCACGCCCTCCGCGGGCAGATCGCTGTCAAAAAAAATTTTCATGATCTCACTCTTTGTTCTTCTCTTCCGGAACCGTCTGCCGCGCGCGGTTAAAGCGGATCGCGGGGTATTCCACGCGGTGATGATGCACGCCCGAGAGCGCCTCGACGAGCGTCTGCTTGATGACGGTAAGCTCGCGCATGGTAATGTCGCACTCGTCGAACTGCCGCAGATCCATACGCTCCTCGATAATGGAACGCACCGCGCGCTCCACGTTGGCGGGCGTGCGATCGTTCATCGAACGCGTTACCGCCTCGGACGCGTCGGCGATCATGACGATCGCGGCGATCTTCGACTGCGGGGTCGGTCCGAGGTAGGAATACGCCGCAATGTCCGCATCTCCGCCCGAGAGTTTCAGCGCCTTGTTATAGAAATATTTGACGGGCAGCGTGCCGTGATGCTCGCGCGCCACGTCCGCGATGATTTTGGGGAAACGCGCGGCGGTGAGCAGTTCGTAGCCGTCCTTCGCGTGCGAGCGGATGATGTCGGCGGAAAGCTCGGGCATCAGCTCGTCGTGGACGTTGTAATCCGTCTGATTTTCGGTAAAGCAGTCTGGCTGTTTGAGTTTGCCGACATCGTGGTAGTACGCCGCGGCGCGCGCCAGCTCGGCGTTTTCGCCGATGGCGACCGCGCACGTTTCGCTCAGCTGCGCCACAATGAGCGAATGGTTGAACGTTCCGGGCGCCTCCTGTTTGAGACGGACGAGCAGCGGCGCGTTGGTGCTCGTAAGTTCCCGAAGGCGGAACACGGTGAGGCGGTTGAAACACGCCTCGAACACGGGCATGACGGCGAGCGCGAGCGCCGCGGAGACCAGACAGCCCATGATGCTGTACCCGAGATAGGCGATATATACGATCCAATCAGTATAGATGGTCGTCACCTGCAGCAGCGTGACGATGATGACGGTAGGAATGACGATGACGCAGCCCGTCAGGAGAAGTCCGCCGCGCGTCTTGTTTCTGCCGACGGCAAAGATCGCGAACGTTCCGCACACGAAATGAAGCATGAGCGAATAGTACACCTGCGTCGTTGCGCCGTCCGACGCAAAGTTGTTGGTGTAAGTATCGATGACGAACATCAGGATGGAGAAGATGAAATTGAGCATGATCGCCTGACGGCGGTTAAAGAGGAATACGCATAAAAGCGCCAGAAGCGCGCTCGGACGGGCGTAAATATTGACGAATCTTCCGAACAGATAGGAGGCGATCACGCACACCGTGACGAGGGAAAAGACGAGCACGACGTTGCTCACCTTGACGAGAAACGCTTTATCCTCGAAATAATAGTAGTAGTAAATGATGAAGCACAGCAGGAAGGTACACACGCAGAGCGTGAGAATATTCGGGACGTTCCCGATGAGATAGCGCGTCCAGCCTGCGGGGTCGTTGATCACGATCATGAGGAACATCACGGCGAGCAGCACGATATAGCACGCCGCAAAGACGAACGCGCTGCGCACAAGGCGGGAATTCCTGACTTCTCCTGTGTTTTTCATCTCTTTTCTCCCCTTGTTTTTCGTTGCTCGTCCCGCTCATACGCGCGCACGATGCGCATGACGAGCGGATGGCGCACGACGTCGCGCTCGGTCAGCTCGACAACGGCGATATCCTCCACGCCCCTGAGCACGCCGACGGCGTGTTTGAGCCCGCTCGACTTCCCGTCGGGAAGGTCGGTCTGCGTGAGGTCGCCCGTGACGACCATTTTGCTCCCCTCGCCGAGACGGGTGAGAAACATTTTCATCTGTTCGCGCGTGGCGTTCTGCGCCTCGTCCAAAATGACGAACGCGTTCGAGAGCGTTCTGCCGCGCATATACGCCAGCGGCGCGACCTCGATGACGCCCTTTTCCATCAGCTTCGCGTACGTCTCCAACCCGAACAGTTCCTGGAGCGCGTCGTAGAGCGGACGAAGATATGGATCGACCTTGGTTTGCAGATCCCCGGGCAGAAAGCCGAGTTTTTCGCCCGCCTCCACCGCGGGGCGGGTGAGAATGATCTTCTCCGCCTCTTTCGCCTTATAGGCGGCGACGGCGAGCGACACCGCAAGGTAGGTCTTGCCCGTACCTGCGGGACCGATCCCGAACGTGATCGTATTGCCGCGGATGGCGGAAACGTATTTCTGCTGCCCCGCCGTCTTGCACTTGACGGGCTTTCCGCGCGACGTGAACGCTACCACGTCCTTCAGGACGCTGCCGACGTCCACCTCGCTCCCCTCGCGCGCGAGGGAGATGCAGTACAAGAGGCTGCTCTTGTCGATCATCTCGCCCGCGTCCACGACGGACAGCAGATTGTTGACGACCGCGCCGCCCACTTCCGCCTCGTCCCCCATCAGCACGATCTTCGTGCCGTCGATACGGGTCATGAGCGAAAGCTCCCGCGCAATGGTCGTGAGATTTTCATCCAGAACGCCGAGCACGCGTTGAAGCCTGTCCAACGTGACCGCGTCCACCGTGACGATCTTTTCCGTAGTCTTCCTCCTCAGCCGAGGTTGACGGCTGCGATCGCGAGCGCGCTGCCCGTGATGCGCCAGCCGTTCCCGGTCTTTTGCGACTGTAAATCGGCGATTTCGCCGTAATCGAGGTAGCTCTGCGCGCGCGCAGATTCCTCGCTTCCTTCATATTCCGCGTCCACGGCGTACCGCACCGCGACGCGCGCTATCGCGTAGTTTTCGCCCGCGGCGGGTTCCGCAACGGGATCGCCCGCGCGCACCTCGTCTCCGACGGATACGCACGCCCTGCCGCGCACCACGGTGAGCGATTCCACCGTGCCGTCCGCAGGCGCAGTAAGCGCGCCGACGACGAGCGGGAGCGCCTCGTCCTCCACCTCCACGCAGACGGTGAGCACGCCGCCCTCGTGCGAGAGAGAACAGAAGCTCACGCGCGGAAGGGCGAGAATGCGCGCCGTGATCGCCGCCTTTTCCTGCGGGACGGGCGAAAACAGCCCCGCGCCGCTCTCGGTGAGAACGCTTAAAACTTCCGGGCGATAGTACGCCCCGCTGCCCACGACGTCGATTTTCAGCACGCGCCCCTGAAAGAACGCGACCGCGCACCAGAAGAGCGCCGCGCCCGCCAGAAGCCCCGCGTGTACGGCGAGGGAACGGACGGCGCGCGCCCACCCGACGGGGCGCGACTTTGTTATATTATAGCATGAACCCTGCAAAATTGCAAAAACTTTTTTGCTGTGTTTGCCGTCGACGCGGAACCGCACGGCATTTTTTTGCATCTTCTCGGCAGAGAGCACGGGCACGCCGCCCTGCGCGAGCTTTTCGACCGCCCGCTCCGCGCTCAGCCCCTCCACCGTAAACTCCGCTCCGAACATCTCCGCCTCCCCGCCGCTACGTGACGCGCTCGACGCGCGCAATGTCGCCCTCGATCACGAGATCGCCCGCAAAATACTTACCGAGCGAGAGGTTTTCGCCCTCCACGCGCACCGCGCCCGTTCTGCCTCGGAGCACGACCTCCGTGGAAGAGAACTGAACGAGCCGCTTCACGTTCTGAAAGTAGCCGCCCTTTCCGTCTACCACGGCGTACTGTACGCGGAATGCGCCCGCGGCGTCCGCCCCGAGAACTTTTGCGATCTCTTTCAGAAATTCCATACCGTTATTGTATGCAATTTCCCGCCGTTTTACGACAGCGCGCCAAGGCGCGAAAATAATCCGCCGAGGAGGGACGGATTGCCGTTTTATCGACGCGCATAAAAAATACGTGCGTTGATAAACCCCGTCCCCGCCGCGTTTGCGGCGGGGACGGGGTCTTGTCCATTCAGATTTCGTTTTTTAAACGCTCCACATTATTTGCGCTTGCGTCTCCAGAGTATGACGCCGAGACAGACGCCCGCTCCCACGACCGCCGCGCCCGCGATTGCGAGACCTACGATCAAGCCGACATCCTGCGGAGGATCTCCCGCGGGGTCTTCCGGCGTCTCGGGGTCTGCAGGATCTTCCGGCGTCTCGGGCGCGGGAGCCGCCGCAATGACGAACTCCACGCTCGCCGTGCCGCCGAGGTAGTTCTCTGTCTCTGCGACGGTAATTGTCAGCTTATAGCTGCCTGCCGCCGTAGGCGCGGTCGCACTGCTGTACTGCGTACCGTTGAT
>CALVMN010000011.1:0-50417 GCA_944346365.1 Candidatus Gallimonas merdigallinarum
CCGTAGCCCTTCCAGCCGAATACCGCATCGACGCTTTCGTCCGCATAAACATTCTTTACGTTGCAGATATGCAGAACATGGTCGTCCGCATCCACGGTCTCACAGACGCTTGCTACAATGGCAAGGCGGGTTGCTTCGGGAATTTCGATTTCCGTGCCGGCGAGTTTCTGCATGGCAATGCCGAATTTTTCAACCTTATCGGTAGCCCTTCCCGAAGAGGTACCGCAGGCGATGAGTGCGCCCGTAAGCGAAACGCCGGGAACCGCAATAACTACTTCTTTATTTTTTGCAAGAAGTTCCAAAGTGTAAGCGCCCTTGTTCAGTGAAAACACGACTTTCCCGGGGTTGGTGGAAGCATACGTCCAAAAAGCGAGCGTTGCCATGTTCGTTTTCCCGTCCGCCTTCTTGGAGCAGATAAAAGTCATGGGATTAGGGGAAGTGAAAACGGGTGCCTGTGCGATCTTGATTTCTTTCATAACAGTGTCTCCTGGAATTATTTATACTATATAGTACGAATACATAATACTATATGGAACTAATCCTGTCAAGAAAAATTATAGGCAAAACGATAATAAATTCCGATATTTTAACCGTTTGGCACCATGGCGTGTGCTTGGCATAGACAAGTGCGGCTCGCTGCGCTCGCCGCAGCCAAGCACACGCCACGAAAAAGACAACAAGAACAAAACGGAAAACCAAACCGAAAGCGCGGCGGCGCGGAGCCGTCCCCGCTAAACCGCTTGGGATCGGCTGCCGCTTTTGCCGCCGCGCAATGCTTTCTCTTCATTGATTTTTTGCTGTTTTATGTACATCTCTTGAATTTGCCTCTTTCGGCAGGCTTGGGTTAGCATAGTTCCTCGCGGACGTCAACGGTCGCAAAATCGTCGCTTAAAACACCAATATAAACGAATTGAGAGCTGAGTAATACGGCTAATTCATGGTTCTTTTCTTCTGACCGATCGATCATGGAATACGGGCAGAATATCTGGCAGCTTTGTGCCGAGCGGATGCCGATTCAAAAGAATCAACGATAATACGGCTGTTATACAATCAAAACAGCGGGCAGACAAACGTCTGCCCGCTGTTTTGGTCGAGGCGACGGGATTTGAACCCACGACCTCTTGGTCCCGAACCAAGCGCGCTACCAAACTGCGCTACGCCTCGATTGCGGTGTATATTATACCAAAGGCAGCTTTTTTTTGCAAGCGATTTTGCGGCGCATTTTGAAATGCGGCCGCTTTTGTTTATCCCGTGTCCCAATCTCTGAAACTGTGATCACGAGCTGCCGCATTGCAGCAAGACTTTTCTGACAGTCGACGATTCTCCTTCTTGCAAAACTCCGGAAAGTATGTTAAACTGTAAGGACAGGAAGGCGTCTGCAACGCGATTCGGATCGGCGTGTACGATTTGCGGATTTGCTGCCGCGTTAGATTTTTCAATCAGAAAAGGAGAAACGGAACGGAGATGGATGGGTATATCATTGCGCTGATCGCGGTCGGGTGCATTGTCGTGTGTCTGATCGCGTGGGGCGTTTGGGAAAATCGCGCCGTGCAGTGCAACTCCGTCGAGGTCAAAAACGAGAAGCTTCCCGCCGCGTTCGACGGGTTTACGTTCGCGCATATCTCCGATCTGCATAACGCAAAGTTCGGGAGAGGGCAGAAAAACCTTCTCGCGCGGTTGCAGGAATCCGCGCCCGCTGCGATCGTCATTACGGGAGACCTCATCGACAAGCGCCGCCCCGGGATGCGCCGCGCGCTGCGGTTTGCCGAACTCGCGGTAAAAATCGCGCCCGTCTATTACGTGACGGGCAACCACGAGGCGAAATCCAAGGAGTTCCCGCTGCTCAAAGAGGCGCTCGGACGGCTGGGCGTCCGTCTGCTGCTCGACCGTGCGGAGACGATCGAACGGGCGGGGGAGCGTATCGTTCTGGCGGGGCTTTCGGACGCGCGCTTCGAGACGGCGGATAAAAGAGCGTTCGCCGCAGTCTCGGCGGAAAAGCTCGGGCATTTTTTGCCGCAGGACGGCGCGTTTACCGTACTTCTTTCCCACCGCCCAGAACTGTTCTCCGTCTATCGGGCGGCGGGCGTCGATCTCGCGCTCTGCGGACACGCGCACGGCGGGCAGTTCCGCATTCCGCTGCTCGGCGGCGTGATCGCGCCCGATCAGGGGCTGTTTCCGAAGTATTCCGAGGGACTATACAGCGAAGAGGGGAAGGCGATGGTCGTCAGCCGCGGGCTGGGGAACAGTTCCGTGCCCATCCGCCTGAACAACCGTCCCGAGGTCGTGAAAATCGTTTTAAAGTGCGGAAAATAACGCCGATAAGCCGCGCCGCCCTTCGTTCGGGCAGAACGAAGGGCGGCGCAACCCGTTTTTTCGCCCGAAAAACGCCGACGTAACGAATGGTATCGTGACATTTCCGCTCTTTCGTGATATGATAACGGCAGGAGGCAGGACTATGACGTTCGGAGAAAAATTGCGGAAACTCCGCAAAGACGCGGACATGACGCAGGAAGAGCTTGCGGCGCGGCTGTACGTGACGCGCGCCGCCGTATCGAAGTGGGAGACGGACAAGGGGTATCCCGCCATCGACAGCCTGAAACTCATTGCGGAGCTGTTCGGCTGTACGATCGACGAACTCGTCTCGGACGCTGACGTGGAAAACCAGAAGAAGTTGGAGAGCGACCGCGCGAAGATCATGTACGTCTGCGCGATCGCGTGCTTTGCCGTTGCGGTCGCCTTTGCGCTCGTCGCGTACTTCCTCTCCGATATGCGGTGGACGATCGGCGCGTTCGTCGGGATCGCGGGCTATCTCGTTTTCGCCTTTTTCTCCCGTCCGCGCTATAAGCGGCTCGCGGGGAACGGGATCTACCGCGCCGTCGTCTTTATCCTCATGCTCCTCGTCGCGGCGGCGGTCACGATCGCGGGGCTTGTCGGCTGATTGCGGCGGAATTTTCGTAAATTTGCCCTTCTCTTTGCGGGAGGGGCTACTTTTTTGTAAAAAAACGGCATTTGCGCATACTGAAACCGGACTCCCGCGCGCCCGCGCCCATTGTCCGCGCATCACGATCTATTATAAATATTGTATAGAAAGGGGATTTTTTCCGCAGACTTGTAAAAAATTTTTTACATTTGGGCGGAAAAATTTACAAGTGTGTGACAAAATCGTGCGGCGATCGTTACAAGCGCGTGATATGATAGAGGCACGAAAAGCGAAAAGGAAAGAAAAAGAAGGAGAAACAAAACTATGAAGAAGAAGATTGTGGCAATCGGTTTGGCGGCGGCGATGTCCGTGACGGCAGTCGGGGTAATGGCAGGATGCAGCGGCGCAGACATCACGGTGAGCGGCAGCTCGTCGGTCGCGCCTCTTATGGAAGTGCTTGCTGCGGCGTACATGGATAAGCTCGCGGCAGATGACGATTCGAGCAACGACGTTGAGATCGAAGTCATCACGAGCGATTCCGGTACGGGCGTGTCGGACGCGCAGAACGGCAGAAACGATTTCGGTATGGCGTCCCGCGATTTGAAGGACAACGAAAAGGGTTCGGTCACGTCCAAGCAGATCGCAACGGACGGCGTGGCGCTCATCGTCAATACGTCCGTGACGGACGTCACCGACGTGAGGGGCGCGCAGGTCTATGAACTCTATGCGAACGGTACGGCGATCGGCGGACTTTCCGCAGCGATCTCCCGTGAGGACGGCAGCGGTACGAGAGACGCGTTCGACAGCCTGATCAAGAGCGCGGACGGCGCAGAGCTTGCCGACCTTGAAAAGTTTGCAGACTGCGTTTCCGAGGAAACGGGTACGGGCGCGGTCAAGACGCAGGTCTCCGGCAACGCCGCGGTGCTCGGGTACATCTCTCTCGGTTCGGTGGACAACACCATCAAGACGCTTAAATTCGAGGGCGTAGAGGCAACGGCGGAGAACGTGAAGTCGGGCGACTATAAACTTTCCCGTCCCTTCAACATCGTCTACACCTCCGAGGACGCGCTGAGCGACAAGGCGAAGGCGTTCATCGACTTCATCATGAGCGTAGAGGGTCAGAAGATCGTCGAAGAGGAAGGCTACGTCAGCGTCATCTGAGAACGCGGCGCGATCGAAAAATAAAAATTAACGAGAAACAGCGATGTTACTTCACAAAAAAAAGACAGAGGAACATCAGGAAACGGTTGCGGGGGCAGACGCCCCCGTTTGCCGTGAAGAAACGCGCCGCGCCTTCAAGCTGGACGGCGAGAAGGGCGCGAAGGCGGTATTTTTCATCGCGGCGGCGTTCTCCGTCGTTGCGGTGTTCGCCATCGTCATCTACCTTCTCGTGGCGAGCATTCCCGCGCTGAGTGAGATCGGCTTCTTCAATTTCCTGTTCAAGAGTCAGTGGCTTCCGAAATTCTACGAGGACGGGAGCCGTCCCGCGTCGGCGACGTTCGGCATTCTTCCGATGATCCTGTCTTCCATCGTCGTCACGTTGGGAGCGGTCGTCGTCGGAGGTCTGCTCGGCGTATGCACGGCAGTATTCCTTGTGTATTATTGTCCGAAAAAGTTTAAGGGCGCGTACACGCAGGTCATCAACCTGCTCGCCGGAATCCCTTCCGTCGTGTACGGTTTCTTCGGGCTCGTCGTCATCGTTCCCATGCTGGAAGGTATGTTCGGCGTTACGGTCGGCAAGGGTGTTCTTGCGGCGGTGCTCGTGCTTTCGCTCATGATCATGCCCACGATCGCCTCGCTCACCAAGAACAGCCTCGAAGCGGTTCCCAACGAGTATTACGAGGGCTCTCTCGCGCTCGGGAACACCAAGGCGCAGGCGATCTTCAAGGTGTGTCTGCCCGCGGCAAAGCGCGGGATCCTCTCGGCGCTCATTCTCGGCGTCGGCAGAGCGGTCGGCGAGACGATGGCGGTCGCGATGGTCGTCGGCAACACGACGAACAATTTCCCGACGGGGCTTTTCATGCCCGTCGCAACGATGACGACGCAGATCGTCAAGGAAATGGGTTACGCGACGGGACTGAGAAAGGAAGCGCTCATCTCCATCGGCTTTATCCTCCTCATCTTTGTGCTCATCATCAACCTTATTCTGACGCTTGTCAAGCGGGAAAAGATGGGCGGGAACGCTCTGTTTGGCAGAAAACTGAGAACGGAGCACGCGGAGGACGGAACGCAGAAACCCAAGTCGCAGTACGAATTCCGCCGCGGCGGCATCGTGCAGGAAGTCTTAAAATATATCTGTATGGTGCTGGCTGCGGTCGTCATCGTTGCGCTTGTCGCGATGGTCGCGTTCATCATCGTCAAGGGCGTGCCCAATCTGACGGCGGACTTCCTGTTCACGGCAGGGTCGAGTACGGACGTCACGATGCCGCAGCTTTTGGTGACGACGCTGCTCATCATCTTCATGACGCTCATCATCGCGCTGCCTCTCGGCATCGCGGCGGCGATCTACCTCAACGAGTATTCCAAGAAGGGCAGCAAGCTCGTGAAGGTCATCCGTCTGTTCATCGATACGCTTGCGGGCATTCCCTCCATCGTATTCGGTCTGTTCGGCAATATCTTCTTTGTGGCGATCTGCGGCGGACGGTACAGCATTATCGCGGGATCGCTGACGATGGTGCTCATCGTTCTTCCGACCATCGTCCGCTCGACGGAGGAGAGCCTGCGCGAAGTCGCGGACTCCATGCGCGAAGGCTCGCTCGCCCTCGGCGCGTCCAAGGTGAGAACGATCTTCAAGATCGTGCTTCCCTCGGCGCTGAGCGGCATCGTGACTTCCATCATTTTAAGCATCGGGCGTATCGTCGGCGAATCGGCTGCGCTCATCTATACGGCGGGCGCGGTCATCGGAATGCCCGACGGCTACGGTTCTTCGGGTATGACCTTTGCAGTCGCAATGTATAAACTGACGCAGACGGGGCGCGCGGGGGATATGGAAAAGGCGTATGCCATCGCGGTCGTGCTGCTCGTCATCGTCGTCGCGCTCAACCTTCTCGTGACCTTCCTCGAAAAGCGCATCAAGAGAAAGACGCTCGGAACGACGGGCACGGGAACGGAAAAGAAGTGCGCGCACGCAAAACAGGAAGCGGAAGAAGAGAATACGGAGGCGTTGGAACCGCTTGCGGAGCCTGCTCCCGCAGAGGGCGCAAAGGCGTAACGGAACGGAGGATACGATTGTGAAAGAGAAGAAAATCAAGGAAAGCAAAGAGGAAAAAGAGGAGAAAAAGGAGAGGGGATTGTTCGCCAGAAAGCAGGTTCCGCCCTTCCGTTTTGAGAACGGCGTTGCGATCAACGTCAAGGATATGGATCTTTTCTACGGCGATTTCAAGGCGCTCAAAAAGATCAATATGGCGATGCCCGAAAAGCAGATCACGGCAATGATCGGACCTTCCGGCTGCGGAAAGTCCACGCTGTTGAAGTCGCTCAACCGCATGAACGACCTCGTCGAGGGCTGCCGCGTCGAAGGCGAGATCACCATCGGCGGCGAGAACATTTATGAAAAGACGGCGGACCTCGCCCGCCTGAGAAAGAACGTGGGCATGGTGTTCCAGCGTCCCAATCCCTTCGCGATGAGCGTTTACGACAATATCGCCTACGGACCGCGCACGTTCGGCATCAAAAAGAAGTCCGTGCTCGACGAGATCGTCGAACGCTCGCTGCGGAACGCCGCAATGTGGGAAGAGCTGAAAGACCGCCTCGGCAAATCGGCGCTCGGGCTTTCGGGCGGACAGCAGCAGCGCCTGTGCATTGCGCGCGCGCTCGCCGTCGAGCCGCAGATCCTGCTGATGGACGAGCCGACTTCCGCGCTCGACCCCATTTCCACGGGCAAGATCGAGGAACTCTGCGAGGAACTCAGAGATAAGATCACCATTGTCATCGTCACGCACAATATGCAGCAGGCGGCGCGTATTTCGGATAAAACGGCGTTCTTCCTGCTGGGCGAGATGGTCGAAATGGGGGATACCGATCAGGTGTTCTCCGCGCCGCAGGATAAGCGCACGGAAGATTACATTACGGGAAGATTCGGTTAAAAGTTCACACTTTTTTCCGCGAACTTACGCGGAAAAAAGTCGTGAGGGAAAGAGACAACCCATTGCACGGCGCGCGCGCCTGACAATGCGTTTTCTCTCTGCGGCGCAATCGCAACATAATAGCGCACCGCAATCATTCTTTCCGCAAGCGATAAGAGAACTATCAGGAGAAGTTTATGTCTGCAAGAAAATTTTTCGACGAAGAACTCAGCGATCTGCATGCGACGCTCGGGCGTATGTGCACGATCACGGAGAATATGATCAAAGACGCCGTCGCATCGTTGAAGACGCTCGACAGAAAGCTGGGCGCCTCCGTCGCCGAGACGGACAGAGAGGTGGACGATCTGGAAATCGCCATCGAAAAGAAGTGCATGCGCATTCTTTTGAAACAGCAGCCCGTCGCAAAGGACCTCGTCAAGGTGACGACAACGCTCAAAGTCATCACCGACGTGGAGCGCATCGGCGATCAGGCGGCGGATATCGGCGAGATCGTGCGCCAATACCCCGAAGATAAACTCTTCAAAGAGCCGGAGCATATCAGCCGCATGGGCGATCTTGCCGTCGCGATGATCCACCAGAGCGTCGAGTCCTTCCTCAATGAGAGCGTCGGCGGGGCGGATATGGTCATTCACGCCGACGATGAGATGGATTCCCTCTTCAACGAGGTCAAACAGGAGCTGATCGAAAAAATCAGCGGCGACGCGCTCGTCGCCGATCAGGCGGTGCAGCTTCTGATGGTCGCAAAGTACCTCGAAAAGATCGGCGACTACGCCGTCAACGTCAGCGAGTGGGCAAAGTTCCTCGTTACGGGCGTTCACAAAGAATATCAGTAACCGAAAAACGCATGGAATCGAAAATGCAGGGGGACGGAAGTTCCGCCCTCCGGTTTTCGCATATAATTTTTTCAAATTAGTGAAAAACAGGTGACAAACCGCTTTCTTTCTTGTTATAATGAATTTGTCTGCTTGCAGACATTCTACGCAAGAGGGAAGAAATTATGGAAGTAGTCTATCTCGTGCTGCAACTTCTGGGCGGTCTCGGCGCATTCCTCATCGGTATGGAGATGATGTCGGAGAGCATGTCCCGCTTGGCGCACGGAAAACTCCGCACGATGCTCAACAAGACGGCGAACAACCGTATTGCGGGCGTGGGGATCGGAGCCGCCGCCACCGTCATCATTCAGAGTTCGTCCGCCACGACCGTCATGGTCGTCGGTCTCGTCAACGCCGGAATCATGACGCTCTTTCAGGCGACCGCCATCATCATGGGCGCGAACATCGGCACGACCATCACGGCGTGGATCGCCTCGCTCGGCAGCCTCGATATTTCGGCATTCCTGCTCATTCTGACCGTCGTCGGCGTGTTCATGACGATGCTCTGCAAGAGCGAACGCGCGAAGGTCGTCGGCAATATCCTCGCGGGGCTTGGCCTTATTTTCGTGGGGCTTTCGGTCATGTCCGGTTCGATGGACCCCGATCTGCACCCCGAGATCATGAACGCGATCAAAAACGCGCTCTCCGTCGTCAACAACCCGTTCCTGCTCCTTCTCATCGGCATCGTTGCCACGGGGATCGTGCAGTCTTCGTCGGCGGTCACGAGTATCGTCGTCGTGCTTGCGACGAGCGGCGTGCTCATCGGCGGTTCGGGCGACGGCGTGTATTACGTCATCATCGGCTCCAACATCGGCACCTGCGTCACGGCGCTGCTTTCGTCCATCGGCGCAAATCCCAACGCCCGCCGCGCCGCGATCATTCACCTGCTGTTCAACTGTTTGGGCGCGATCATCTTCACGGCGTTCCTGCTGTGCTGGCAGCCCTTCGGCGTGACCTTCTCCGATACAGTTCTCGCAAAGATCTTCCCCGAGACGGCGACGGGCCCGAACTATCAGTTCCAGATCGCGTTCTTCCATACGCTCTTCAACGTGACCTGCACCTGTATTTTCCTGCCCTTTGCGAAGGGATTCGTCAGACTTGCCAACCTCATCGTGCGAGACAAGCCCGCGGCAGAGAAGGAGAAAAACGAAGTCGTCGGCGATCTCGACGAGCGTCTGCTCCTGCAACCCTCCGTGGCGCTGGAACACGCCTATCAGGGAGCGGGCAAAATGTTCGCGTACGCCGTTGAAACGCTGGACGAAGCCTTTGCGGCGTTCCTCAAAAAGGACGTCTCCGTCAAAGAGGACGTCGCTTCCCGCAACGAAAAACTTGCGGAGGCGAATCGTCAGGCGGTGCAGTATCTTGTAAAACTTTCGGCAAGCGCGCCCGTGTTCGAGGACGAAAAGACGATTTCCACCCTGCACTATGTGCTCAACGATATCGTGCGTATCGGCGAACTTGCCGACAACGTGACCAAATATACCGATCACTACGAAAAGGACGGGCTGATCTTCTCGGCAGAGTTCCTCTCCATGACGGAGGACATGTTCAGCCGCATCAAGGAGCTTTCCGCGGTCGCCTATGAAGCGTATCTCGAACACGATTTCGGCAAGCTCAAAGATGTGGACGTGCTGGAAGAGTCCATCGATCAGGACCGCCGCCGTCTCGTCAATCAGCATATCAAACGTCTCAACGAGGGCAAATGCCAGCCCGAAAATTCGAGCGTGTTCATCAACCTCGTCGGCAACCTCGAACGAGCGGCGGATCACATTACATATATTGCCCATTCCATCGAGTGAGTGCGGGCTGAACGGGCGCGGGGAACGCTTCCCGCAGGCGCTCGGAAACGCGTTCGCGGAAGAGGAGAAAGGCCATCATGAGCAATAAAGTTTACCTTCTTGAAGACGACGAGAGCATCTGCGAACTTGTCAAATGCACGCTGGATATGAACAGCATCTCCTGCGAGACGTTCACCACCGTCAGGGCGTTCAACGCCGCAGTGGACGCTTCGCTGCCCGACGTCGTGCTTCTGGACGTCATGCTTGCCGACGGCAACGGGCTGGAAGTGCTGCAGCGGCTCAAAGCGCGCTTTCCCGCGCTTTGCGTCATCATGCTCTCCGCGCTCGGCAAGGAGACGGACAAGGTGAAGGGGCTGAACGCGGGTGCGGACGACTATATCGCCAAGCCATTCGGCGTGCTCGAACTCATTGCGCGCGTCAACGCCGCGCTCCGCAGGGTGAACAAGTCCAGCGTGATCCGCACGGGGCAGCTCGTCATGAACACGGAAAATATGTCCGTCACCTATAAGGGCGAGGACCTCGATCTGAGCAACAAGGAGTTTCAGCTCCTCAAATACTTCATGCAGAACGAGGGGAAGGTGCTCCCGCGCGAGACCATTCTCTCCGACGTATGGGGCTACGACGGCGGCGAAACGCGCACGCTGGACAATCACATCGCGCGCCTGAGGAAGGCGGGACTCAATTTTGAAACGGTGTTCGGCGTCGGCTATAAATTTATTGCGGACTGAAAGGGGGTAAATCCCCTTTTTTCGTAAAAGAAGGAGCAATCGTATGAAAAAACGCATCATGTGGCTGTGTTTTGCCATTACGGCGGTCGCGCTCGTCGTTTTTTCCGTCGTTTCCACAGACGTCTATTATAACAACAGTATCGAACACGCGCAGACCTATCTTAAAGCCTATCTCGCCGCATTCGACGAGAGCCGCACGCCCGACGCCGCGTACGCCAAGGAGCTTTCCGCAGCGCTGAACGGCGCGCGCGTCACCTTCCTTTCGCCCGAAGGGGAGTTCCGGGCGGATTCGGAGGATACCAACGAGGATTCGCGCGCAATGCGCCCCGAAGTGCGGGACGCGATCGCCGAAGGCGAGGGGTATTCCGCGCGCTCTTCCGAAACGCTGGGCGAAAATTTCGTCTACTACTGCAAGCGGTTCGACGGCTGCCTCGTGCGCGTCGCCGTGCGCACCGATTCGGTGTGGGGGATCTATCTGGACGCCCTGCCCGCGATCGCCTGTTTCCTCGTGGCGGACGCGCTTTTGTGCCTGCTCATCACCTATCTTTCGTCGGGCTTTATGCTGAAACCGATGGAGGACCTCGTGCGCGGTGCGGCAAAGGGGGAACGAGTTTCCACAGTGAGCGCGGAGCTGAGACCCGTCGCGGAACTCATCAACCGCATGAACGACGACGCTGAAAAACGGGTGGCGGAGAGCAAGTCGGAGCGCGAACAGGTCGTCAAAGCGCAGCAGTCCAAGGACGAGTTCATCGCCAACGTCACGCACGAGATGAACACGCCGCTCACCTCCATCCGCGGCTTTGCCGAACTGCTCGCGTCGGGCGCGCTGGAAGGGGAGCGCGCGCAGAAGGCTTCGGCGACCATTCTCGCGCAGAGCGAACGCTTGCAGAATCTCGTCGCGTCCATCATCAATTACAGTGAGATCGACAGCGAGGACCTGCCGCTCTACGAAGTGGACGCCTCCCGCATCGCCCGCGAGACGCTCGCTGCGCTCTCACCCGAGATCGCCGAACGCAGGCTCGTGCTCCTTTCGGAGATCCGCGACGGCGTCATGCTCATGAGCCGCCACGAGCGGGTCACGGAAATTTTCGGAAATATCATCCGCAACGCGATACGCTATAACCGCGAGGGCGGCAGTATCTCCGTTCTTCTCACCGAGGAGGAATTCACCGTTTCGGATACGGGCATCGGCATTGCGGAGGAAAACCTCGACCGCATTTTCGACCGCTTTTTTACGGTGGACAAGTCGCACAACGGCAAGAACGGCGGATTCGGGCTGGGGCTTTCCGTCGTCAGGAAACTGTGCGCCAAACAGGGCTGGCAGCTCACCGTCAGAAGCGAGGTGGGTGTTGGCAGCACGTTTCGCATCGGATTTCAGGCGGACGGCGCGCAGGAAAAATAATTTCGGAAAAAAATCGGAAATCCCCCGTCAAACGTTTGACTATAAAAAATATTCTGCTATAATAACCCGCGTTTCGTGACGCGTTCCGGCGCAGCAGACGGCGCGGCGGCAGTTTCGGAATACAAGGAGATCATGCGCGGCGCGCGCCATGTGCGCGTATGTGCCGGCAAGGAGAAAAATATGAAGATCACAATGACGGAAACGGGCAGCGTTCCCGTGAGCGCAGGGGGCTTCGGGCTGTTTTTCGAGGACATCAACTATTCGCTGGACGGCGGTCTGTACGCGCAGATGCTGGAAAACCGCAACTTTGAAGCCAAGGAAGTGCGGGGCGAAAAGGACCGTTTCACGGTGCAGGCGGACGGAAAGTATGCGTGGAGCGCGTACCCCGCGGAGGACAGCGCGGCGCTCAAGGTCAAGGACGACCGCCCGCTGTTCGTGGAGAACCCGCACTATCTGCGCGTGGAGGCGAAGGCGGCGGGCGCGGGCATCGCAAATAAGGCGTACGACGGCGTGTATCTGAAAGCGGGTATGCGCTATAAGCTCTCCTTCCGGATGCGTTCCTACGACTACCGCGCGCCCGTATTTGCGGGCGTATATGCGGGAGACGCTGCGGCGTTCGAGGTCAAGGCGAAGCCGCGCGCGGACGGAAAGTGGCATAAATACGAATTTACGGTGCGCGCCAAGGCGGATTACGACCGCGCGCAGTTCCGTTTCACGCTCTCGGCGGCGGGAACGCTGCGCGTCGACTGGTTTTCGCTCATGCCCGAGGACGCAGTGCTGGGCGTGTTCCGCCGCGATCTCGTGGAGATGCTGCAAGAGCTGAAACCCGGATTTCTCCGCTTCCCCGGCGGGTGCATCGTCGAGGGCAACACACTTTCCAACCGCTATCTCTGGAAAAATTCCGTGGGGCAGACGGAGCGCCGCCGCCATAATTGGAGCCGCTGGGCGGTCCACGGCGCGGGCGAGGAGAACGGGTTCTGCACGCCCTATTCCCACTACGGGCAGACGCTCGGCGTGGGCTACTACGAATATTTCCTGCTGTGCGAGTATCTCGGCGCAAAGGCGCTGCCCGTGCTGTCGGTTGGCATCGCCTGCCAATATATGTCCTCCGAAGTCGGGCCTGCGGACGATCCCGCGCTCGAAGTATACATTCAGGAGGCGCTCGACGTCGTGGAGTTTGCCAACGGCGGCAAGGATACCGTCTGGGGCAGGGTGCGCGCGGAGATGGGGCATCCCGAACCCTTCGGGCTGGAATACCTCGGCATCGGCAACGAGCAGTGGGAAGAGAACGGAAACGAGTTTTACAAACGGTTCGAGCTGTTCGAGCGCCGCATTCATGAGAAGTATCCCGCGATCAAGATCATCGGCACGGCGGGTCCCACGGTGGATTCGCCCTCGCACAGGGACGCGTGGGCGTGGACGCGCAGGAATTTGCAGAAAAATCCCGATTTCGTCTATGCGACGGACGAGCACTTCTACGTGCCGCCTAAGTGGCTCTACGACAACGTGAACGTGTACGACAGCTATCCCCGCGAGGGGCTTGTGTACGCGGGCGAGTACGCCGCGCACGTCGCGGAGGCAGGCGCGGGCAAGTTCAACGCGCCCGAGTCCAACGTCTGGGAGGGCGCGCTTGCGGAAGCCGCGTTCATGACGGGCATGGAACGCAACGCCGACGTCGTCGTGATGAAGTCGTACGCGCCGCTCCTCGCGCGCCTCGGCTATACGCAGTGGAGCCCCGACATGATCTGGTTCGACGGCAAGTCTGCGTTCGGTTCGGCAAGCTATTATGTGCAGAAGCTGTACAGCCTGTACACGGGCGACGTCTCCTATCCCGTCAGGACGGACGCGCCCGACGTCTACGCCTCGGCGACCTCGCGCGGCGATCTCACCTTCGTCAAAGTCGTCAACGCAGGCGATCGGGCGCAGACGGCGGACGTCGAGGCGGATTTCCCCTTCGGCGAGATGATCCGAATCGTGCGCATGGAGGGCGCGCTCTCCGACTATAACACGATGGAAGAGCCGTGCAAAATCGCGCCCGCGGAAGTCGCGCCCGCCGCTCCCGCGACGGCGGAACTTCCCCCGCACAGTTTTCAGGTGCTCGTATTCCGCAAATAACGCGCAGAAAACCTTCCCGCCGCGCGGCGGGAAGGTTTTTTCGGCGGCAAAAGTTGCGTTCGGTGCGCATTTTTCTTTACAAATCGCGCCGGATTTACTATAATATCCCTATGATCCGCATTGCCGACGGTTGGAAAGATTTCTCCGTCCTCGCCACGGGGGACGGCTATAAACTCGAACGGTGGGGGGAGCATATCCTGCTCCGTCCCGATCCGCAGGTCATCTGGCACGCCCAGCGCGACCTGTTCGGCTACCCGGGACTGTCCGCAGTCTACCGCCGCAGCGAAAAGGGCGGCGGCGCGTGGGAGTACAAAAAGCCGCTCCCGCAGAGCTGGAACATCGGGTACAAGGACCTCACGTTCAGGATCATGCCCATGGGCTTCAAGCACACGGGGCTTTTTCCCGAACAGGCGGCGAATTGGGAGACGACGGGCGCGCTCGTCAGGAAGGCTGTCGCGGCGGGGCGGAAGGTGAAAGTGCTCAATCTCTTCGCCTATACGGGCGGCGCGAGCGTCGCGCTTGCAAAGGCGGGCGCGGAAGTCACGCACGTCGACGCGGCGAAGGGCATGGTGGAGCGCGCGGGTGAAAACGCGCGGCTTTCGGGGATCGCGAGCGGGATCCGCTACATTATAGACGACTGTAAAAAATTCGTCCTGCGCGAACTCCGGCGCGGAAACCGCTATGACGCTGTCGTCATGGACCCGCCCTCTTACGGGAGAGGCCCCGGGGGCGAAATGTGGAAGATCGAGACGGAACTTTATCCCTTCGTAAAACTGTGCGCCGAGTTGTTATCGGACGATCCGCTGTTCTTCCTCATCAACAGCTACACGACGGGGTTGCAGCCCGCGGTGCTCAGCAACATTCTCACCCTGTGCCTTGCGGGGCGCGCGGGTCGGATCGAGGCGTATGAAGTGGGGCTTCCCACAGAGGAAAAAATTCCGCTGCCCTGCGGCGCGGGAGGGATATATATTCATGACTGAAAATTACCAACCTACCATTCTTTACGAGGACAACCACCTTCTCGTCGTGTTGAAGGAGCAGAACCTTGCCTCCTGCCCCGACGAGAGCGGCGATCAGAACCTGCTCGATCTGCTGAAAGAGTATATCCGCCGCACCTACGGAAAGCAGGGGAACGTCTACGTCGGGCTGGTGCATCGGCTCGACCGTCCGACGGGCGGCGTCATGGTGTTCGCCAAAACGAGCAAGGCGGCGGGACGACTCTCCGAACAGATGAAATCGGGCGATTTTGAAAAGCGCTACCTCGCCGTTTTAAACGGCGCGCCCAATCCCGAGAGCGGCAAGCTCGTGAACTGGCTGAAAAAAAACACCGTCAACAATATGGTGTATCTCTCCACCGAGGGTACGGACGGCGCGAAATATGCCGCGCTCGACTACCGCGTGCTCGAAAAGAAGGGCAGCCTCGCGCTCACGGAGATCAAGCTGCATACGGGCAGAAGCCACCAGATCCGCGTTCAGTTTGCTGGCATCGCGCATCCCGTGTACGGCGATATGCGTTACGGCGGGGAATACGCGCAGAAGGGCAGGCTCGCGCTCTGGGCGTATTCGCTCTCGTTTACCCATCCCGTCACCAAGGAGCGGATGCGCTTTATCGGCGAACCGCCCGCAGAGGAGGGGCCGTGGAAATTTTTCGACGTGGAGAAATTTATCCGTCCCGTGTAAATTGTGCGAAAATTGCATTTTTCACCCCCGTCGAGCGCGATACCGCTTGACGAACGAAAAAAATTTGTGTAGAATATACAGGACAGCTTACAACAAAAGCGCCATAAAAACAGGTCGGGGGTCTCTCCGATTGCGGAGTTCCGTTTCATGAACAAGGTAAAAGTACGTTTTTTAACAATTGCATCGCTCGTCGTTATGCTGATCGCAGTGCTCGCGCTTGCGGTCTGTTCCGTCATCCCGCGCCGCACCGCGCAGGCGGTCACGGAAGTCGAGTATGAGCCTTCCGCGGTATTTGCCGCGGGCGTCGGCGGCGAAGTCGGCGCATCGGAAGGTGATACCTCTTATATTGAGTTCTCGCTCGCCGACGGCGGAAAAACGCATTTCAGGCGCGATCTTGCGCTCAAATGGTTCAGCGCGGATGATTCCGCGGAGTCCGCTTCCTCTGCCGTAAAACCCGGCAAAGCGAACTATTTCAGTATGCAGTTTTCCTTCCCCTCCGTGGATTTCGAGACGTTTACCATCGAATTCCAGAGCGACGAGGAAAACATCACCAAAGACGCGCAGGCAGTCAACTCCCTCATTTTCGAGAAAACGGCGGGCGGCGGGCTGACCGTCAGGGTCAAGAACGCTTCGCAGCAGGATCTGGAAAACACCGATCCCGCGCTCGATTCGGGCACGGTGGCGGCGGATTCCGTCTCGAACGATTTCACGCTCACCTTCGCGGAAGCGACGGACGCGGACGCCGTTGCGGGCGATTTCAAGATCGTGCTCCAATGCGGCGGTGCGCAGGTGCTTGAAAGCAGATTCACGAATATCGGCGGCAACTATCTGGAATACCGTTCCTCTGCCGCGACCACGCCCAACACGCCCATCACCTTCACGGCGGAACTGCCCGAAGGCGCGGCGGAAGGGGCTACGCAGAGCGTGCTCATGAAGTCGCTCAACGGGCAGTCGTTCGCGCTCACGGAAGGGCGCGTGCAGGACAATATCGCGCCCGTGCTCGTTCTCAATGAAGAGGTGCACGCGTTCACGCTCGGCAGGCAGTTCTCTCTCGCATATGAGACGATCGATGTCTGCGACGACACGGTGAGCGTTTCCCGCTACTACTACATGGCGGCGAAGAACGAGGACGGTTCGTATATCGCGCCCGACGCGTCCGAAGAGGACGATTACGATTACAGCACGCTCGGGACGTCCACCCATTTCATGCCCGTTACGGAGACGCCGGCAGGTCAGCCTCCCGTGGAATACGTGAGCATCTATTTCGAGCTGCAAGACGGCAGAACGGATGACGAAAGTAATCTAATTTCCGAAACCGTGTATCTGACGTGGTACGCGGCGCCCGGTTCCGATACCGTGGAGACGCGGAACGGCTGCGACTATATCCGCGTTGACCGCAGCGAAAAGGGCCCCGCCTACACCGGGCTGACCGCGATGCCCGGCGATACGGCGGCGGGTACGGAGAACGGCAACGTTACCGATGAAGGCGGCGCAAATACCTACGGTACGGCGGTTGAGGCGTATCGGACCGCCCTTGAAGCGGCTGCGGAAAACACGAGCGCAGGTACGGGCGCGTACCTCTATATGCCTTCGCTGCGCGGGCTGATTTACAGCAACTTTGCCGACTACCGCAATCTGCAATTCACCGTCTGCTACTATCAGGAAACGCAGGCGGACGGCGATACGGCTTCTTCCGAGAGCGGGCTTTCCTACAACGAACTTCGTTTTGAAGTGGACAAGGACGGCTGGTACAGGATCCGCATCTTTGCGACAGACGCCTCCTCCAATGCAATGAAGTATTACAACAAAGACGGCGATCTTGTCGACGTGACGACGAGCAATGTGTGGGATATTCCCAACATTCCTGAGTTCCGCGTGCATATCGGCTACAACGGCGCGAGCATCGAAGACCCGGGTTCTCAGGATTACGGCTATCGTGACCGCACATATACCATCAGCGATTTCGATATCATCGCGCTTGCGGGCTACGTGGAGGACTACGCGCTGTACTACTTCGATTCCGACTACCTCGCAGAAGGGCAGACGATGCCTTCCTACGACGATTTCGTTGAAAATGCCGAGCAGTACTTTACGGATACGTATAAAGCCAGCATGGTCCGCATCAACGAATACAACAGCGATGTGACCGAGGACGACGAGAATTGGGACGACACGGACAATGCCTATAACTGGAACCCTTCTTCGTCGCGCTCCTTCGTTCCGCAGCGTTCGGGCATCTACGTCGTCGAACTCACGGTGACTGACCCCAACCGCCCCGGCACGACGGAAACGGCGTACATGGCGATCGAAGTCCGCAACCCCGTCGACATCATTCCCGGGCAGTCACAGTGGCTGCAAAACAACATTACGTCGGTCGTGCTCTTTGCCGTATCCGCAGTGCTCGCAATCGTTATCGTTGTGTTGTTCGTGGTCAAGCCTTCGAATAAGAAAGTGAAGGAAATCGACCTTGAAAAGCTGAAAGGCAGACCCAAGAACGTCAACAAAAAAGACGATCAATAACGCAGAATTCCCGCAATGACCTTGCGGGAATTTTTTTGTGCCGCGCGCCTTTTCAAACGCGCATACTTTTCCGCTGTCTGCACAAGTTAGGGGCATAAGGAGGGAAGTATGGTATTTTTCAACGTCGTTTCGTACATTCTCGTGCTGTTGGGCGCGCTCAACTGGGGAATGTTCGGCATTTTCGATTTCAATCTCGTCTCGGCGATCTTCATGGGGCCGCGCAGCGTCGGTTCGATCATCGTCTACTGCCTGATCGCGGCGGCTGCGATCTGGCTCATCATCTCGCCCATTATCACGAATGGGATGCTCAAACTCCGCGGCGACCGCGTCGCGCGCGAGGTCAAACAGTCGTAAGCGGTGAAATAAGCGCATCCGGAACGCGGAAAGGGGAATAAACGCTCTCCTTTCCGCATTTTTTATGCCATGGGGAGATGCGTGGTATGACGTTGAAGGATTGCAGGCAGGGGGAGCGCGCCCGCGTGGCGGGCGTACATACTTCGGAGGCGCTCGGCGCGCGGCTGCGTGCGCTCGGGCTGTTTTGCGGCGCGGAAGTTTCCGTGCTGCGCGTTTCGCCGCGCAGGCGGGTCTGGCTGGTCGAGACGGCGTTCTCCACTTTTGCGCTCGGCGCGGAGATCGCGGAGAGCGTGGAGGTGACGGCGTGAAGGTGCTTCTCGTCGGCAATCCCAACGCGGGGAAGAGCACGCTCTTCAACGCGCTCGCGCGCGGACACGCCAAGGTGGGGAATTGGCACGGCGTGACGGTGGGCGCGCTCGAAAAGGAGACTATGCTCGGCGGAAGGCGCGTCACGCTCGTCGACCTCCCCGGAATCTACACGGCGGAGGGCATGAGCATGGAGGAAAAGGGCGCGCGCAGCTATCTTGCGGCGCACCCGACCGCGCCCGTGCTCTTTGTGTGCGAGTGCGGCGCAGTGGAACGCTGCCTGCCCCTGTTTTTTGCGCTGGCAAAGGGTCGGCGCGCGGCGTTGGTCCTCACCAAGGCGATGCGGTTTTACGCGCGGGGCGGCAAGCTGGATCTCCGCCTGTTGGAAAAACGGCTCGGCGCGCCCGTGTTCGTTGCGGAGGGACTGCGGCGCGGCGCGCTCCTTGCGCAGGCGGCGCGCGTGCTTTCCGCGCCCGTCGTTTCGCCGCGGTACGTCTCGCTCGACGGCGCGTTTACCCCGGCGCGGGCGGGGCTTTCGCGGGCGGACGCGCTCCTCACCAACGCATGGTTTGCGTTTCCGCTCTTTCTGCTCCTGCTTGCGGCGGCGTTTTACCTGACCTTCGCGCCGCATTGCTTGGGCGATTGGATGAAGAGAGGGATCGAGGCGTTCTTTTCCGAGTTCCTTGTCTCCCGCGCGCAGACCATTCCTTCGCCCGTCGTCAGAAGTCTGCTTGCGGACGGGCTTCTGCCCAGCCTCGGCGGGGTGCTGAGCTTTCTGCCGCAGATCGCGCTCCTCATGTTCTTTCTCGTCTGCATGGAGGAGAGCGGCTTTCTCTCCCGTCTCGCCTGCCTGACGGACGGCGCGTTCGCCGCCGTCGGTCTGAACGGGCGCGCCGTCTTTTCCCTCGTCATGGGCTTCGGCTGTACCGCCGCCGCCATTCTCACGACGCGCGGACTTGACGACAGGCGCGTACAGCGGCGCACCATCCTGTGTCTGCCGTACATCTCGTGCAGCGCGAAACTGCCCGTCTATCTCACGCTCGCCGCGTCCTTCTTTGAAAACGCGTTTTACGGGGTGATGCTTTTGTACGCGCTCGGCGTAGCAATCGCCCTTGCCGTCGCGCTTGTGACGAAGCGGGGCGGGCGTTCGCCCTTTCTGCTCGAACTTGCGCCGCTGCAAATTCCGCGCCCGCTTTTCGTCCTGAAAGCCTTGCTCTTTCAGATAAAACAGTTTATAATAAAGGTGGCGACCGTCATTCTCGCATTCTTTCTTGCAAGCTGGCTGTTCTCGTCCTTCGATTGGAGTTTTCGTATGTGCGGCGCAGAGGAGAGTATGCTTGCGGGGATCTGCGGCGGTCTGAAATGGCTGTTCGCGCCCGTCGGAATGGCGGATTGGCGCATCGCGTACGCTGCGCTGGCGGGGCTGATCGCCAAAGAAAACGTAGCGGGAGCGATCGCGCTCTTTTACGGCGCGTTCCCGTACGGCGCGGCGAGCGCGTTCGCCTTTTCCATGTTCGTGCTTACCTGCTCCCCGTGCGTTTCCGCAATCGCAGCAACGGCGCACGAGCTCGGCTGGAAACGTGCGCTTGCGTACGCCGCATTCCAGACGGTCAGCGCGCTCCTTGCAAGCTATCTCGCCTATTTTCTGTGGCGGGGCGGGGTTGCGCTGCTGCCGCTCGCGCTTGCGCCCGTCGCCGCATATCTTCTCATCAGGAACCTTCATGAAAGAATTCACCGTCCGCGAGGACACGACGCTGAAAACATTCACCGATAATTACTACGCGCAGGCGTCTTTCTGCTTCCGCACGCTCTTGAAAACGCGCGAGATCCGCGTCAACGGCGCGCGCGTCTCGGCGGATATGCCCCTGAAACAGGGGGACGTCGTGCGCTATTTCCTCACGCCCAAACAGGAGAGCCGCGCCGCGTTTTCCGTCGTCTACGAGGACGGGAACGTGATCGTGGCGGATAAGGAGAGCGGCGTCAATTCCGAGGCGGTCTTTTCCGCGCTCGGCGAGCGGGGAGAGACGTATTTTATCCATCGGCTGGACCGCAATACCGCGGGACTGCTTATCTTTGCAAAGAACGCCGAGGCGGAGGGGGAGCTGCTCTCCGCCTTCCGCGACCGCCGCGTGGAAAAGATCTACCTTGCGCGCGTCGTCGGGTGTCCCAAGGAAAAACATGCCGTATGCACGGCGTATCTGAAAAAAGACGCGGCGGCTTCCCGCGTGCGCGTCTCGTTCAAGCCCGTCGGCGAAAAAATCATCACCGAGTACGAAGTTCTGGAGGGGGGAGAAACCTCGCTCCTGCGCGTGACCCTGCACACGGGCAAGACGCACCAGATCCGCGCGCATCTCGCCTTTCTCGGCTGTCCGATCGTCGGCGACGAAAAGTACGGCGACGGCGCGTACAATCGCGCGCACAACGCCGTCCGACAGAAGCTCGTCGCCAAGCGGCTCGCGCTGCACTGCGCGGGCGCGCTCGCCTATCTCGACGGCAGGACTTTTCTTTCATCGCACGAAATATGAGGGGTATGAAAATAATTTTGGAGACGGAACGGCTGAATCTGCGCAAACTCACGCCTGCGGACAGGGCGGCTCTGTGCGAAACGCTGCAGGACAAAGAGGCGATGTACGCCTATGAGCACGCCTTTTCGGACGAAGAGGCGGACGCGTGGCTCGCGCGGCAGATCGCGCGGTATCAGGAGGACGGTTTCGGGCTATGGGCGGTCATCCGCAAGGAGGACGGCGCGTTTTTAGGGCAATGCGGCATAACCATGCAGGACGTTCACGGCGAGCGCGTTCCCGAGATCGGGTATCTGTTCGCGCGCAGATATTGGCACAAGGGGTACGCCACGGAGGCGGCGCGCGCCTGCAAACAATACGCGTTTGAAACGCTGGGGCTGCCCGCGGTGTATTCCATCATCCGCGAAAACAATCTTCCTTCCCGCCGCGTGGCGGAGCGCAACGGAATGCGCGTCGTCGGTACGCTCGTGAAGCATTATTACGGGTTCGTGATGCCGCACCTCGTGTATCGGATCGAAAAGTAAATTCGCGCCTTATATCGGGTCGAAGAATAAACCTGCGCTTTCATGCCGCGCAAAAAAAAGAAAAAAGTTTCCGCCGAACGCTTGACGGCGGCTTCTTTTTGTGGTAATATATGAATACTTATTCACATACTAATAAGCGAGGTCTCTATGACGAATTGCAATCATGAAGAGGAGCACGCCTTCGCGGCGGCGCGCGCAAAGATGAATATGCCCAAAGAGGAGGAGATCGTCTCGCTCGCGACGGCGTTCAAAGCCATCTCCGAGCCGAGCCGACTGAAAATTTTATTTGCGCTCCGTCAGGGGGAGATGTGCGTCTATCACATCACCGAGGCGGTCGGGAGCACGCAGAGCGCCGTCTCGCACCAGCTCCGTATCCTGCGCGACAATCGCATCATCAAGGCGCGGCGCGACGGGCAGAACGTCGTGTATTCGCTTGCGGACGCCCACGTGATGGCGGTGCTTTCGCTCGCCTGCGAACACCTTAGCTGTACATTTTAAGGAGCGGATATGAAACGTATCATAAAAATCAGAAATTTAGACTGCGCGGCGTGCGCGGCGGAGTTGCAGGAAGAACTTGCCGCCATCGAGGGGATCTCGGAGGTCTCCGTCGATTTCGTCACGCAGCGCGTCGCGCTCTGCCACGAAGGGGAAGAGCCGCTCAAAAAGGCGATCTACTCCATTACGCATTTTGAAGAGGTGGAGATCGCGGACGGCTCCGCGCCTGCCAAAAAGGAACGCCACCTCAAAGAGCTGATCTCCATTCTCGTCTCCGCGGCGTTCTTTATTCCCGCGCTCGTGCTCGATCTTGCAAAGATCGGCAGCGAATGGATCGCGTTCGGGCTGTATCTCGCCGCGTTTGCGGCGGCGGGGTGGTCGGTCGTGCTCGCGGTGTGCAAAAATGCGCCGCGCGTCTTCCGAGGCGGGTTCCACCCGGGCGTACTGCTCGATGAAAACCTGCTCATGCTCATTGCCGCCGTCGGCGCGTTTGTGCTCGGGGAGAACATGGAGGGCGCAATCGTCATGCTCCTGTACCAGATCGGCGAATACTTGCAGGGACTTGCGGTCGGCTCGTCGCGCGGGGCGATCACGCGGCTCATGTCGTTGAAGAGCGACAGCGCGATCCTCCTCGACGGCGATACGCAGCGTGAGGTCCACCCCGACGAGCTTTCCGCAGGGGACGTGATCCTCATCCGAAAAGGGGATAAAGTTCCCGCCGACTGCCGCCTTCTGGACGAAACCGCTTCGCTCGATACCAAGTCCATGACGGGCGAGAGCTATCTGAAGGAGATCCGCGCGGGGCAGGATATGCTCTCGGGCTGTATCAACGAGGGCAACGCGGTGCGCGCGTCCGTCCTGCGCCCCGCCTCCGAGAGCGCAGTGGCGAAGATTCTGGAACTCGTGGAGAACTCCGCCGCGCAGAAGGCGAAACCCGAAAAGTTCATCACGAAGTTTTCGCGCTGGTATACGCCCATCCTCGTGCTTATTGCCGTCGTTCTCGCGGTCGTGCCGCCGCTCTTTCAGAACTATAATTTTTCGGAATGGATCGTCCGCGCGCTCAATCTGCTCGTCATTTCCTGCCCGTGCGCGCTCATCATCTCCGTTCCGCTCACCTACTTTTCGGGCGTCGGGACGCTGGCGCGCTGCGGCGTGCTCGCTAAAGGCGCGGTCTATCTCGACGGGCTTGCTTCCGTAAAGGTCGCCGCGTTCGATAAGACGGGTACGCTCACCGAGGGAAGATTTTCCGTCGGGGACGTCCGCGGAGACCGCCGCGCGCTTGCACTCGCCGCGGCGGTGGAAAAGGCGTCCTCTCACCCGCTCGCGCAGGCGTTCGAGGGCGTTCCGTCGCCTGCGGCAAGTTGCGTGGAAGAGCTTGCGGGCAGGGGATTGCAGGGCGTCGTCGGCGGGAAGAAGGTGCTTGTGGGAAGTTACAGGCTCATGCGCGAACAGGGGGTCGCGTGCGAGGAAGTACAGAGCGCCGCGCTCGTCGTGTACGTTGCGGAGGAGGGGCGGCTCGTCGGGAGCGTGGAGATCGAAGATAAGATCCGCTCCGAGGCGAAAGACGCGCTGCTCGAACTCAAAAAGATGGGTATCTCCGAAATCGCGGTGCTCACGGGCGATACCGAGTCGCGCGCGCGGGCTGCGCTGCAAGGACTGCCCGTGGACGAATTCTGCGCGGAGCTGCTGCCTGCGGAAAAGCCCGCGCGCGCGGAAAAGCTCAAAGAAAAGGGCAGGCTTCTGTATGTGGGCGACGGCATCAACGATACCCCCGTCATGACGGTGAGCGACGTCTCCGTTGCGATGGGCGGGCTTGGAAGCGACGCGGCGATCGAGGCGAGCGACTTCGTGCTCGCGTCCGATAACCTGAGCGCGCTTCCCAAGGCGATCAGGGGCGCGAAAAAGACGCGCAAAATCGTGATCGAGAACATCGTTTTCTCCATTGCGGTCAAAGCTGCGCTCATGGCGCTGTCGCTTGCGGGCATTCTTCCGCTCTGGATCGCCGTGTTCGGCGATACGGGCGTCATGCTGCTCGCTGTGCTCAATTCCATGCGTATGCGCGCGAAGATCAGATGACTTCCGCACGGAGCGTTCCCTGAAATCATGGATATAAAAAAGCCGCTTGCATTGCAGGCGGCTTTTGTGCTATAATCGGAGTATGGAAAAAACGCGGCAGTTAAAAACGCTCATCGACTGCGCGATGAAGCGTACAAAATGCGATCTCGTCGTTCGGAACGCCCATATCTTCAACGTGTTCACGGGGGAGATAGAACAGGGCGAGATCGCCGTAAAAGAGGGCGTCATCGTCGGCATCGGAACGGGGTACGCGGGCGAGCGGGAGTACGACGGCGCGGGCATGATCTTTCTGCCCGGGCTTCTGGACGCGCACATTCATGTGGAAAGTTCCATGCTCACGCCCGAAGAGTTCGCCCGCCTTGCCGTGGCGCACGGGACGAGCGGCATTATCGCCGACCCGCACGAGCTTGTCAACGTGTGCGGCGTGGAGGGCGCGGAGTATCTGAAAAAGGCGTTCGACCGTCTGCAATGCGGCGGCGTCTGCCCGCTCGATCTATTCATGCAGCTCCCGTCCTGCGTTCCCGCCACGCCCTTCGAGACGAGCGGCGCGTCGCTCGACGCCCGCGCAACGCGGGAGGAGATCGTCCGCGAGGAATTTTTCGGATTGGGGGAGATGATGAACTACCCCGCCGTGATCGCGGGCGAGGAGGAGACGATTGCAAAACTCGCGGCGGCGGAAGAGGCGGGGAAGATCGCGGACGGACACGCGCCCGCCGTCACGGGCGACGCGCTCAACGCGTATCTGCTCGGCGGGATCGTCACCGATCACGAGAGCCTGACGGCGGAGGAGATGCGCGAAAAGGCTGCGCGCGGAATGTACGTGCAGATCCGCTGCGGGTCGTCGGCGAACAATCTTTCGCTTTGCGGCGAGGTCGTCACGACGGAAAATGCCCGCCGTTTCCTGCTGTGTTCGGACGATAAGCACGCGCACGATCTCTTGCAGCGCGGGCATCTCGACGACGCGCTCCGCCGCCTCGTCAGAAGCGGCGTGCCTGCGCGGTTCGCCGTTCCCGCGGCAACGCTCAACGTTGCCGAATGCTACGGTCTGAAACGCCGCGGCGCGATTGCCCCCGGGTATATCGCGGACATGGTAGGGGTCAACGACCTCTCGGACTTCACCGTCCGCGCCGTGTTCAAGCGCGGCGTGCTCGTTGCGGAGAACGGAAAAGCGCTCTTTTCGGCGCAGGAGAAGTATCTCCCCGCGGCGGTCAGAAACACCGTCCGCGTGAAGGACGTCTCGTCCGAGGACTTCCGCATCCCCGTCCGCAGCGGCAGGGCGCGCGCGATGCAGGTCGCCGCATACGGGCTTGTCACGGAAGAAGTCATTGTTCCCGTGCGCGGCGGGGCGGATATCGACCTTTCGGGCACGGATTTAAATAAGCTCGCCGTCATCGAGCGTCATTTTGCAAGCGGGAACATGGGGCTCGGACTTGTGAAGGGGTACGGATTCCGCGGCGGGGCGATCGGCATTTCCGTCGCGCACGACAGCCACAATCTCGTCATTCTCGGCGACGGCAACGCCGCCATGGCGCGCGCGGCGCAGCTTTTGAAGGAGACGGGCGGGGGCATGGCGCTCGTCGGCGCGGAGGGCGAGGAGACCTTTCCGCTCGACGTTGCGGGACTGATGAGTTCGCTTCCCGCCGAGGAGGTCGCCGCCCGCACGGCGCACATCTCCGCCGCCGCCCGCCGCATGGGCGTGAAGGAGGGGTACGACCCCTTTATGACGCTCGCCTTCCTCGCGCTGCCCGTCATTCCGCACCTGAAACTCACCGACAAAGGGCTGTTCGACGGGGATAAGTTCGCGTTCACAAAGGTGGAAGTATGAAGTTTGAACGGGCAAAGGAGTCCGACCTCCCCGTCATCGGCGAAATTCTGGCTGGGGCGCGGGAATATCTCCGCATGCAGGGGCTGGACCAGTGGCAGAAATACGCGCCCACGGCGGAGGATACGGCGGAGCATTTCCGCCGCGGCGAGCAGTACGTTCTGCGCGACGGAACGGAGATCGCGGGCGTGTGCGCCGTCGTGCCGTACGAACCCGCGTACGACCGCATCGACGGCGCGTGGCGGCAAAACGGCGCGTATCTTGCCATTCACCGCGTGGCGGCGGCTCCGAATGCAAGGCGCAGGGGCGTGGCTTCGGCGCTCTTTCAGGGGGCGGAAGCGCTTGCGCGGGCGCAGGGGATCGGCGCGCTCCGCATCGATACGCACGAGGGCAACCTGCCCATGCGCGGCGCGCTCGAAAAGAACGGATTTATCTTCTGCGGCACGGTGACCATTGCCACGGGCGAACGGCGCGTGGGGTACGAGAAAATTTTGAAAAGGGACGGGAAAACGTCATGAAAGAATCGGAAAACAGAGTAACGGAGACGATCGTCGCGGCGACGGGCAACGCGCACAAACTCAGAGAGATCCGCGCCATCTTCGCGGATAAGACCATTCTCTCGGAGAAGGAGGCGGGCTTTTCGGGCGAGATCGAGGAGACGGGCGAGACGTTTTTGGAAAACGCGCTCATCAAGGCGCGCGCCGTGTGTAAGGCGACGGGACTGCCCGCGCTCGCGGACGACAGCGGGCTGTGCGTGGACGCGCTCGGCGGCGCGCCCGGCGTGCGGAGCGCGCGCTATTCGGGCGGGGGCGACGCGGACAACCGCGCGCTGCTCTTGAAGAACCTTGCGGGGGTCTCCGACCGCCGCGCGCATTTTAACTGCGCCGTCGCGCTCGTCTGTCCCGACGGACGGGAGCTTACGGCGGAGGGGCGCACGGAGGGGAGCATTCTCACGGAAGAGCGCGGAGAGCATGGCTTCGGGTACGACAGCCTGTTTTTCAGCGTCGACCTCAATAAGAGCTTTGCCGAGGCGGACGAGGCGGAAAAGAACGCCGTTTCCCACCGCGGCAGGGCGCTGAAACGCTTGGAGGAATTGCTATGAAAACGTTCGTTGTCATTTCCGATTCGCACGGTCGGCGCAAGAACGTGGAAAAGGTTGCGCCGCTCTTTGCGGAGAACGATTACGTCGTGCATCTCGGCGACGGTTCGACCGATCTGCGCGACTTCTCCCGCGAGCACCCCGAAAAGGCGATCGTCATGCGCGGAAACTGCGATTTTTCGTACGGCATGGACGAGTACGTCATCGAGGAAGAGGGCGTGCGCATTCTGTGCTGTCACGGTCACAAATACGGCGTAAAGAGCGGGATCGGAAGGCTCGCCGCGCACGCGAAGGAGCGGGACTGCACCGTCGCTCTCTACGGGCATACCCACCGCGCCGCCGCCGAGGAGATCGACGGCGTACTGTGCGTCAATCCCGGATCGCTCGGCTCGTACGCCGACCCGGGTTACTGTTACCTCGTCGTGCATCAGGGAAAGCCGACGGCAACCATCGTAAAACTGCAATAACGCGAAATCAACGGCAGAACGAAGAACGCGCCCCGCTTTGCAAGCGGGGCGCGCGGTCTATTCGGAAGAGTCGGGCGGTTCGGGCGGAATTTCGGCGGGAGTTACAGACGCTGTTCCTGTAACCTGTTGCGCTGTGACTGCCGCGGCGCTTTGCGCACGGCGGGCGCGTACGAGGTGGTACGCCCACTGTCCGACCGCCGCGCCGATGATGATCAAATATCCCACGATACTCAATGTTTTGGGGATCTGATCGAGGAACAGATAGCCGAGAATGGCGGCGAAAAAGACCTGCATATAGTCGAACACCGCAATCTCTTTGGCGGGCGCCTGACGGTAGGCGGCGGTAATGCAGAACTGGCCGCCCGTGGCGGCGGCTCCCGCGAGGAGCAGCCAGCAAAGCTGCATCGCCGTCATCGGCTCGTAGGTGACGATCATGAGGGGGAGCGTGACGACGGTGGAGAACGCCGCGAAGAAAAATACCGTCATAATGCCGCGCTCGCCCTTATTGCCGAGAATGCGCACGCAGGTATAGGCGAACCCCGCGCACGCGCCGCTGCCCAATCCCGCAAGGGCGGGGAGCGCAGCCATGTCGAAACGGGGATCGACCACGCACATCGCGCCCGCAAAGGCGATCAGCACGAAAATAAGCTCGGGAACGCGCGGCTTTTCGCGCAGCAGAAAGACGGAAAACAGAATGGCAAAGAAGGGGGAGAGCTTGTTGAGAATGGACGCGTCCGAAATGCTGCCGATGCGGTCGATGGCGTAAAAATTGAGGATCACGCCTAAAAGTCCGAGCGCGGAGCGCAGGAAGTGCCACGGAACGCACGCCTTGCTTCGGATGCGGAAATGCTCCTTCTGAAAACAGAGCATTACGCCGACAACGACGACCGTAAGCCCGTTCCGGAAAAAGACTTTCTGAAACAGGGGGAGGTCGCCCGCCAGATTGACGAACAAATTCATCAGCGCGAAGCACAGCGCCGCGCCCAGAATAAAGAGGATTCCAAGCCCCTTTCTGCCTGCCGTATTCATACGCAATATTATATGCGCCCCGCCGCAGAAAGTCAAACGCGGCGCGGGGGCGATCGCAGGCGCGGCGCGTTTTTTTGCGCGATTTTCCGCTATGCCTTTTGTACGATTTTCCGCTATGCTTTTTGCGCATGAAAGGCGATGAAAAACAGGTATTTTACGAATGCGGCGCGGCGTGGTATAATCATCTTGAAGAGAAAAAATCAGGAGGCTTATCATGCAGCAACCGAAAACATTGGTCGCATATTTTTCTTGCAGCGGCGTCACTGCGAAGGCGGCGGAGGCGATCGCGCGTGCGGCGGGCGCGGATCTGTTCGAGATCAGACCCGCAGTTCCCTACACGCAGGCGGATCTGAATTGGACGGACAAACAGAGCCGTTCCACGATCGAGATGAACGACCCGTCCTGCCGCCCCGCCATTGCGGAAAAGGGCGGCGGGCAGATTCTGCTCTGCACGGCGGGCAGCGGCTGGTATCAGGAATGGGGCAAGCCCGCAAGAAGCCTCAATCCCGGCGACGTGGTCGTGATCCCGCCCGACGTCAAGCATTGGCACGGCGCGAAGAAGGACAGCTGGTTTGCGCACATCGCTGTGGAAGTCCCCGGCGAGGAGACGAAGAACGAATGGCTCGAACCCGTCTCGGACGAGGATTACAACGCCCTGTAAGAAAACAGAAAACGGACTCCTGCGAGTCCGTTTTTCATTTGCCCTTCGCGAGGGCGTAACTTGTATCGAGCATGGCGCAGATCTCTTCCGCGGGGAGCGTTCCGTCGAGCGGCAGGGTGATCCAATGCTTTTTGTTCATATGATACCCTGCAAAGACGCGTTTTCCGTCCACCATGTCGGGGGTCGCCTCGGGTGCGGCGCGCAGGTCTACGACTTCGATCTCCTCGTCGGGGAACGCTCCGAGTTTGCTTTTGGCAATGGTCAGGAGCGCGGCGTACCACTTGCGGTTGTCCTTTCTGCGCAATATCGCGTTTTTCGGGAATTTCTCCCATAAAAATTCCAATTCGTCGCCGTAGGTGTTGCGCGCATATTCTATCACGGATTCCGAATATCCGCTCTGAAAGACCGTTTTTACAAAACACGCCTCGGCAACGGCGGAAAGCGCGTCGCAGTACGCGGCGCGCACCTCGCCGATGAAACTTCCCTGCGCGTCCTCCACCAGAAAGAGGGTGTACGGCTCGTCCGTCGCGGCGTCGATCAGACAGGCGTCCACCCCGTCCGCACACACGCGGACGCGCAGCGTGAACGCGCCGCTTAGAAGCGGCTGTTCGTAAAGGTATGCCCCGTCCGTCTCCCGAAACCCGTACGCTCTGAGTTTTTCGGGATCGGCGCGCCTGTCGGAAAAAATTTGTTGCAGAAAGCGATCCATATCGTTCAGATCATATCACAGCGGCGCGGAAAATGCAAGAGGGGGCGCGGACTTTTTCAAAGACGGCGGGGCAATCAGGCGGCGCGGCGGCGGAACGCATAACGGGGAAAGCGTGCGCGCAAACTGAAAGCGTGCGGACGGAATGCGCGCAGCGCGGGCGTTAAAATTTTCCAAGTCCTTGACTTTTTTCAGAATGTTTGATATAATCAAATCAATGCAACGGTCGGTTGCAGTTTTCCCGAGAGATAACGATTGTCGTTTTCGCTGACGATTGTTGCGGGAGAGCGCGATCGTCGGCTGTTTTTATGCCGTTTTGCGCGGCGTCTGCAGAGCGCGGGGAGGGTCCAAGATGAACGAAGTGATCGGAACGATTTTGGAGGCGGAAGCCAAGGCTGAGGAGATCGTGAGCGAGGGCGAGCGCGAGAGCCGCCGCACGATCGAGGCGGGTGCAGCCGCTGCCGAACAGGCGAAGGCGGACGCGGAGCGTCTGCTCCTTTCCGAGCGCGAAAAAAAGCTCGCGGAAGCGGAGCGCGAAGCGGAAGTGCGCTATCGCGCGCTCAACGATGAGGCGAAAGCGGAGGCGGAGCGCTTCGGCGCGTCCTGCCGGGATAAGTTAGAAGCCGCGGCGCAGTCCGCGGTAAGGAAGGTGTTCGGGGCATGATCGTCGCAATGTCCAAATTCGAGCTGACCGCGCTGTCCGACGGCCGCGCGGCGCTTTTGAACGCACTGCAAAAGACGCAGCTCGTCGAACCCGTGTTTCCCGAAGAGGAAGAGGGGGAAAAATCCGCAGAGCCGCGCGCGGGCGCGCGGACGGTATTGGAAGAGAAGCTCGCGCGCACGCGCAAGTGTATCGCCTTTCTCACCGCGCAGGCGGATACCGTCCGCGGGAAGGATAAGTCGGTCAAAGAGCTGCTCGGCGATCAGATTTTGCTTTCCTACGATGAATTTACGGGCATCGCCGCACGGGAGGAGGCGCTCCTCGCCGCGATCTCACGCGAGGAGGAATGCGCCGAGGCGCTTTCGGAGCGGCGCGCGGAGCGCAACAAACTTGCCGCGCGCAGGGCGCAGCTCGCGCCCTTTCTGAGCGTTCCCGAGCCGTTCTCGTCCTTTGCGGATACGCGCAGCACGCGCTGCTTTTTCGGACTTATGGACGAGCGTTCCCTGCCCGCGCTGCAAGCGTATGCGGACGGCGAGCCGCTCGCCGCGCTCTGCGTTTACGGCGGGGTGAAACAGCTCCCCGTTGCGCTGTTCTGCCATGCGGACGTCGCGGAGACCGCGGCGGAAAAACTTGCGGAATTTTCCTTTGTCCGCTGCACGGTTTCGGCGGACGTAAACGCCGCAGAGGAGACTGCGCGGCTGGACGGGGAAACGGAGCGGCTGCTTGCAGAAGAGGCGGAGATCTCCGCCCGCGCCGTCGCCGATCTGTCTCATCTCAAAGATCTGAAAATTTACGCGGATTATCTCTCCGCGGAACTTGAAAAGGCGGAAATCTCCGAGCGGTTTTTCCAGACCAAGGCGACGTTCACGATGCGCGGCTATCTGCCCGAAGAGGAGCAGGAGCGCGTCCGCGCGGCGGTCGCGGCGGTGACGGACGCATACCTCTTGCAGTTCTTCCGCCCCTCGGAGGAAGATACGCCGCCCACGCTGACGCGGAACAGGGGACCCGCCAAGGCGGCGGAGTTCATCACGAATATGTATTCCGCGCCCGATTACAGGGAGTTCGACCCCAACGGGTTTGTGTTCGTCTTTTTCATGATCTTTTTCGGTATCATCATGGCGGACATCGGGTACGGGATTCTGCTCTTTGTGGGCGGACTTATCATCATGCGCAGGCGGAAGGTCAACGACGGGGTGAAAAAGCTGGCGTCCATTCTCATGTACGGCGGACTGTTCACCATCGTGTTCGGCGCGCTGTTCGGGTCGATGTTCGGATTTTCGCTGTACACCTTCCTGCCCGATCCCTCTTCGGGCAGCAGAACGAACGTGCTCACCATTCTGCTCGGCTGCCTCGCGCTGGGGCTGTTGCAGATCACGGTCGGGTATGTTCTGAGCGCGGTCAACAGCATCCGCAGGGGGCATATCGTGGACGCGCTCTGCGACGCGTTCACATGGGTGCTCTTCTGCGTGGGTCTGTTCTTCGCAGTGTTCAACTTCATCACGGAGTACTTCTCCATTCCCGTCGCGGCGGGCGTGCAGGCGTTCTTCGGGACGATGACCCTCCCCGGGGTCGTCATGCTCGGCGTGGGGCTTGCGGGCGCGGCGCTCACCGCGGGGCGCAAGGAAAAACTCCTCGGCAAGTTCACCAAGGGATTCGGCGCGGTGTACGGCGTGATCAACCTGCTTTCGGACGTGTTGAGTTACGCGCGTCTGTTCGGGCTCATGCTCTCGGGCATGATCATTGCGCAGCAGTTCAACGGGATCGGGCTGGACCTGATCGCGGCGGGGAGCGTCGGTTTCGTTTTCGGACCCGTCGTCATGCTCATCGGTCACGCGTTCAACCTCGCAATGGGCGTGCTCGGCGCGTACATTCACGACTGCCGTTTGCAGTACATCGAATTCTTCTCGAAATTCTATACGGGCGAGGGCGCGCTTTTCACGCCGCTCGGCTCAAATCTGGAATATATCCACTTTACGGCAACAAATTAAAAAATCGATTGGAGGTTTTTATAACATTATGGGTGGTCAGGCAATAGCCATTCTCGGTCTTGCGATCTGCGCGGGGCTTTGCGGCGTTGGCTCGGCGATCGGTCTTTTTAAGACCGGTTCGGCTGCGGCGGGCGTTCTCACGGAGGACGCGAAAAAGTTCAGTAAAGTCATGATCCTTGTGCTTCTGCCCGCAACGCAGGGTATTTACGGGTTCGTCATGGCGCTGGTCGGACAGGGCGCCGTCACGGCGGATATGAGCGTGACGCAGGGCTGGGCGGTATTCGCGTCCGTCATGCCGCTCGCGATCACGGGTCTCATTTCCGCAATTTATCAGGGCAAGACCTCGGTGAGCTGTATCTACGCGGTGGCGAAGGACGAAAAACTCTCCGGAAAACTCATCATGTTCCCCGCCATGGTCGAAACGTACGCCATTTTCGGGCTGGTCATTTCCCTGCTCTTCACGCTCTCGGTATAAGGAGCCGGTATGGAGGGGAAAGAGGCGATCGTCGGACGCATCATCTCCGACGCGGAAAAGAAAGCGGCGGAGCGCAAGGCGGAGGCGGCGGCGCGTGCAGACGCGGCGCTGGCGGACGCGAAAGCGCGCGCCGGGGAATATCTTGCAAACGGCAGGCGCGTCCTTGAACAGGAGGCGGCGGAGATTGTTGCGCGCAGAGAGACGGTCGCGGGACTGGACAGGCGCAAGCTGATGCTCGCGGCAAAGCGCGGCGCGGTCGAGGCGGCGCTTGCGCGCGCGCTCGAAATCGCGCGCGCGTTCGACAAGAAGAAATATCTTTCCGTACTTGAAGATCTTCTGCAAGCGTATGCGGAGGAGGGCGACGCAGCGGAACTTGCCGCCGACGCGCCCGTATCCGATCGGGAATTTACCTCCTGTAAGGCGTTTACGGAAAAAAAACTGCGCTTTGCGGGCAGGAACGAATCGCTCGCGGGCGGCATGCGTCTGGAAAACGACGTATGCGTGAAGGATCTCTCCTTCCGCGCCCTGATCGAAGCGAACAGAAACGAATTGGAGCGGGAGATCGCCGCGGCGGTTTTCCCCGCGGAGCAGTAAAATGCCGAACAGTATTTTTGCCAACGCCAAGGCTTCCGCGCTCGAAGCAAAGCTCCTCGGCTCCGAGCGGCTCAGCCGCATGATCGACTGCGCGCGCCCTTCGGACGCGCTCAAAGTCTTGCAGGAGACGGGGTTCGGCGAAGGGCTTTCCGTGCCGCCGTCCGAGGCGGAGAAGCTCATCGAGGCGGAGGAGCGCGCCTATACGGCGTTCGTCCGCGAGACTTCTCCGGGCGAAAAGCTGACCCGCTTTCTGCTCGCGCGGTACGACTATCATAACGCCGAAGCGGTGATGCGCGCCAAGTATTTAAAGCGCGACGCAAAGTCGATGACGGGCGCGGAGGGCGCATACCCGCTCGCGCTGATGGAAGAAAAGATCTTTGCGGACGATTACGGCGCATTCGGCGCGGAGCTTTCCGCCGCGCTTGCGGCGGCGGACGAGCTGTTCGTGGGCGGAGCGGCGACGGGCAGGCAGATCAACACGCTGTTCAGCCGCGCCAAATTCCGCGATCTTTCCGCGCTCGCGCACGGGGATAAGGCGCTCTCGGAGATCGCCGCTCTGCGCGCGGACGCCGCCAATATCGGCATTGCGCTCCGCACGCGCTCGGCTGCGCGCGCCGCGGAGATGACGGTCTCGGGCGGCGTGCTCACGGCGGAGGAGATCGCGTATCTTGCGGAGGAAAGCGCGGAGAATATCCGCGAAAAGTTCCGCTATTCGCCGCGGAAGGAGATGATCTCCGCCGCGCTCGACGATTTTGCGGCGGGGCAGCCGCTCACGTCGCTCGAACGCATTGCCGACGGCGCAGCGGTCACCGTCCTCGCCCGCGACCGCTATACGGACGAGGGGAACAGACCCTTTTTGCGGTACTGTTTCAAAAAGACGGCGGAGATCGCAAACGTCAGGATCGTCATGTCCTGCTTGAACAACGGCGCGGAAAAGGCGGTCATCCGCGCGAGAGTGAGGGAAACGCTATGAAGGGCAGAATGGCGATCATCGGCGACGGCGACGGCGCGCTCGTGTTCCGCTCGGCGGGTATGGACGCGTACGCCGCAGAGGACGGGGCGGACGCAAAGCGGCTTTTAAGAACGCTTGCGAAGGAATATCAGGTCATCTTCGTGACGGACGTATTCGCCGCGGAGCTGGAAGAGGAGATCGCCGCCTATGCGGGGCAGGCGTATCCCATCGTCACGACAATTCCTTCCGTGCGCGGCGGAAACGGCTACGGGGCGGAAATGCTGAAAAAACAGTCCGAGCGCGCGCTCGGTATGGATATCACGCAGACAGAAAGAGACGAAAGCGTTTAAGTTTAACGGAGAATGGAATGCAAGGAAAGATCGTAAAAGTATCCGGTCCGCTCATCGTGGCGGAGAATATGGCGGATTGCAAAATGTACGACGTGGTGCGGGTGAGCGAGAAAAAACTCATCGGCGAGATCATCGAACTGCGCGGAGACAGGGCGTCCATTCAGGTCTATGAAGAGACGGGCGGGCTTGGCCCCGGCGAGGCGGTGGAGAGCACGGGCGCGCCCCTCTCGGTGGAGCTTGCGCCGGGACTCATCGAAGGCATCTTCGACGGGATCCAGCGTCCGCTCACGCGCATTGCCGCCGCCTATGGCGACAGGATCGCGCGCGGGATCTCCGTCAACAATCTCGACCACGAAAAGGAGTGGGAATTTGTTCCGCTCGTCAAGGTCGGCGACGAGGTCTCGGCGGGCGATTTTCTCGGGTACGTGCAGGAAACGCCCATCGTGCAGCATAAGATCATGGTGCCGTACGGCGTGCGCGGACGGGTGAGTTTTATCGGGCATGGCTCGTACAACATCACGCAGACGGTCGCGAAAATTCAGACGGCGGAGGGTGAGCGCGAAGTCAGTATGCTCACCCGCTGGCCCGTGCGGCGCGGACGTCCGTACCGCGAAAAGATGTCTCCCTCCATGCCCATGATCACGGGGCAGAGGGTCATCGATACGCTCTTTCCCATCGCGCGCGGCGGCGTGGCGGCGGTCCCGGGGCCGTTCGGCAGCGGAAAAACCGTCGTGCAGCATCAGCTCGCAAAGTGGGCGGACGCGGACATCATCGTCTATATCGGCTGCGGCGAGCGCGGCAACGAAATGACGGACGTTCTCAATGAGTTCCCCGAACTCAAAGACCCCAAGACTGGCGAACCGCTCATGAAGCGCACGGTGCTCATCGCGAACACGTCCGATATGCCCGTGGCGGCGCGCGAGGCGTCCATCTATACGGGCATCACGATCGCGGAATATTTCCGCGATATGGGGCTGAACGTCGCGATCATGGCGGACTCCACCTCGCGCTGGGCGGAAGCGCTGCGCGAAATGAGCGGACGTCTCGAAGAGATGCCGGGCGAAGAGGGGTATCCCGCATATCTTTCCAGCCGACTTGCCGAGTTCTACGAGCGCGCGGGCATCGTGAAAACGCTCTGCTCCGACGAGCGCGTCGGCTCGATCACGGCGATCGGCGCGGTCTCTCCCGCGGGCGGCGATCTTTCCGAACCCGTCGCGCAGGCGACGCTGCGCATCGTCAAAGTGTTCTGGGGGCTTTCCGCGAACCTTGCGTACAAGCGGCATTTCCCCGCCATCGACTGGCTCATCAGCTATTCGCTGTATGCAGACAGGCTTTCGGCATGGTACACGAAGAACGCCTCCTCCGACTTCAACGAACTGCGCGCGTTCGCCATTCACATTTTGCAGGAGGAAGCGGAATTGCAGGAGATCGTGCGCCTCGTCGGCGCGGATTCGCTCTCCTATAAAGACAGGCTGATTCTGGAAACGGCGAAGTCCATCCGCGAGGACTTCCTGCATCAGAACGCGTTCCACGAGACGGACACCTACACGTCGATCGCAAAACAGTGCAAAATGCTCCGCCTCATTTACGATTTCCATCGTATGGGCTTGGATGCGCTCGCTGCGGGCGCGGCGTACAACCGCCTGATCAATCTGCCCGTGCGCGAAAAAATCGGCAGAAGCAAGTACATTGCGGAGAGCGAGATCGGGCAGTTCGATGAAATCGCCGCGCAGCTGAAGCAGGAGATCCGCGGGCTTGACGGAGGGGAAGCAGGTGTTGAAGGAATATAAAACGATCAAAGAAGTCGTAGGACCTCTGATGCTCGTCGAGGGCGTGGAAGGGGTCAAGTATAACGAATTGGTGGAGATCGTCCAGAAGAACGGCGAAGTGCGTCGCGGAAAGGTGCTCGAAGTCAACCGCGATAAGGCGCTCGTCCAGCTCTTTGAAAATTCGCAGGGGCTGCAAATCTCCACCAGCCGCGCAAAGTTTCTTGGGCACAGCCTCGAACTCGGCGTCTCGGAAGATATGCTCGGCAGGGTATTCGACGGCATGGGCAACCCCCGCGACGGCGGCGCGCCCATTCTTGCGGAAAAGCGCATGGACATCAACGGCGAGCCGATCAATCCCGCCGCGCGCGACTATCCCAACGAATTTATTCAGACGGGGATCTCCGCCATCGACGGGCTCAACACCCTCGTCCGCGGGCAGAAACTTCCCGTGTTCAGCATGAGCGGACTTCCGCACGCCGAACTTGCCGCCCAAATCGCGCGGCAGGCGCGCGTTTTGGGGAGCGACGAGAAGTTCGCCGTCGTCTTTGCGGCGGTCGGCATCACCTATGAGGAGGCGGATTACTTCATCCGCGATTTCCGTGAAACGGGCGCGATCACCCGCACCGTGCTCTTTACCAACCTCGCAAACGACCCCGCGATCGAACGCATCTCCACGCCGCGCATGGCGCTCACTGCCGCGGAATACCTTGCGTACGATCTGGGGATGCACGTTCTCGTCATCATCACCGATATTACGAACTACTGCGAGGCGCTGCGCGAAGTCTCCGCCGCCCGCAAGGAAGTTCCCGGGCGCAGAGGGTATCCCGGGTATCTGTACACCGACCTTGCATCCATGTACGAGCGCGCGGGCAGGATCCGCGGCAAGAAAGGCTCGATCACGCAGATCCCCATTCTCACCATGCCTGAGGACGACAAAACGCACCCCATTCCCGACCTTACGGGTTACATTACGGAGGGGCAGATCATTCTCTCGCGCGAGCTGTACAAGAAGGGCGTTACGCCGCCCATCGACGTGCTCCCGTCCCTCTCCCGTTTGAAGGATAAGGGCATCGGCGCGAATAAGACGCGCGAAGATCACGCCGATACGATGAACCAGCTCTTCTCCGCATACGCGCAGGGCAAGGAGGCGAAGGAGCTCTCCGCGATCCTCGGCGAGGCGGCGCTTTCGGATACCGATAAGCTGTATGCAAAATTTGCCGAGGCGTTCGAGAAGGAATACGTCTCGCAGGGTTTCACCGTCAACCGCACCATTGAAGAGACGCTCGATCTCGGCTGGAAACTTCTTCGTATCCTGCCGCGGGCGGAACTCAAACGTATCAAAGAACAGTATATCCGGAAATATCTCGGGCAAGAGGAGTAACAAAGAGCCGTGGCGCGCATGAACGTAAATCCCACGCGCATGGAGCTGAAAAAGCTGAAAGGGCGGTTAAAGACCGCTCAGCGCGGTCATAAACTGTTGAAGGATAAGACGGACGAGATGATCCGCCGCTTTTCCGTGCTCGTGCGCGAGACGGCGCGGCTGCGCGCCGAAGTGGAATCGGAAGTGGCGGACGTCCTGCGGATGTTTTCGCTTGCTCGCGGCACAATGTCGGATAAGGAGATCGAGCTTGCGTTCTCCATGCCCGTGGCGGCGCTCAGTCTGGAATGCGTTACGGTAAATCTGCTCAATCTGGAAATTCCAAAACTGCATTTGGAGCGCACGCAGAGCGAGGAGAGCTATCCGTACTCCTTTGCGGAAGTGACGAGCGAAGCCGACCATGCTGTGGCGTCTGCGGGCAGGCTCGTGGAGCGCCTTCTGCGGCTTGCGGAGCTGGAAAAGGCAACGACGATGCTCTCCGACGAGATCGAGCGCAGCAAACGCCGCGTGAACGCGCTGGAATATGTGATGATCCCCGACATCGAGGAGACCATTCGCTATATTTCGCAGAAGCTGGAAGAAAACGAGCGCGGCAGCCTGACGCGTCTCATGAAAGTAAAGAGCATGCTCGAAGAACGGGAAGTATAGTAATTCCCATAAAATAAAGTTCCCTGCAGGAATATGAAGCACGGATGCGTTCGCTCCGTGTTTTTTTGTATAAAAAACTCCGACATTCGCCAGTCGGGGCAATTCTGCGACAGTCGCGCGGTAGGCGTAAGACGGAATGAGACCGCTTACCTATTTATCATTATACGATATGCGTAGCGAAAAGTTAAACGATTTTAAGGACGGAAGTATCCGAAAAAATAGCATAAAAAAAGAAGCCATCCCACGGGCTAAGTTTTCACCGCCCATTCATGTCCACCAAAAGGCTTCTCGGCTTCTCGTTTATCATTATACGGTATACGGAGAGGAAAGTCAAACGATTTTAAGGGGAGACGTTGGAAGCGGCATGGCGGGGGAGTACAGAGGGGGTGAAGCATTCACCTCCTCTGTGATAGAAGGCAAAAGAAAACCTCGTACGGCGGAGTAAAGAGACGCGGAACGGAGCAAAAAAACGCGGAGTCGGACGCGTGTTTATCGGAAAAAATTTGGGGGCAGATTCGGGGGCAAACACATGAAGATGCGCCAAAACGGGCAAAAAATAGCACAAAAAAGGGCAAAAACTTGCGTTTTTACCCTTTTTTGTGGTGGGAAGAGGTGGATTTGAACCACCGAAGTCGAAGACGTCAGATTTACAGAAAGTTATTCATGCAAATATGCGTCAGATTTACAGAAAGTTATTCATGCAAATATGCGTCAGATTTACAGAAAGTTATTCATGCAAATATGCGTCAGATTTACAGAAAAACTGCATAAAATCAGCCAATTTTCTTTAAAAACTTAGGATTTATAGGAGCTCATATGAAGATTTTGGGGATTTTTCGGGGAAAATCCTAATAGCGCAGTTTTTTTGCCTCGTCAAGCTGAAACTCGTCGGAGAAGTGCGTATATACATTGCTCGTCATAGTATTATCTGCTTTGTGCCCCGCCCAAACGGAAGTTAATTCGCGACTGATTCCACATTCTTGGCATCGTGTGATAAAAGTATGACGTAGTTCGTGCAGATGCCTTCCCTGCATAATCTTCGCGAAAACGCTCGTGAGAGTTTCTAACCGAACTTCCTTGAAACTTGTTGAAACGAAAGGCAAAAAAGGTTTGAGCATCGGGGAGACGGGAATTTTCCGTTTACGCGCGGATTCGCCTTTCCGTGTTTTTGATGATGTCACCGTTACCCACTGCGGCGAGACTTCTGCGGTCGGGAGTTCCGAACGGCGGATTCCAGTGAACAACATGAGAATGAAGGCGTAGCGACAATAGGAGGTGCTTTCCATACAACGATCGATCAGAATCCGCTCTTCCTCGATGGTGAATGCTTGCCCGTGTTTTGTCTCATGCTTCGGCTTCCGAATAAGTGCCATAGGGGATTTAGGAATAAGGTTCTCAGCCACTGCGAACTCGAAAATGGCTCGCAGCAAGACATATACACCTTCCGATCCTCGGCGAACACCTTTTTTCTCCAAATCATTGAGCAGGCGCTGTACGTCAAAGGGCTTTATGTCGCGCAAACGCATTTTGCCGAATCGGGGGAAAACATATTTATGTAGCGTAAAGCGATAGTCTTCCAGAGTGTTTTCTTTTATTTGCGGCTTTTTGACGACTTCGAGCCACTGTGTAGCATATTGCCCGAAGAAAATGCGGCTCGACGTTTCGTTCGATTTTGCATTGCAGAGTGCCTCGATGAACCGCTCTTTTGCGACTTCGAGCGTTTGTGCGCTTTTAGAAATATTCATTCCATTTCGGCGATAGCGGATCTCATACGATCCGTTTTCTTTTTTCCGAATGTGTGCGACAGTACCTCCTTTTAAGCGAAATTCCTTTCTGAAAAATGCCGGCATTTTTGAAATCTCCTTTTGTGTGAATTCCAAAAATTCCGTTTTTGCTTTCTGATCTGAGGCGGACAGAATTCCGACGTCCGCCTTTTTTCTTTTTTCCAGCTCGGCGGTGAAGTCGAGCAAAACCGCTTGGGCACTCTGGGCGGCGTCTGCCGCAGGTGATGACGCGGGATTTTTTTTAGTTCAGAAAAAGACACGCGCACGAAAGGGCGGTCTATTTCTGTAATATCCCTGTAAAGCGCCATCAGGCTTTGGATGGCTGTCATTAACAGCTCGGTTTGTTCTTGAAACGTCATAAAATACTCCTTTCGGGCAAGTGCGCCCTCGGAGTTAATTTTATAACAAAACAAAAGTAAAATTTCGCTCACTTTTTTCAAAGAAAAAAGCGAGCGTGAAGTCATTTCAAATTAGAAGCGATAAATTTGTTCAGTTCCGAGATGGCTTTTGCATAGCGGTTGCTGATTTTGTCCGCAATCTCTGCGGCAATTTCCCGTCCGTAGTCATGCGAAGTAAGATTGCGCGATTCCAGCATATCCAGCCAGAGCGCTTCGTCGTCGAGAATGCCTTCCTGATAGGCGAGCGCGAAAACGCCTTTGGGCGAGGGAAGCTCCAAGCGGTAGCCCTGTTCCGTCATAAATTCCCGCAACGTCTTCCAGCAGAGTTCAAAGGTGAATTCAAAGCGTTTGATAAGAGCGTCCTGATAAATATCGTTGTCGGCGTTTTTCTTGTAGGCAATGTTTGCCTCGTTCAGCCGTTTTACGGCGGTACTGAAATTCTCGTATTTATTTTGCAGTTTTGTCATAGAACACAATGCCCTCCGTCTGAATGCTCTGTAAAAATTTTTTGTCTGTGACCTCATTTACAAAGATGAGGTCGATTTTGTGCAGGGTTGGAAGTTCTTCGCGGCAGGCGCTGCGCAGTTGCAGTCTGTCATGTTCTGAAAGCGTTCCGAACACGGCGACGTCATAATCGCTCCGATCAGAAAAGTCGCCGCGGGCACGCGAGCCGAAAAGCGCGGCGCGCTCCACGCCGCCGACCTGACTGAACAGGCGGGCGAGTGCGCTCAATACGCCGGCGGAAGCGTTCAGGAAAGTTTTTTCGTGTTGATCTCTGAGCTTTTCCATGTTTTGAGGGTTTCCTGAATCATACGTTTCAAAGGAGGAGTGAGTTCGCGGTAGTCCGCGATCAATTTTTTCTCTTCATCGGTATAGTTGTCTGTGGAAGGGAAGGGAGTGATGACTGCGCCGAGTTCGTCCGTACGCCCGAGAAGATAGTCGGTTGAGACACCGAAATAATCAGCAAGTCTAACAACAAAATCTGCGGAAGGGCAGACGGTTCCATTTTCCCAACGGTTGATATTAGATTGCGCAACGCCTACGAGAGCACCGAGCTCTTTTTGAGTAAGATTATGTTCTTCGCGAAGGTCTTTCAATCTCATATCATTCTCCTCAGAAATATTTTATACAAATTTGCATTTTTTGTATTGACAAATCCAAAATTGCATGATATAATCTCAAAAAAATGCAAATATGGAATCAATTGCGGAATCTCGTTTATATACAGGACTGGCGTGAGGTTAGGACGTGGTAGGATTTCAAAGGAGTACAGTTGGAGTGTGGATAAAATGAAAAGGAAAGTATTTTTAGAGTTAAAAGAAAAAATGCTCCTTGACGGAGCATTCACATCACTTTCTCTTGACGAGTTGCTGGATGTGTTGCGTGAATTTTATAGGAGATTTCTTTACGTGCAGTATAAAGCCCGCTCAAAAGAGAGCGGGCTAAAAGCGGGATGGCGAGTAAAAAGTAAATTAACGGAATGTGCGGCGGAGATATTGGGCGTAATTGAAACAATTGAGCTAATTACTTCTAAAAACACAGACTATGACGAAAGGAGTTGGGTTTTACGAGAATAAACGCTCTTTCCAATATCCGAAAACCATATTTGCAATGGTATGCCTGCGTTTGTTATCTCTATCAATTTGACGGGTGGCAAGTGTTTGTTTGTTTTTAATATGCTTTTTATCTTGCACATCTGAAATCAGGTCAATGATGTTGTAAACAATAGAAGCGCAGCAGACAATAAAGAGATAGGGAACGAATAGCAAAAGCAGGACTGCATACTCACACAAAATCAAGGTTATCTTGACCGCAATTTTCATTTTTTCACCTCCTTTTTTTCAGTAGTCGTACAGGGACGATTGTACGCCAAATAAATTATATCACGAATTAGATCCTCATCAATGAAGGAGACGTGAAAGAATTGCGAATAAATTTTCACATGCCGATGCCGCGAGGCGGCGCTGAAAAGGAGCGGGAGGTCGTACCTCCGCATCGGCAAAATTCTCCTGACTTGGCGTTCATGGCGGAAAAGCCGTGAACGCCTTAGCGGGAGGATCCCCGGGGAAACGGGGATCAGAGAGAAGAGATCGCAGCAATGCTGCGTGCAGATAATCCCCGCAAGCGGGGAGCAGCGTCGCAGATCAGGGCGACGACGTCGGCGGGGGAATCCCCGCAAATGGGGAAAGACGCCCTGCTCGAAGCCGGGCGAAATCCCCGGCGCAGAGGATAAAGGAAAAACCCGCCGCAAGGCGGTAAGTCAGGAGGATTTTTTATGGTAAAAATCAGGATTCAAGGCACGCGGGAGGCGAACGAACAGGTACAGAAATTTCTGGAAACCTGCGAACGTCGTGGCGAGATCAAAATTCTTTCCGTTTCCGATCCGTATGCCAATCGCGGGAACAGCAAGTACGATCGGGTATATGCGGAAATCGAAATTAACCATCCGCAGACGGGAGGTGAGGTATGATCACGGTCCGGATGACGGAAGAGGAGTACGAGCGTTTTTTGGGGTTCCGCGGGGCGGAAAAGTACGCGCAGAGCGTGCGGGCGCAGGACAAGCTGCTTCGGAAACAGGCGGAAGATCTTGCCGCGCATGTCCTTTTGGGGCTGGATATGCGGGTAATCGAAGATACGGTCATGGTGTGCGATCCAAAAGAGGCGCTCAAAGCGATCGACACGGCGTGCGACATTGTGAGATGAGGGGAAGCTATGGAGATCGCAGCAAGACTGAATTTGTACGGATTTGAACGGAAAGATCTGGGCGATCAGGGCGCCGTGTTCCTGCGGTATGAAACGCCGCAGAAAGACGAGCGCAAAAGCGAGATCAAGGAAAGTCCCATGTACTACGGCGGGCATGATCGCGTGAGTTACGTGCTTTCGGTGCCGATCCCGTTGGCAAAGCGAGTCACGGGCGTGGTCCTCGTTGAGCGCACCAGCAAGAGCCGATATACGGTATCCGCATGGGTGCGCGACCGCATCGCCAATTTTTCGGCGACAAGCATTGAGGATATTCAGAAGGCAATCAGCGACATGCAAAGGGGGTGAGGGAATGAAACCTGTGAGCGCTCTTTTGTGGGAGCTTAGCGAAAAGGATCTGCCGATGCTGCCCGATGGGTTTCCCGTTCTGCGGTACGATACGCTGACGGAGAATTTATCGGTGCTGCACGTCGGCGCGATTCGATTTCTGAAAGATAAGCGCTACGTGTATCTGTTATATCGGTTGCCGAGCGTTATCCCCGAAAACGAGGACGGAGAGATCTTGCAGCCGCGCGGATCTGATGAACGCAATCCCCGCGTGCGGGGAGAGGTGCAGGGATGAAAGTACAAGTGGAGATGGGGCAGGAAGAGTTCATCGCGTTTGTAAACTTTCAGGAGGAGCGCCCGCAACTGATAGCAGCCGCCAAGCGTTTAGACGCTGCGTTGAGTAAACTTGCGGCAGCGGTGAACGACGCGATCGCCGAAAATGGCGGAAATATCAAAGTCAATTTTCAAGCAGCGCGCGAGCTATTGCAGCTTGCGGGGAGGTATCTGCCATGAGGATGCGCGCAGTGATCAAGTGGACGGTGGTAACGCTGTGTCTGGCATTGTGCGGGATCGGATACGCGGCAGTCTTTAACGGATGGATCGGATGACCCCGTGGACCACGGGGAATCGGAAATAAAGCAGAAGGAGCAAAGATATGGCAACGGCAGTCAAGAAATCGGCGAAGAGCGGATCCGGCGGCGCCAAAAAAACGGTACGTCAGCGAGCTGCGGAGATCCGCGAGGAGATGAAAGAGGCTTATGATCTGGGGTATCGTCATTTGTATTGTTATCGCGGGTGTGGTGCATATCGCGTTGGAGTATCTGTCAAGTACGTATGAAGCGCTTGAAAGCGTGGCGCCGTGGTTCGGATATATTGCAATCGGGCTTATGGTGCTCGCGGCATTGTTCGCGGTTTTTCAGATGATCGCGGATATACGAAGGGGCAGTTCACACCTTTTACAGGCATTGATCTGCGCAGGCGTTGCGGCAGCGGCGTATATCACCATATTGATGCTCGGGGATAAATACACGTATCTTTCGCGCTATGAGAATTGGGCGCTGTATCTGATGATCGGATACGGGGCAGCGGTCATTTTACAGTGCATCGCACAGCTTATAAAGATGATCAGGAGGGAAAGTCGCAATTATGATTTTGGTACAGAAGTATTTACTACCCGCGAAGCTGCCGAAGCCTGCCTCGCGGAGCTGAAAGGAGAAAAATTATGAACAAGAGTAAAAAGACGGAAGTCCAAGATGAACTCGTTATGCCGCGCTGCCCGTTCTGCGGGCAGGCGATCATCGCCGATCGGGAGCTGGTTGACAAAAAGGACGCGGAGCATTATGCGATCATGCAACAAAGTCTATCATCGCTTAAAGCAGTCGCAGACGAATAACGAAAAAATAAAGCGCTTGAAATCACGGGACCCCAAAAAGGAAAAATAAAAAATCCCCGGCGCTCATCTGTCCGGGGGTGCATGGGCTGAACCCATACCTGATTATGGTAGTGAACCGCCGAACGCTCCGCGAGCATTGGCGCCGTTCCGCAAGGAACCGTCACTACATAAACAGTATAAGCGATCGTATGGAAAAAGTCAAGCGAAAGAGGGAGTCATGATCACGATAATTTTCGGTGCGCCGGGGAGCGGAAAGTCGTCGCTCAATACATATTTTTTGAAACGGGTGTACCGTCGTGAGGGGGAGGTCCGTCGGGATAAGGCGTGCGCACTCATTGCGAAGGCGAATGAAAACCGCAGGAAGCCGCTCTCCGTGCCGGACAAGCCGCCGATTTTTTCCAATTACAAAGTGAGCTTCCAGACGGGTTACGAAGAGACTTTTGAACCGTACCTTATAAACGGTTTTTACATGGGGTTGACAAACGACCGCATCCCAACGCAGTATATTCCGCCTGCATCGGCAGTCTTTCTGGACGAAGCGCAGCGATTTTACGACAGTCGGAAAAGCGCGACGTTCCCGGAGTTCGTGAGCAGATTCTTTGAGATGCACCGTCACTTTCATGTTGACTTATGGCTCGCGGTACAGCGTCCCGTTCTGATCGACGCAAATATCCGTTCACTGTCTCGTAAGTTCATTGAGGTGGACCGGATGGAGCACGAAAAGGACGCCGCGGGGCGGATCGTCAAGTGTGATTTTCAGCTTTTCCAACCGCCGCAGCGATACGGGCGCGGAGTGCGTGCTCACGCGCACGGGACTTGCGGCAACGGCGGGCGTGTCCGTATCGAGCGCCGCCCGCGCCCTCGGAACGCTGCGGAACGTGAACGGCTTTGATCAGCGGGAGGAATACGGCAGACGCCGTTACGCATTACATATCGAAACGCCCGGCGGCTGCTTCCGTCGCTATCGTTTCCTTTTCGAGCATGAATTCGAGATCGGCGGCAGAATGCGCCGTTTGACCGCGTTGGAGGAAGAGATCGTCAGCTTTTTCTTATCGCATCTGAAGAACCCGAACGCGCGGCGCGGCGTCGAGACGTCGCACACGCGGCTTGCCGCCATGTTCGGACGAAGTGATGACGCAGTGGGCGCGGCGATCGGCAGGCTGCTCCGCGCGGGGATCATTCATCGCCCGCGCTGTGGGACGAACCGCAGCCGTCTGAGCCGGTATTCCGTTGACAAGGACCTGCGGAAACTTGCGATCAGAGAGGAGAGTCAGAAGAAAGAAAGGGCATCCGGACCGACGCTTACGCGGCAGGAAATGGACCACGAAGCGCGCACGGCGCGGGAACGGCATTATGCGCCCATCCGCGCGCATGCGATCGCGCTGGCGGACGCGGCGAACGCGAAAGCGGAACGCGATGCCGACTATGCCCGCGTGCGGCGTGAGCTTGCGGGGCTTGATCCTCAGATCGCCCGTGCCGAGGTGAACGGCGATCGGGAGGGCGCAGCGGGGTTGATTTGCCGCCGTAAGTCGCTCATGGTCACACGGGCGCGTATCCTTACGCGGCTCGGGCTTTCGGAGCAGGATCTGCGTCCGCAGTGGCATTGCCCCGCGTGCGAAGATACGGGCTTCCGCCGGCCCGATGTCAAAATGTGTAAATGCTGTCGCCCGCCGAAGGCGGGGCTGCCATGAGCCGACGAAGAGGCGGCGGGAGCTCAATAGAAGATCAGCGTGTCGAGTCAGCGCGTTTCGTCGTTGTGTTCAGAAGGTAAAAACAGCCCGTGCATCGAGGGTATGCGCGGGCTGTTGCTTTTGCTTTTTTACGCCCCGAAATCTGATACGAAAGGGCGGTCAGGATGCGGTGTTTATCGTGTCAGAAAAGCGGGGGTGTATCTACCATTTATAAAAAGATATATCGAAATAGAAACGCGCGGACGCTCCGCGTCCTTGCGCAGCGCGCCCGGAGGGCGCGGGAGAAGGAAGCCGCCCGCAGGGCGCGTCCATGCGCTCGCTGCGTCTTGCGGGGATACTTGATCGGCGGGCGGCTTGGATTTGCAGCCCGGCGCGGGCAAGCCCGCGCAAGCGGATAGATCATGACTGCGCCCGGGGATCGCGTCATTTGTCCTGCAATCTGCGACCGATTAGAGCGGGCGATCCGGAAGAGGGCGAGGAGCGCGCCGCCCGCCGCGCCTCCGGTTCTGGGCGGGGAGGGGGTGCCGGCGCAGAAAATTAAAACCGCACCCGAGAAAGGGTGCGGAAGCAAAAACGGATTTTTGATTTTTGGGGAAAATTGGGGAACTAAAAAATATGCATAAATTTCAATGGATTGAAAAAACGGGCAAAATCCGCACTTTTAACGTATTTTATGCCCGTTTTTCCTTGGTGGGAAGAGGTGGATTTGAACCACCGAAGTCGAAGACGTCAGATTTACAGTCTGATCCATTTGGCCGCTCTGGAATCTTCCCATATATGAAATTGCTTTGATTTGTCGGTGGAGCCGGTGACCGGAATTGAACCAGCAACCGGCTGATTACAAATCAGCTGCTCTGCCGATTGAGCTACACCGGCAAGGTGGTGCCTTGGGGCGGAATCGAACCACCGACAGACGGATTTTCAGTCCGTTGCTCTACCAACTGAGCTACCAAGGCAGGTTGCCTTTTTCAAGGCACGAGCCTCACTCAGAGAATGGGGCTCAAAGAAAAATGTGGCGACCCAAAACGGGCTCGAACCGTCGACCTCCAGCGTGACAGGCTGGCGCTCTAACCAACTGAGCTATTGGGCCGTGTTTGCGGCATTGCCGCGTCGCCTTGCAGAGCGGTGTATTTTGATGGTGGGCCTTCACGGATTCGAACCGCGGACCAATCGGTTATGAGCCGACAGCTCTGACCACTGAGCTAAAGGCCCGCGCTGTGGAAGACCGCAACCGCAATGCTTGAATATCATATTATAATCAGGCGCAAAAGTCAAGTGTTTTTTATGGAAAAAGAGAATTTTTTCTGTAATTTTTTTCGCGTTTTTTCGCGCGGTTTATTTTCGTTTTTACAAAATTCGACCGCGCCCGTTCGTTATAATATTTGAGAACAAACGACGGCGGAGGTTACGCATGAAGACGCAGGTAAGCCGCAGAGGAGACAGCCTCTGCATCTATCTATCGGGCGAGCTGGACGAGCATTCCGCCCCGACGGCGCGCGCTGAGGCGGACGCGATCATTGACGAAAACACGGGCTGTTCGCGCGCGGTTTTCAATCTTGCGGGTGTGAAGTTCATGGATTCGACGGGGATCGGATTTCTCATCGGCAGATATAAAAAATTGCGAAAATACGGCATGGGAATGTACCTTGAAAACCCGAATACGGACGCGGATAAGATTTTGTCGCTCAGCGGCGTATATTCGCTCATACCCAAAATTTAGAGGAACGCTATGAATGAAATGCAACTGAAGTTTTTATCCCGCTCGGAGAACGAGGTGTTTGCGCGCAACGTCGTGGCGGCGTTCGCGCTCCCGCTCAATCCAACGCTCTCCGAACTTTCGGACGTAAAGACTGCCGTTTCGGAAGCCGTAACAAACTGCATCGTGCATGGTTACCGCGGTACGGAGGGCTGGATCACAGTAAGATGCGTCATTGAAGGAGAAAAATTACATATTGAAATTTCCGACGGCGGAACGGGCATTGAGGATCTGGAAAAGGCGCTCACGCCCTTTTACACCACGCTGCCGGAAGAGGAGCGCTCAGGTATGGGATTCACCATTATGCAGACGTTTATGACGGATTTTTCCGTCCGTTCGGAGCGGGGAAAGGGCACGACGGTGACAATGTGCAAGGACTTCGGCGCAAGAGGTTCCGATGCTCAATGAGGAGGAGACGCTCGCGCTCATCCGTCTGGCAAAGACGGGCGATCAGTCCGCCAAAGAGATGCTGCTCACGCACAACACGTCGCTCATAAAGAGTATTTTAAGGCGGTATCTGGGCAAGGGCGTGGAATACGACGATTTGTATCAGCTCGCCTGCATGGGCTTTTTAAAGGCGATCACGGGTTTCGACGAGACATTCGGCGTGCGGTTTTCCACCTATGCCGTTCCCATGATCGCGGGGGAGATCAAACGCTTTCTGCGTGACGACGGAAGCGTGAAGGTTTCGCGCATACTTAAAAAGACGGCGCGCGATCTCAACCGCTACATCGAGACGTACGCAGCGGAGCACGGCGAACAGCCCACCGTAAAGGAACTTGCGGAGGCGTTCGGCATGGACGAGGGCGAAGTCGTTTTTGCGCTCGGTTCGGCGCGTATGCCGGTCTCGCTAGATGAGAGCAGCGAGTTCCACGACGAGAAATCCGTGCCGCTTGCCGATCGGCTTCCCGCCAAAGACGATCAGGACGAGATGATCGAACACATGGTCCTGAAAGAGGCGATCGGGAAACTCCCCGAACGGGAGAAAAAAATCGTGTTTCTGCGCTACTTTCGAGATATGACGCAGAGCGAGGTGGCGCGGCGCATCGGCGTTTCGCAGGTGCAGGTCTCGCGCATCGAAAGCAAGATCATGGGCAAATTCAAAGACGAACTTCTATAAATACAGCGCGCGCCGCGGCGGAAAGCCGCGGCGCGCTTATCATTGCTGTGGTGCGGAATCAATAGGAATAGGTATAGAGGATCACGGCGGAGTTGCCGCTGGGAAGAAGAAAGTCAACGCGGCAGGAGAGGGGGCGGTCAAAGGCGAACAGGATTTTCGCGCTGACGTCGGAAAACTCCGCCGCGTCCTGCGAGCGGAAGAAGGCGGCGGGATCGGAGACGGAGAGAAGAACGGAGCCGTCCGCGCTCTCC
>CALVMN010000012.1:0-43355 GCA_944346365.1 Candidatus Gallimonas merdigallinarum
GTCGAAATTTCCTTTTATGCAAAAACAAGACCCTGCATGAAGCAGGGTCTTGTTTTTGGTGCGGTCGACAGGAATTGAACCTGCATGGTGTGAACCACAAGATCCTTAGTCTTGCGCGTCTGCCAGTTCCGCCACGACCGCATCTCGCGTGACAGCTTTGTTATTGTACCGCAATCAAAACCAAAAGTCAAGTTTTATCCATAGAAAAAATGATAATTTTTGCGGAATTTTAAAACTTTTTTTACATAAGCTTTTGTTTCCGGATACGGAATTTTATCCAGCTTGCTTCCGTCCGAGGATACTTCCCCGTCTTGCAGCCATCGGCGCACCGTTCCCTCCCCCGCGTTGTATGCCGCAAGCGCGGTTTCCGTTTGCGGAAAGCGTTCCAGAAGGTATGCAAGATACATACAGCCCACCGTTACATTGTACCCGCCCTCGCAAAGACGGGACGCGTCAAACGCAACGCCGCGCTTTGTGCAGATAAATTCAGCGGTCGAAGGCTTCACCTGCATCAGTCCGACCGCCCCCGCACGGCTGACGGCGTCCTCGCGGAATCCGCTCTCCGCCTTGATGACGGCGTAGACGAGTGACGGAGAAAGACCGCTTGCCTGCACCTCTTCCCGATACGGACGCGGATACGCGAGCCGCACCATCAGAAAACAGAATGCGGCAAGCAGAAACACTGCAACGGATATTACGATGACGCGGCAACCCCTCATACCTTAGCAGTATGCGCCGAATTTCCCGTACTTTCCCGCCGATCCGTTCATATGCCGATTTTTTGCAAAATCCGGTCGAGCTTTGCGACGATCTCCTGTTCCGTCCCGCAATTTTCCAGAATATAACAGCGTTTGTGCTCCAACTGTTCGGGCGGAAACTGCTGCGCCATGCGCAAGGCGATCGCGTCTTCGGAAAGTCCGTCCCGCGCGGCGACAGCCTGAATGCGCGCCGCCCGCTCGCGGCGAACGGCAATCACGTCGTCGAAAAGCGTTTCATAGCCGCCCTCGAACAAGAGCGGAACTTCGGCAAAACAGACGCCGCCCGCCCGTTCCATCTGACCGACGAGCGCCCGCATGATGCGCGGGTGCGCTATTTCATTGAGCGCGCGCAGCGCCGCTTCGTCCGAAAATACGGCTTTTGCAAGCAGCGTTTTATCGATGCTCCCGCCGACGGTACAGGCGGGAAATCGGTCGGCAAGTTCCTTGCGGTACGTCTCGTCCGTCCAGAGCGCGCGGTTGATTTCATCGCACGAAAAGACGGGATACCCCCTTTGCGCAATCAGTCCGCATATATACGATTTTCCGCTTCCGATGCCGCCCGTGACGGCGATCTTTTTACTTTGCGTCATACCAGCTTTTTCCGACGGAGACGTCCGCAATCAGCGGCACTTCCAGACTGATCGCCGCCTCCATTTCTTCTTTCAGCATACGTTGTGCGCGCTCCGCTTCCTCTTCGGGCGTATCTAAAACCAATTCGTCGTGGACTTGCAGAACGAGCTGCGCGCGGAAGCCGTCCGTTTTCAGGCGGTTCCAGACGCGGAGCATCGCAATTTTGATAATATCCGCCGCGCTCCCCTGCAAAGGCATATTCATGGCGGCGCGCTCGCCGAACATACGCTGATTATAGTTCCCCGATTTGAGTTCGGGGATAAACCGCTTGCGCCCGAGCACCGTTGTAACGTAACCGTCCTCTTTGGCGCGGCGCACGTTCTCTTCCATATACGCTTTGACTTCGGGGTGCGCGGCAAAGTACGCGTCGATATACCGCTGCGCTTCGTCGGGCGGACAGTTGAGGTCCTTCGCCATTCCGAACGCGCTCATGCCGTAGATGATGCCGAAATTGATGGTCTTTGCCCGTCGGCGCATGGTCGGTGTGACTTCCGCAAGCGGCTTATGGAAGAGCCGCGCTGCCGTCGCCGCGTGTATATCCTCGCCCGCCCGATATGCCTCACGCAGCGCCTTACAGCCCGAAAAATGCGCCAGAAGCCGCAGTTCGATCTGCGAATAGTCAGCGTCCACGAGCACGTTCCCCTCTCTCGCGATAAAAAGTTTCCTGAGTTCCCTGCCCATATCCGTGCGGACGGGAATGTTTTGCAGATTGGGATTTGCGCTGGAAAGCCGCCCCGTCGTCGTCATCGTCTGGTTATACGTCGTATGCACGATTCCGTTTTTCACGAGCGGGCGGATTCCGTCCACATAAGTGGATTGCAGTTTCTGCACCTCGCGGTACTGTAAGATGAGCCGCGCGATCTCGTGCTCTTCGGCAAGTTTTTCCAAAACTTCCGCGCTGGTGGAATAACCGCCGCGGATATTCTTTTTGACCCCCTTTGCGCTGTATCCGAGTTTTTCAAAGAGTACTTCCGAGAGCTGGAAGGGAGAATTGAGATTGAACGGCGAAACGCCCGCAAGCTCAAAAATGCGCGCGGAAAGTTCCGCCATCGTTCCCTTGAATTTTTCGGAAAAGACGGAAAATTTGCTCATATCGACGCGCACGCCGATGCGCTCCATGTCGACAAGCACGCGCGAAAGCGGCAGTTCGAGATCGCGATAGAGCTTCTCCTCCGCGGTTCCCTTCGTCTTTTCCAGCGCGTCGCGATAGGCACGTTGCAGCGCGCACCCGCAGCAGTCCTCGGGCATGGAGTAATCCTGCGCGAACGCTTTTGCGCTCGACGGGCGGAGATTGGAATCGATCAGATACCTTAAAAGGCTCACGTCCTCCGCGCGGCAGGTGAGCGGCACGCTAATTTCGTCCAGTATATGCGCAGTCGCTTTATAGTCGGCAAGAATTGCAAGTTTATCGCTGTGGAAGAGCATTTCGAGGAGCGGTTTCAGCTCCTCCGTGAAAAACCCGGGTTCAAGGAAGTTTTCGCGCAGCGGGAAGAGATACTCCTTGTTATCGAACGCGAGATGCGCGCCGTCGCTCTCCGTGCAGAACGCGAATTCTTTTACCGCCTGCGCCTCGGCGACGACCGCGTCAAGCTCCGCCGCCGTGCAGGTGTGACAGGTCAGTTCGGATACCTGCTCTTTGGGAAAATAGTCGCTCCCGACAAGCGAACGGAATTCCAGATTGGCAAACGCCTTGCGCGCCTCCTCGGGGAAGGGAATGTGCAGCGTGCAATCCTCCAAGGTAAGATCGAGCGGAACGTCTCTGTCGATGGTTGCGAGCATACGCGAAAGCCGCGCGTCCTCCTCGTAATCGGTAAGTTTCTTCCGCAGCGCGGCGGAGCATTCGTCAAGATGACTGTAAACGCCGTCCAGATCGCCGTACGACTGTAACAGAGAGAGCGCGCTTTTCGGTCCGACTCCCCTGACGCCGGGGATATTATCGGACGAATCCCCCATGAGCGCTTTCAGCTCCACGACCTGCCACGGCTCGATCCCCTCGTGTTCCAGAAAGTTATCTTTCGTCAGGCGCACCAGATCGCTCACGCCTCGCTTGGTAAAACATACGGTCACGTGATCGCCGATGAGCTGATAGGAATCGCGGTCGCCCGTATAAACGAGCGATTCCACGTTGCCAAACCGCTTGGAGAGCGTGCCGATCAGATCGTCTGCCTCGTACCCCTCTTTTTCGACGATACAGACTTTCATGGCGCGGAGCAGATCTTTGAGCACAGGCACCTGAACCACAAGATCTTCGGGCATAGGTTTGCGCGTTCCCTTGTAGTCCGCATACATTTTATGGCGGAACGTAGGCGCGTGAAGATCGAACGCCACGGCAAGATACTTCGGCTTTTCATCGTCAATGATCTTTAAAAGGAGCTTTACAAAACCGAACACGCCGTTCGTGGGGAGCCCGTCTTTTGTGGTAAAGACGCTCATGGCATAAAACGCGCGGTTTAAAAGGCTGTTACCGTCAATGAGTACAAGTTTATCCATACTCTTATTGTAACACGCTTCGGACTTTTTTGCAAGAAAAACGGGAAAATCACTTGCTTTTTCCCCGCAATTATACTATAATCGTATCATCTTTGCCGCTGTGGTGGAATTGGCAGACGCGCTGGACTCAAAATCCTGTGGTAGTGATACCGTATCGGTTCGACCCCGATCAGCGGCACCATCAAAAATCGGTCATTTTTGAGCTGTTTTGCCTGAAAATGACCGTTTTTTCTTACTTTCTCAGTAAATTGAAAAAAAATGTATAAAACGCATTTCCCCAATTTTCCCCAAAAATCAAAAATCCGTTTTTGCTTCCGCACCCTTTCCGGGTGCGGTTTTAATTTTCTGCGCCGACACCCTCTCCCCGCCCTTAGCCGGAGGCACAGCGGGCGGCGCGCTCCTCGCCCTTTTCCGGATCGCCCACCCTGAGCGGTAGCAGATTGCAGGACAATGACGCGATCCCCGGGCGCAGTCACGATCTATCCGTTTGCGCTGGCTTGCCCGCGCCGGGCTATAAATCCAAGCCGCCCGCCGATCAGGAATCCCCGCAAGACGTAGCGAGCGCATGGACGCGCCCTGCGGGCGGCTTCCTTCTCCCGCGCCCTCCGGGCGCGCTGCGCAAGGACGCGGAGCGTCCGCGCGTTTCTTTTTCAGTAAGTCTTTCTATAAATGGTAGATACACCCCCGCTTTTCTGACACGATAAACACCGTATCCTGACCGCCCTTTCGTATCAGATTTCCCCGATTTGACAGCTTTTAGAAAAAGTATTATAATGACGGAAAAATCAAACGGGGGCAGATATATGATCCTCAACGTCGGCGCAAGAACAGATATCGTCAATTACTACGGAGACTGGCTCTTGGAACGATTCCGCGAAGGATACGTTTATACGCGCAATCCCCTCTTCCCGAACAGAGTGACGAACTATACCCTTTCGCCCGACAAAGTAGACGCCGTTTTATTCTGCTCCAAAAACTATGCGCCAATGCTGGATAAGCTCAGCGCCATTTCCGATCAATACCGCACCTACTTCCATTACACGATCACGGCGTACGGAAAGGACGTCGAGCCGAACGTCCCCGATCTTCCGACGAGCGTTCAGACCCTCAAAGCCCTCTCGCGGCTCGTCGGGCGGGAGAAAATGGCATGGCGGTACGACCCCGTTCTCCTCACGCCCGCCTATTCCGTCCGTCGGCATCTGGAAACGTTTGAAATGCTGTGCGAAGACCTTGCGCCCTATGTCTCGCGCTGTATATTCAGTTTTGTCGAGATGTATGCGAAACTGCAACACAATATGCCCGAACTGATTCCGCTTACCAAGGCACAGAAAGACGAGCTGGCAAAGGGATTTGCCACGATCGCCGCGAAGTACCGCATTCCCATTCAGACCTGTTCCACGCGCGATACGTTTCCTCAGTACGGGATTGCGGCGACGGGCTGCGTAACGTTGGACACACTCGGAAAAGCCAACAAGTGCGCTTTCCGCGACGTGAAACACAACGGATTGCGCCGAGGCTGTCTGTGCATTGAAAGCCGCGACGTGGGCTGGTACGATACCTGCCCGAATTTCTGCCGATACTGCTATGCAAACAAATCGGAAACCGCCGTGCGGGACAATATTTCGCGGCACGACCCTCATTCCCCGCTGCTCATCGGACGCCTGAACGAGGACGACCAGCTCATACAGGGAAATCAGACGAGTTACCTGAAAAACGACGGTCGGCAGCTCTCCCTCTTTGAGCTATGAAAAAAACGGCTTTTCAGCCGTTTTTATATTGTAAATTTTGCGACGTAAAAACCCTCGTAATGCTCGTTGGGGCAGACGCAGACCGTTCCTTCCATGGACGGAAGGCGCGGAATCTCTTCCGGAATTTCCGGCGGAACGAGCTTTGCGCCGCGGCGAAGCAACTCTTCTGCCGCGCCGTCGTTCTCTTCCCGCAGCACGGAACAGGTGGAATAGACGAGCGTTCCGCCCTTTTTCAGAAGTCTGAGCGCCTTTACGAGGAGTTTCCGCTGCATTTTGACGCATTTGGCGAGATATTCTTCCGAAAAACGCACGCGGCTGCCCGCCGAAATCGTCCCCGTTCCCGTACAGGGCGCGTCAAGCAATATTTTATCGAACTTCAAAAAGTCGTCGAGCGCGAGCGCGTCCGTTCGGAGCGTGTTGACCCGTTCCGCACCCTGCCGCGCAAGGTTGAACTTCATGCGTTCAAAGCGCACGGCGTCGCGCTCGCACGCCGTGACGAGCGCCTTTTCGCCCGAGAGCGCAAGGATCTGCGTCGTTTTGCCGCCGGGCGCAGCCGTCATATCGAGGATATTCTCCCCCGCCGCAGGCGCAAGCGCGAGAGGCGGAAGCATGGACGAGAGGCTTTGCAGATAAACTTCCCCGTTCCGATAGAGCGGGAGCGCCTCTATCTCCTCTTCCCGCGCATCCGGAAGAATGAAGGCGTCCGCATACCATGCAACGCGCGAAAACGCAATACCCGCGGCGCAGAGTTTTTCGGCGACTTCATCTGCCGACGATTTGAGCGCGTTTGCCCGTAGCGTGACAGCGCGCGCACTCCGATAGCCCGCAAGAACGTCTGAAAAAAGCGCCCCGCAGGACGCTTTTATTTTGTTTTCAAGAACTTCGGGAATCATCTGATTGCGGCAACCCACGCTTTGATTTCGCTCTCTTCAGTCGTCTGCACGCCGTCATCAAAACGGATACTGAGGACGGGAGAGACCTCCGCCCCGCGAAGCGCCTTGCGGAAGTCGCTCGGCGTATGACCGAGTTCGCCGCCGTTCGTGGCGAACGGATACACTTTTTTGCCCTTCCACCTGACGACAGACATGAACTTTTTCACGGCGGGCGCATAGGTGTACCACCAGACAGGCGTACCGATGACGACGGTATCGTATGTATTCGCGTCAAAGGTGAGCGGCGCAATCTGCGGCATATAGCCGCTCTTGACCTCTTTTTCACCCAGACCGACCAAAACATCGTAATCGTCGGGATATGTTTTGACCGTGCGGATCTCCATCAGATCCGCACGAAGCGACTGCGCGATGCGCTTTGCAACTGCGCGTGTATTCCCGCCAAGCGAATAATATACGACAAGTTTTTTCATTTTTCCGCCTCCGAACCCATTACAATAACAGTATATCACGAAACAGGAAATTTGTAAATAACGAAAAATGAAAAAAGCCGCTTTTCTCGACATTTTTTCAGAATTTTATGCAGGATTCAGCGCAGAAATAACGTTTTGCGCAAAAGCACGATCAATAGAACGTCGCAAGTTCCTGTTCGGGCGGGTCGGCATAGTCGATCGCGCTCGCTTTGAGAACAGGTCCCCTCTGCCCGTAAATTTTATGATAGCCGATCTCGATCTTCGCCGTCACGATCACCCAATCGCGCGTACGCAGCGGAAGGTTGGAAGCGTGCAGGCATACAAGCCCGCTGTATGCAATATCCGCCTCGCAGCAAGTCATGATATGCCGCCCGACGACGATCGTCCCCGCCTTCATCTTTTTATCGACGGCGACAAGTCCTTTGAAACGGACGACCTTCCCGTCATACTTTTCCGTCTCCTCCACGAGGTCGCGATAGAAGAAGGCAAAGTCCTTGTCAGCGATTTCGATGATCTTCGCATTCAGATCGTACGGGAGCGGATCGACGATCTCGTCATATTCCGCTTTTCCGCCGAGATATTCGTAGACGATGCCGGGGCGGCGGGTCATGGCGCGGATGATTTTATGGTATTCTTCTTTGGAATACTCTCCGCGGAAACGGTTAAAGACGACCATATCCGCATACTGCACCTTATCAAAGACAAGCTGGCGCATATTAGCATTGTATTGCAGGAAAGTCGTCGCGTCGAAGAAGGTCATCACCTGCGCGATCGCCCAGCTTTCGGGCATTGCGTCAAAAAACTTTTGCAGTTCGAGCATTCCGTTGTATTCTATAACGATGCGCTCCGCATGATGCTTTCGTTCGAGATACTCGAGCGTGTCCTGCGTCAATTCCTCGGGATCGAGCGTTTCCAGCGCAAAATCGCGCACGGCAAAGCGGGAAGAATCGTATTCTTCTTCCCCCTCTTCCATGACGAGCAGAAGCGTTCGCTCGCCCGAATCAAAACGCTCGTCCTCGAACGTTTCCTGAATAAATTTCGTCTTTCCCGATTCCAGAAAACCAAGGAACAGATAGACGGGAATTTCCTGCATAGATTACCCCAAGAAGAGCGCTTTCAAGAGCTCTTCGTTCAGATCGCACCCGATCACACACAGCCTGCCCGTGACAGCCGCGGTCCCCGTGCGCACGTCCGCCTCATCGGGAACATAGTCGAAGTGATACCATACGTCTCCGCCGTTGACGATACCCTTTGCGCGGAGCACCTGCCCGTATTTTCCGGAAGCAAGTTCGGAAAGCATCTCTTGGAGCGCGTCCTTCGCAAAGACTTTGCCCGTCTCCGCGCCCCAGCTCGTGAAAACCTCGTCCGCATGGTGGTGATGATGTTCTCCGTCATGATGATGGCAGCAGTGTCCGTCATGATGGTGTTCGTGTTCATCGTCATCGTCATGATGGCAGCAATGTCCGTGTTCGCCATGGTGATGCCCGTGTTCATCGTCATCATGGTGATGATGGCAATGTTCGTGTTCGCCATGGTGATGCTCGTGTTCATCATCATGGTGATGATGGCAATGTTCGTGCTCCTCGTGCGTTTCCGTGGCAAGGCGTTCAAGCTCGGCGGCAAGGGAGTCCTTTTTCTCGATCGCGGCGAGAATATCCGCGCCCTTCAAATCCTTCCAATCGGTGGTGACAATGGTCGCGTTCGTGTGCTCTTTCAAAAGCGCGACCGCTTCGGCGACCTTCTTCTCGTCGCCAGTATGCGAAAGGACGATGCAGCTTGCGTTCTCCACCTGATCTGTAAAGAACTCGCCGAAATTTTTCAGGTACATTTTACACTTTTTCGCGTCGACGACGGTACAGAACGCATTCAGCTGCGCGTCGGGCAGTCCCGCGCTCTGCACGGCGCGGATCACGTCCGAAAGTTTCCCGACGCCGGACGGTTCGATGATAATGCGGTCGGGCGCGTATTTCGCTGCAACCTCTTTGAGCGCCTTGGCAAAATCTCCGACGAGTGTGCAGCAGATACAGCCGGAGTTCATCTCCGTGATCTGAATCCCCGCCTCCTGCAAAAAGCCGCCGTCTACGCCGATCTCGCCGAACTCATTTTCGATGAGCACGACCTTTTCGCCCTTATAAACTTCCTGAATGAGCTTTTTAATGAGCGTCGTCTTTCCCGCGCCTAAAAATCCCGAAAAAATATCGACCTTGATCATACTGATACCTCTGATTTTCCTTCTTGAAATTTATACCCGCACGCAATAAAATCAAAACGTCAAAACGCGCGGGCAAATCAATCGTTAAATTTTGATCAGAACGCCCAATTTCCGTTCTTGAAGATCGCGACGCGTTCGCCCTTTTCCGTAACGCCCGTGATCTCCATATCTTTGCAGCCGATCATAAAATCGACGTGGATCATACTGTCGTTGATACCCGCCGCGTGAAGCTCCTCCTGCGTCATATCCTCGAACCCTTTCACGCAATTCGTGAAGCCGCGCCCGAGCGCAAGATGGCAGCTCGCGTTCTCGTCGAACAGCGTGTTATAGAAGAGGATTCCCGCATTGTTGATGGGAGAATCGTCGGCAATGAGCGCGCACTCGCCCAGCATTGCCGCGCCTTCATCCATGGAGATCATCTTCTCCAACAGGTGCTGGTTCTTCTTCGCCCTGACTTCGATGACTTTCCCGCCCGCAAAGCGTACAGAAAAATCCTCGATCAATTCGCCCTGATAGGAGAGCGGCTTGGTGGCGTAAACGATTCCTTCCGCCTCACCCGCCTTGGGAGAGGTGAAAATCTCTTCCGTGGGAATGTTGGGGTTGAAATACCGCCCTTTGAGCGTGTTCTCGCCGCCACCCATAAATACGGCGTTCGGGATCAGCCCCACCTTGAAATCGGTGCCGTTGCCCGCCTTGTATTCCAGAGAGACAAGTCCCAGACGATTGAGATAATCGCATCTTCCGCCGATTTCGTCGTTATGGCGCGCCCACTCGCGCACGGGATCGGGTCCGTCCGCGCGGGAAGCCTTCAAGATCGCATCCCAAAGCGCTTCGACGGCGCGGTTCACCTGCATGGAAGGGAACACCTTTTTCGCCCAGGCCTTCCCGGGAACTGCAGCAATGCACCACTGATATTTGTTCTCCATTTCGTCGTTGTAGGGTTTAAGCACCTTCATTCTGCCGATGCGCGCACGCGTCAGCTTCTCCTGATCGACGCCCGCAAGCCCGTCGGGGTCTTCGGATATGATATGGAGCATGGCGGGAAGCTCTTTTACATACGCCTGCATGCGGGCGACCTCCCAATCCATAACGGAAGCAAGCGTCTCCTCTTTTTCATATTTATAGGCAAGTTTGCCCACGGGCTGATGCGACCACTGCACCGTCACCTTTCCCGCACCCGCGCGGTACAGCTCTTCGACCGTCCACTCGACAAATTCGGGCTGATCGAGAGACGCATAGACGATGACCCACTGTCCTTTTTTCACGTTCACGCCGACTTTGGCGAGCAGTTTCGCATAGCGTTTGAGTTGCAGTTTATTCATGGCTTTTCCTCCGTTGTTCTCTGTTTATTGCAACATTATACCGCAATCATGCGGAAAGGTCAAATTTTTGGCAACAATTCCCAAAAAAAGCGGGGAATACCCCCGCCGTATATTGTAATATGGTAATATTATGTCAGATATAGTACTACGCTTTTCTCCGAAATACTGCGTTTTACGTCGATAACGCGCTGGTTGGAAGAGCCGCGGAATTTCAGTCGGATATCTTTGAGCGATTCCTCGAACCGCCCGTCCACCAACACGTCGAACAGAGAGATGAGTTCGCGGGTTACTTCGCAGTTTGCCTGCGGCTCTTCGATCTCCCCCGCCTTAAACGTATATCCCGTATAACACCAGATATTTTTCTGCGGCAGCCGCGCCCGCACCTTTTTGACGAACGGCAGCAGCGCGCGCTGATTTTCCGGTTCCATCGGATCGCCGCCGAGCAGAGTCAGCCCCGCAATGTAGGAGGGCGAGAGCGCCGCAATGATCTCTTCCTCCACTTCCTCGGTAAAGGGCTTGCCGTATCCGAAATCCCACGCGATCTTATTGAAGCAGTTTTTACAGCCCCTTCTGCAACCGGAAACGAAGAGGGAGACGCGAACCCCCTCTCCGTTTGCAATATCCGTCTTTTTGATCTCTGCGTAATTCATCAGAGGTGCAGGACCCTGTCCTTGATTTCCTGCGTTCTGCCCTGATTCCAGAACTGCGTTCCGATATATCCGCAGGTGCGGCGCGCAACGTTCATCTTCGTCTGATCGCGGTTGTGGCAGTGCGGGCATTCCCATACGAGCTTGCCGTCCTCGTCCTCGACGATCTGAATCTCGCCGTCGTAACCGCACACCTGACAGTAGTCGCTCTTGGTGTTCAGCTCGGCGTACATAATATTGTCGTAAATATACTGCATGACGGCGAGCACGGCGGGAATGTTGTCCTGCATATTCGGCACTTCCACATAGGAGATCGCGCCGCCGGGCGAGAGCTGCTGGAACTCGCTCTCGAATTTCAGTTTTGTGAACGCGTCGATCTTTTCGGAGACGTGTACGTGATAGCTGTTTGTGATATAGTTCTTATCCGTAACGCCCTCGATCACGCCGAAACGCTTTTGCAGGCACTTCGCGAATTTATACGTCGTGCTTTCAAGCGGCGTTCCGTACAGCGAGAAGTCGATATTCTCCTTCGCCTTCCACTCCTTGCACTTGTCGTTCATGTGCTGCATCACGGCGAGCGCGAACGGTTTCGCCTCTTCATCGGTATGGCTCTTGCCCGTCATGTACTTGACGCACTCATACAGTCCCGCATATCCCAACGAAATGGTGGAATAGCCGCCGTAGAGAAGTTTATCGATCGTTTCACCCTTTTTCAGGCGCGCCAGCGCGCCGTACTGCCAAAGGATGGGCGCGGCGTCAGAAAGCGTTCCCTTCAAACGGTTGTGGCGATACATCAATGCCTGATAGCAAAGGTCGAGCCGCTCATCAAAGATCTTCCGGAATTTATTTTCGTCTTTCCCCGAAGAGAGCGCGACGTCCACAAGGTTGATGGTAACAACACCCTGATTGAATCTGCCGTAATACTTGGGTTTCCCGTTTTCGTCCACATAGGGCGTGAGGAAACTGCGGCAGCCCATGCAGGTGTAGCAATGCCCCTCGCCGTTCTTGTCGATCTTGTATTCGAGCATCTTCTTCTCGGAGATATAATCGGGGACCATGCGCTTTGCGGTACATTTTGCCGCAAGCTCCGTGAGATACCAATATTTGCTTCCCTCACGCACGTTGTCCTCTTCCAGAACGTAGATGAGCTTGGGGAAGGCGGGCGTCACCCAAACGCCCGATTCGTTCTTCACGCCCTTGATGCGCTGATTGAGCGTCTCCTCGATGATGAGCGCAAGATCTGCCTTCTCCTTTTCGCTCCGCGCCTCGCCGAGATACATGAACACCGTGACAAACGGCGCCTGTCCGTTCGTCGTGAGCAGCGTCACGACCTGATACTGAATTGTCTGAATGCCCTTTGCGATCTCCGCTTTCAGGCGTTTTTCGGCAACGGCGGCAATGTGGGCTTCATCGCTGATTCCGACGCTCGCAAACTCCTCGCGCACGTCTTTCAGAATCTTCTGACGGCTGATGTCGACGAAAGGCGCGAGGTGCGTCAGGGAAATGCTCTGTCCGCCGTACTGGTTGGAAGCGACCTGCGCGATGATCTGCGTCGCGATATTGCACGCCGTGGAGAAGGAATGCGGCTTTTCGATGAACGTTCCCGAAATGACTGTTCCGTTTTGCAGCATATCTTCAAGGTTGACCAGATCGCAGTTATGCATATGCTGCGCGAAATAGTCAGCGTCGTGGAAATGGATCAGCCCTTCGTCGTGCGCCTCGACGATCTCACGCGGCAGCAGGATACGGCGCGTCAGGTCCTTGGAGACTTCACCCGCCATATAGTCACGCTGCACCGAATTGACGGTGGGATTTTTGTTGGAGTTTTCCTGCTTGACTTCCTCGTTGTTGCACTCGATGAGCGTAAGGATCTGCGCGTCCGTCGTATTGGACTTTCTGACGAGCGCACGGGAATAGCGGTACGTGATATATTTGCGCGCAACGGCGAACGCCTTCTGATCCATGATCTGGTTCTCGACGAAGTCCTGAATTTCCTCGACGCTGACCGCACGGTTCAGATCGTTTGCAAGCGCAGTGACCTTTTTCGCGATGAGATCGATCTGCTTTTCTTTGAGGCGGTTATCCTCACTCACCTCGTTGTTTGCCTTGCGGATCGCGTTCAGGATCTTATTGATGTCGAATGCGACTTCCGTTCCGTTGCGTTTGATAATTTTCATAGTTCTACGCTCCTTATCGTGCATACCCTCTCCCCGAGACGGGAAAGAAAAGCGCCCCCTTGAAAGGGAACGCTACCATCATACAACATATAGTTTGATTTGTCAAGGGTTCGCCACTATATTTTGAGAAAAAAATTTTTTCGTAACACTATATCTTGTGGTTGTGGCGGATTTTGTCATATTATATCCGTGAAACTTCGGGACGCAGATTTTTCACGGGAGAACGTTACAAAAGAGCGACTCCGTTGATGACGAGTGCAAACCGACAGCCCAAAAATTCTGCCGCCTTGCGCGAAAGCTGCATCCTGCCGAAGTAGATCTCGAAATAATCCATTACGGAGCAGATCGCGGTATCGATCTCGATATGAAGTGCAATCGTCCTCCCCTCGTCCTCCAACTTCACAAACGAGCGCTCTGCCGCAAGGTTGACGCGGTCGTGAATGTTCGCTTTGAAAACGTCGTTGATGGTGTTTTTGACGCGGCTCTTATGCACATCCGCCTTGTCCGCGATGATGAGCGCAGAAGAAATATCCGAAACGGGCTGCCCGTACTGTTCGTCGTGGTTGCCGATCGCCATCATGATTTCCGCCGCATCCGAAAAGGGCATACCGAGGCGCGTGACGATTTTATACGCAAGAATCGCGCCCGACTGCGCGTGATCCTTGCGGTTGATGCAATTTCCGATGTCGTGCAGATACCCCGCAACTTCGGCAAGACGGATGCGGTTTTCATCCTTCCCAAGCGCGCGCAGAATCTCCCCCGACCACTTGCTTACGATCCCCGCGTGGCGGCGCGAATGCTCCGTAAACCCGAGCGCTTCGATCTGTTTTTCGGACATCTCCATGATCGCCTCGACTTCGCTGTCGCGGCGGAGCGTCGCCATTTCAAGCATATCAGAACTCCGTGACGTTCAGGCTCTGGAATATCTCCTCGTACTTATTTTTCGTAAAGGAAATGGTCTCGAACGTCGTGACCGTGGCGGTTCCGGCGGCAACGCCTGCGCGCAGAACGTCGGGCAGATCCGCCCCCTTCTGCAACATGACGGCAGCGGCGGCAACCATGCCGTCTCCCGCGCCGACCGTAGAATTCACCGCAACGTTGATGCTCTTGCAGTAGTAGTTTTTCGTACCGTTCGTGATGACCGCACCGTCTTTCCCCAGCGAGAGAAGCACGATCTTTGCGCCGCGGTCAAGAATCTCGCGGCAGCCCGCAAGCATATCGTTCTTATCACGGAATTCTCTGCCGAGCGTCTCTTCGAGTTCGTCGAGATTGGGCTTTACGAGATCGATCCCCGCTTCCAGCGCGGCGAACATCTTCGCACCTTCGGTATCGGCAATGCGGAGCGATTTTGGGTCGACGCAGCGGAAGATCTCGCGGTAATAGCTCGCATCCACGCCGCGCGGCAGACCGCCGGAAATGACCGTCACGTCCGAACGGGAGGAAAGATTGCGGATCATGTGCGAAAGTTCCGCAAGTTTCTCATTCGCGACCTGACCGCCGACATCGTTGATCTCCGTCAGCATGGACCGCTTGTCAATGCACTTGTAATTTTCGCGCACCCGGCCGCTGTTCCAGACGAATGCGAACGGGACTCCCTCTTTATCCAGCGCACGCTCGAACATTGCGCCGTTTTCATTGTACATGAAACCCGTCGCATATGCATCCGCTCCCAGACGCGAAACACCGATGGCAACGTTCAGCGCCTTCCCCGTGAAAGAAAGCGTCTTATTCTTGACGATGTTCACCTTCCCCACGTTGAGAGAATCAAGTTCGATCGTAACGTCCACGCTCGGACTCATGCAGACTGTCAGAATCATCTTAACAATGTCCCCCTATTTTCCTTCCGCAGAAATTGCGGAAGCGGCCGCGCGAATGCGCAAAAATGATATTTATAAAATTATTATAGTATTCTTTGAGGAAAAATTCAAGAGGCAAGGCAGAAAAATTTGTAGAAAATTCGCTCTTTTTTGAAACAACACGGCAACGGCTGCCTTACATGGAAATCATTTGCAGCGTCTCGTACAATTCGTAGTTGAATTTCTTCTTCATGGAGACCGCTTCGATAATGTCCATATCAATAATTTCGTTCTTGTGGATTCCGACAACGCGGTTTCCGATGCCGTCTTTCAGGAGACGCACCGCCTTGTTGCCGAACTGCGCCGCAAGCATTCTGTCTGCCATGGAAGGCGAACCGCCGCGCTGCATATGCCCGATGCACGAGGAACGGACAGAGTACGTCGTCACCTCCTGCAACTCGCGCGCAAACTTTTCTGCGCTCGTTACGCCCTCCGCCACTATAATGATGTTGGAGTGCTTGCCGTTCGCGCGGGAACGGTTGATGCGCATGACGATATCGTCCATATTATAGGCGATCTCAGGTACAACGATGATCTCTGCGCCGGACGCGATGCCAGCGTAGAGCGCAATATCGCCGCAGTGACGCCCCATGACTTCCACGACGGAAATACGCTCGTGGGAGTTCATCGTATCGCGCAGTTTGTTGATGACTTCGAGGCAAGTGTTGACTGCCGTATCAAACCCGAGCGTATAGTCGGTATATTCGAGGTCGTTGTCGATCGTGCCGGGAATCCCGATGGTAGGAATGCCGTAATCCTCGGTCAGGCACTTCGCGCCGCGGAACGAACCGTCGCCGCCGATAACGACAAGCCCCTCGATGCCGCGGCGTTCCAGCGTTGCGACAGCCTGTTTCTGCCCGTCCACTGTGAGCATTTCAAGGCAGCGCGCCGTTCTCAGTTTGGTACCGCCGCGCTGAACGATGTCGGAAACGCTGCGCATCTCCATGGGCATCATTTTATCTTCGATGAGTCCCGCGTATCCGCGCTCGATCCCGTAGACCTCCATGCCGAAATAAATTGCCGTTCTTACGACCGCGCGGATCGCCGCGTTCATCCCGGGTGCGTCTCCGCCGCTCGTCAAAAGTCCGATGCGTTTCATGCAACAACCTCCGTATCTCTTTTTGTCAGTATGCGTTCCGTGGTATTATATCAGAAAAATGCGGAAATGGAAAGAAGTTTCTTGCACTTTTTTAGGAAAACTTTTGCCCATATCCGCCTCCCCGTATTATCATGGCGTTTTTAAACGAGTTTCACGCACGATTCGGGAAGAAAGGTCCTCAGTTCCGCCGTCAGCGCGCGGGAGAGACGGACGGCATATTCGTACCGTTTCCCGCCGTGCAGGATCTTTGTCCGCACGTCCCCTTCGTAGGCGGAGATCGTCTCGATCAGCTCATCGAAGTCTTCGTCGGAAAGGGCGCGCGCGTCCAGCCAGAGCACCTGCTCCCGCACAACGGGCGTTTCCTCGGCGGCGGGCGCTTCCTCGGGCGGAACGAAGGCTTCCAGATTGTCGAGGATAATGCTCGGCAGCTTTTCGGAGGGAATATCGATCTTGCCCGAGAGCCGTACGACGGCGTCCTGACGAAGGTACGGTTTGATCTTTTCATAGACGCGCGGGAAAGCGATGCACTCCACGCTCCCGTACAGATCTTCCACCGTGACAAACGCCATGATCGCGCCCGCGCGGGTGTTGATTTTTTTCACGGAAGCGACGATGCCGCCCATCGTCACGTGGTCGTCCGCCTTGATCTGATGGTACGTTCTGTCCCCCGTCTCCTCGTCCTCTTCAAAGTCCGCCAGGAGACCCGTATGGAAGTTGCAGTCCGTGAAATGCGAAGCGTACGCGCCGAACGGGTGTCCGCTGACATACACGCCGAGAACCGATTTTTCGCGCGAAAGCAGTTCCGCCGTGCTCCATTCGGAGATATCGGGATACGACGCCTTCGGCGCTTCTTCCGCGATAATATCGCCGAAAAGCGACATCTGCGCGCTGTTTTTCTGTTTGTCGATGGCGGCAATACGGCGCATCAGATCTTCGTAGATCGCATGATACTGCGCGCGTTTTTTCCCCATCGAATCGAACGCGCCGCCGAAGATGAGGCTTTCCACCATCTTCTTATTGATGAACTTCGTACAGCGCATGAGGAAGTCTTCGAAGTCCTTGAACTTCCCGTTCTGCGTGCGCTCCTCGATGACCTTCTCCATTGCGCCGATACCTACGCCGCGCAGCGCGCAAAGTCCGAAACGAATCCCATCGCCCTGCACCGAAAAGTACGCCTTGGACGCATTGACGTCGGGCGGGTAAACGGCGATGTTCTTTTCCTTCATGTAGACGACGTATTTTGCGATTTCGTCGATCTTGTCGATGCGGTTGTTTAAAACGCCCGCCAGAAATTCTTTGGGATAGTACTTCTTTAAGAACGCCGTCTGATAGGTGACGACGGCGTAAGCCGCCGCGTGAGACTTGTTGAACGCATACGAAGCGAAACTTTCCATCTGCGCGAACAGCTCCGCGCTCACCTCGGGCGGGATGCCGCGCGAGAGACAGCCCGCAATGTTGCCGCCTTTGTCGATGTCGCCGTAGATGAATTTATCCTTCTGCGCCATCAGCTCGTTGCGGTGTTTCTTCGCCATCGCGCGGCGGACGAGGTCTGCCTGTCCCAGCGAGTAGCCCGCGAGATTCTGGAAAATCTGCATGACCTGCTCCTGATAGATGATGACGCCGTACGTCTTTTCCAGAATGGGAATGAGCTGTGGCGTAAGATAGGTAATGTGCTCGGGGTCGGACCTGTTCTTCAAGTATGTAGGAATAAAGTCCATGGGTCCCGGGCGGTAGAGCGAAATGCCCGCGATGAGGTCTTCAAGGCAGTTTGGTTGAAGCTGTTTCATGAACCGTTTCATGCCGCCTTGTTCGAGTTGGAACACCGCGTCGGTATCCCCCTCCGAAATGAGCTGATAGGCGCCCTGATCGTTGCATTCCTGTCCGAATACTATCACTTCGCCCGTATCTTCCTTGATATAGTCGAGCGTCTTTTCGATATCGGTCAGCGTTGTGAGAGCGAGGAAGTCCATTTTGAGCATTCCGATGGACTCCACTTCCTTCATGTCGAACTGCGTCGTAATATCCTCGCCGTTGCGGGAGAGCGGAACGTTATCCGCGATCTTTTTGCGGCAGATCACGACGCCCGCCGCATGCATGGAAGTGTTGCGCGGCATCCCTTCGAGTTTCAGCCCCATATCGATGACGCGTTTCAGCGTCTCGTCCGATTCGTAGATCTGAATAAACTCGCTGTTGCGCTTGCTCTCCTGATCGGCGAGCTTCTTCACCGCCTCGTCGTGCGCGTCGGGGTCGTTCTCCGTCTCCGCAACTTTTTTGCGGCATTTTTCAATATTCAGCCCCAGAAGCTCTCGGATGGTCGATTTGCCGTCCATGAGTTTGGTGACGCGGTCGGTATCCGAGTAGGGAACGCTCATAACGCGCCCGACGTCCTTGATGACGGCGCGCGAGGCGAGCGTACCGAACGTGACGATCTGTGCCACGTTCTCGGGATGGTAGCGGCGGCGGACGTATTCGATCGTCTCCCCTCTTCTCGCCGTACAGAAATCGACATCGAAGTCGGGCATGGAAACGCGGTCAGGATTGAGGAAACGCTCAAAGAGAAGGTCATAGCGGAGCGGATCGACGTTGGTAATTCCGATCGCGTACGCGACGATGCTCCCGACGCCAGAACCACGCCCCGGACCCACGGGAATGCCGTTGAGCCGCGACCAGTTGATATAGTCCCACACGATGAGGAAGTAATCGGCAAAGCCCATTTTGATGATGATTCCGAGCTCGTATTCCGCGCGCTGCATAATCTCGTCCGTGACGGGATTATAGCGTTTGGGAAGTCCCTCCATCGTCAGCTTGCGCAGATACTCGGGCGAAGGCGTGCCGTCGTCCGCCGTATAGAGCGGAATGAGCGATTTATCATAGACGGGCGAACCGTTGTCTTTGAGGTTGAACGGCGTATCCGTCTCCGAAATTTTATCGGCAATGACGCGCGTATTCGCGATCGCGTCGGGCAGATTGGGAAAGAGAGCCGCCATCTCGTCGCCCGACTTCATATAAAATTCGTGCGTCTGCATTTTCATGCGGGAAGGATCGTCGAGCGTGCGCTTGGTCTGAATGCACATGAGCACGTCCTGCATCTCCCAATCCTCTTTTTTGAGGTAGTGAACGTCGTTGGTGGCGACAAGCTCAATGCCCGTTTCCCGCGCAAGGCGCACAAGCAGCGGCAGGATCTGTTTCTGTTCGGGAATGCCGTGATCCTGAATTTCGATATAGAAATCCTCGCCGAACGCCTCTTTCATTTCGAGCGCGAACGCCTTTGCCTTTTCGTATTCGCCCGCCATCAGATAGCGCGGTATACGCCCCGCAAGACACGCCGAAAGGCAGATCACGCCGTCGGTATGCTCTTTCAGCACGGTGTAATCGATGCGCGGGCGGTAATAATATCCGTCGACGAAAGCGAGCGAATCAAGCTGAACTAGGTTGACGTAACCAGCCTTGTTTTTGGCAAGCAGAATGAGGTGATCGGCATGCTGGTCGATATGCTCGCGATGGTCGTCTACTACATAAAACTCGCACCCGATAATGTATTTGATACCGTTCTTCTTACATTTTTCGGCAAAACGAAGCGACGCATACATATTCCCGTGGTCGGTGACTGCAACGGTATTGATGCCGTTTTCCTTGCAGTGACGGACAAGGTCGTCCACTTTCACCGCGCCGTCCAGAAGGCTGTATTCGGTATGAAGATGAAGATGTACAAAATCCGTCATGCCCTCGTCTCCTCGTAAATCTGCATGAGTTTTTTCATTCTGTGCTGTAACCCGCCCTTGCTCACGCCGAGCAGCGCTGCAAGTTCCGAAAGCGACAGCGTGGGGTTCGTCAAACGCGCTTCCGCGCTCTCGCGCAGCTCCTTCGTGAGCGACGGGAGCCGCCCTTCCTCTTTGAGCGTACGCACGGCGAGCGTCTGCGCCGCCGAGGCGATCGCCGCCTTATCCGCATTCCCTGCAATGCAGTTCTGAATGCGGTTTTCGTTGTTGTTCGCCTCCCGCCGCGCAGAAACAGCTTCGAGCTTTCTGAGCGCGCCGTTCGCGCCGAGCACGGAGAGAAGATCGGAGATCGCCTCTCTGCTCTTGACGTAACAGACGTATTTTTCGCCGCGCGGCACAAGTTTGCAGAACAGCTCGAACGCGGACAGCAGTTCGCGGTACTCCTCCGCGCGCGTCTCGGATGAGAAAACGCACTCGAAGTGGTAGCCCGTGGAAGAGCCGTCCTTGGGGAGCGTACAGCTCCCGCCGCCCAAAAACGCCGCGCGGAGATAACAGAGCGCGGCGTCCTCGTCGTCGGAAAGATGTTCGCGCAAAGAGCGCGTCATGGCAATGATGCGCGCCGCCTCCTCCCCCGTGCAGGAGAAAGAAAGTTTGTCCCGCCTGCGTTTCGGATCCTGCGAAACGCCCGAAAGCTCGGGGCGGATACCGAACACCTCCAAAAGCCGCAGATAGTGCTCCGCAACGCGCTCGTTTTCACTGACGACCTCAAAGCCCTCCCCTTTCAGACTGCCGCAGGTGGAGAGGATCGCCGCAAGCGCAGCCGCCGCGCCCGCCCGCGTGGCGGGGAAATACGTGAGCAGGTCGCGCCTGATCTCGCCCGTAAAATTCACTGCGCCACCTCACGCGTGCTCGCGCTTCCACGCCGCAAGGCGGAAGGAAGGAAGCCTGCCGTCGATATTGTCGATGCGGTCGAGCGGAATCCCCACGCGCGCGATCTGCTCTTCGGCGAGTTTGGTATCGCCGATGCGCCCAATGGCGTGCGCGTCCGAATTGACGACGAACCGTACGCCCGTATCCGCCACGGCGGCGAGCTCTTCGTCGGTCAGGTGCTGTTTTTTGGAACTGATTTCCAGATACGTCCCGTAATCGCGGCAGCATTTCGCGACTTCGACGGGATCGGCAAAACAACAATAGTTGATATGCGCAAGAATATCGACGGGATTGCGCTTGATCGCGTTGATATACGCCTGCGTGGTGTATTTTACAAGGCTTTTGGAGGGTTTCACGTGCAGTTTGGTGCGCATCAGACTTCCGAGCCCGAGTTTGCTGTCGCGCAGCTTTTCAAAATCGACAAGCACGTGAATGCCCATCACATACAAATCGAATTGACAAAGCTCGTCCTCCGTGAAATCGCACAGTCCGGAAATACCCCGCAGATTGTTCTCCAACCCCAAAAGCCCCTTTACGCCCGTCTCCGCCTCCGCCGCGCGCAGTTCTTTGGTGTACTGTGGGACTTCCTTGCGGCGAAGCCCGAAAAAGACGTGCGAAAAGCCGTGCTCCGTGCATCCGATCTCACGAAGCCCGACTTCTTTCGCCCGTCTGAAATTTTCAAGGAGCGTGTTTTTCCCGTCCGAATAGACGGTATGCGTATGATAATCTGCCGTAAGTTTCATATCGTGTTCCTGATGTGTCCCGTGGTCAAGGAATGCGGCGGAACTCCTCCCGCAGAGTAATTCCCGTCTGCATATGTACGCGCGCTTTCACTAGCTCCGCAAGCGCGGAGACGTCGTCCGCCGTGCCGCCCTCGTTGAGAATAAAGTTGGCGTGGATCTCGGAGACGCGCGCGCCGCCCACGCGCGTATTTTTCAGCCCGCATTTTTCAATCAGCTCACCTGCGGAACAGCCGGGCGGATTGACGAACGCGCAGCCCATGCTCTTCCCCTTCGGCAGGCCGGCGCGGCGACGGCGAAAGTCACACGCCCGCGCGGCAATGGTGCGCGCGTCCGAATGCTTTCCTGTAAAATACGCGCCGAGTACGGCGATCCCCTGCTGGAAGAGACTGCTCTTTTCCGAAAAGCGGCATTCGCTCTGCGAAAGCGTGTAAATTTTCCCCTTTTCCGCGGCGATCACGCGTTCCGTTACGTCGCCGAAATGGAGTTCTTTCACGCCCGCGTTCATAGTAATCCCGCCCCCGACGGAGGTCGGAATGCCCGAAAACGGCTCAAATCCGCCGATCGCGTTTGCCGCGGCGCAGGCGAGAAGCCTCCCGCCTGTCACCCCCGCGCCCGCATACAGCGAAGTTCCGTCCGCATAAAGCATATTCATGTTACAGAACCGCACGACGACGCCCTCAAACCTATCCTCCGCAGGCAGAACGTTCGCGCCCGCGCCGAGGTAACAGTACGGAATACGCTCCCGTTCCAGATAGATTAAAATCTGCGCCGCTTCTTCCGAACAGGCGGGCATTGCCGCCGCTTCCGCGCAGCCGCCACAGCCGATCGTCGTATGGCGTGCAAAGGAAAAATCTTCCGTAAGAGCAAGGCGTGGAAATTTACCCCGAAGGCGGTTTGCAAGATGCAAAATTTTACCTCTACTATCTTATCATACTTCACCGCATATTTCAAACGGTTTTCAAAAAATTCTCTATATTTTTTCTCGGTTCGCCCGCGCGCACAGCCTGTATGAGCGCCGCTGACGTCTCCGCCGTCAGAAACGCTCCCGTCGTATACCCCGCCGCGCCCGCTGCGGGTAGCATTCCGATGTCGCCGAGCTGACACTGCACCGCCTCCGAACGCAGCGTATTCACAAAAAACAGCGCGTCGTCGTACGCCTCCTCGGAGAGTACGGAAACGTACTGATACAGATCGCAGAAGTCCGTAAGCGGCTTTGCGTACACTGTCGCGCCGCGGGAGGCGAACCGGCATTTGTCGCGCTGCGTTCCGAGCAGATAGCGGTATTTCCCGCCCAAAAAATCGACGTACGCCGACAGTGATTCCGTTTCGCTCCCCGAAACGCCCGCAAAATACGCCGCCGCGCACGCAAGATTGCCCCCGCCGACCGAGATCGCAACGTCTCCCGCGCTTTCAAAGTCGTCCGTCAGCGAAAAGAGGTAATATCCACCGCGGCACCACGGAAGCGCGCGGCTCTCCCCTGCAAAGCGTTCGCCGAGCGGAAGGCAATGCGGTTCAAACGCCGAAAGTCCTCCTCCATAGGAAAGCATCTCGGGCAATTCGCCCCGCCCGAGCGCGTCGAGCGCGCCCTCTGCCGTCACATTCGTGACGAGATAGCGCACGCCCGTCCGCCCGTGTTCGGCAAGCTTCGCCGCACGTTTTAAAAAAGCAGTGCGCGATCCCTTTCCGCCCTCGAATGTATCCACGTTCCACACCCGCACGATTCGCACGTTCTCCCCTTCCGCCGCGCTTTGGCGCGGAAACAGGGCGACTGCAAGCACGACCGCCGCCAACAGCAGAAACGGAAGCGCGCGGCAAATCCCGCGCAAAATACTTTTCATCTCTCTAACCTATGGCGAAAAAAGGATAAATATGCCGGAAAATGGTTCGGGAGGAGCCGCTCAGCCCCTCCCGCAGTCCTCCCGTACGCACGGCGCGCGGAAAGACATCTATCTGAAAATGCACCGTGCGTACGGCACATTACATAAAGCAGTCTTTGCCGTCCGCACAAAAATATACGAAAAAGAGAGGGTTTCCCCTCTCCAGCCTCAGCTGCGTTTGCAGAAATTGTCGCAGCAGGTGCAATGCTCGCAGTCGCACGTGTTTCCGACGTGGATGGTCGTAAGCTCGCAGTGCATACCGTCGCGGTTGTATTTGCAGTCCGTCACCCCGCAGGAGACGCCGCTGTTCATGCCGTTTTGCATCTGTCCACCTCCTTTTTACCCCGATAGTATATGCGTTTTTTACAAAAATATCGGAAACGCCATTGACAAACGCGCAGATTCCCTGTAAAATATAAGAAATCAAGGAGGTTTTCTATGAAAGTTATTTTAAAGGCGGACGTGAAGGGCAGCGGCAAGAAGGGAGACATTATTGAAGTCTCTGACGGCTACGCCAGAAATTTCCTCCTCAAAAAAGGACTTGCGGACGTTGCGACCGCAAGCGGGATCAACGAAGCGCAGCAGCGCCGCACGGCGGACGCCTACCATAAAGCAGAAAACGAAAAGATGCTCAGAGAGCAGGCAAAACAGCTCAACGGAAAAGAGGTCACCCTCTCCATCCGCACGGGCGAAAACGGGCGCGTGTTCGGCTCGGTCACGACGGCGCAGATCGCCGCCGCGCTCCAAGAAATCGGGTTTGAGGTGGACAAGAAAAAGATTTCGACGAAAGAGACGATCAAAACGGTCGGACTGTTCGACGCGGAGATCCGCCTGATGGAAGGCGTGACGGCAAAAATCGTCGTGAACGTCGTTCCCTTGGTCTGATATACATATATAATATGGATAATAACCAAGCGGCGCAGCGAAAGCTGCGCCGCTTGGTTATTCAGGAGTTTGGAGTTTCCCCTTGCGGAGATTCTCCTTTTGAATGGACATAGCAAAACGTATATCCCGCACCGTCCGCATCAGGCAAACTGACTGTTTACAGCGTCGCGTATGCGCCGCCCTTTTGCAGCAGTTCTTTGTGATTCCCCTGCTCGATGATGTTGCCGTTTTCCATAAAGAGGATATTGTCCGCATCGCGGATGGTCGAGAGACGGTGCGCGATCACGAAGCTCGTTCTGCCGCTCATCAGCTCTTTCATCGCCTTGTCGATTTCCGCCTCGGTGCGGGTATCCACGCTTGAAGTCGCCTCGTCGAGAATGAGAATGGGCGGATTGCAGAGGAATACGCGCGCAATGGTGATGAGCTGGTGCTGTCCGACGGACAGATTGCCCGCGTCCTTGTCAAGCACGGTGTCATAGCCCTGCGGCATCGTGCGGATGAAATAATCGACTTTCGCCATCTGCGCCGCGCGGACGATCTCCTCTCGCGTCGCGTCGGGCTTTCCGTAAGCGATATTTTCTGCGATCGTTCCGCCGAACAGCCACGTATCCTGCAAGACCATACCGAAGTTATGCCTCAGCCCGCTGCGCGTGAGCGCGGTCGTCGGAACGCCGTCGATGGTGATGCGCCCGCCGTTGACTTCATAGAAGCGCATCAGAAGATTGATGAGCGTCGTTTTGCCCGCGCCCGTCGAACCGACGACTGCGATTTTCTGCCCGGGGTTTGCCGCGAAGCTGATGTCCTTCATCAGGATCTTATCGGGGAAATAGCCGAAGCTGACATGCTCGAACGCGATCTTCCCCTCCGCGCGCTCCAAAACGACGGGGGTATCCGTATCGGGAATTTCCTCTTCGTCGTCGAGGAACCCGAACGTACGCTCTGCGGACGCGAGCGCCGATTGCAGGGAGTTGATCATATACGACATTTCGGTGAGCGGCTCCGCGGCAAGGTTGATATATTGGAAGAACGCCTGAACGAAGCCGAGCGTCATCACACCCGCGAGCATCCAATTACACGCGATGAGCAGAATGACCGCCTGCGACAGACGGGACAGGAAACGGATGAGCGGGTTGACGCTGTTCGTGAGGAAGTCCGTTTTCTGTGCGGCGCGGCGCACGTTCTCCGTGTAATCCGCAACCTTTTCCATGCTCTCCGCCTCATGGTTATACGCCTTGATGACGTCGCGCCCCGTGTAATATTCTTCCGCGATACCCGTGAGCCGCGCGAGCGCTTCCTGACGTTCCGCCGCGCAGATCAGGTTTTTCTTTGCCACAATATTGGTGATAATCAGGCTGACAACTGAGAACGCAACGAAAATGAGCGCGAGTTCCCAGCTCAGGCAGAACATGAAAATGATGGAGCCGACGACCGTACCGATCGCGGTGAGCATCTTCAAGAGACCTGTTTGCAGCGTTTCGGAAACCTTGTCGAGGTCGCTCGTCACGCGGCTTAAAATCTCGCCCGGCTTGTTCCGGTCGAAGAAGTGCAGCGGGAGTTTATTGAGCTTCGCGCTGATCTGGCGGCGCAGCGTCAGAATCAAACGCTCGGCGACGCTCGCCATCAGGAACGACTGCATATAGTACACCACGCCGAGCGCAATGTACATAACGAAGAGAATCGTCATTTCATATCCGAGAGGATCCCACGCGATTGCAAACGGCGTTCCCGCCGAAACCGACTCGTTAATGGCTTCCATCAGGACGTTGATGACGATCGCGCTGTAATAGGGCGTAAAGATATTGAGTACCGTGTACGCGAGAATGCAGAGCGCAACGACGATAAGCCTGCCGCGCTGATTTTTCAGCTGACCGAACAGTCTCGCGGCGGTCTGCCGCGCGTGCTGCGGCGCATCTTTTTTGATTTGGACGTTCTGAACTTTCTTAGCCATGGATCTCGCTTGCCTCCTTTGTCTGAAACTCGTAAATTTCTTTGTAAACGGAGCAATTTTCCAGCAGCTCTTCGTGCGCACCCACGCCAACGGGCGCGCCCTCATGCAGAACGATGATCTGTTCCGCATGGCGGATGGTACTCACGCGCTGCGCGATGATCATAACGGCGGATTCGCGCGTTTCCGCTTCCAGCGCCTTTCGGAGCGCGGCGTCCGTCTTGAAGTCGAGCGCGGAGAAACTGTCGTCAAAAATGTAAAGTTCTGGTCTTTTGACGAGCGCGCGGGCGATGGAAAGCCGCTGTTTCTGACCGCCCGAAAAGTTCGTACCGCCCTGCGCCACGAAGGAATTGAGCTGATCGGGCAGCGCGCGCACGAAGTCTCCCGCCTGCGCCACGTCGAGCGCGTGCCAGAGTTCCTCGTCCGTCGCGTTTGGATTGCTGTAACGGAGATTTTCCGCGATCGTCCCCGCGAACAGCCATGCGCGCTGCTGCACGTAGGCGATTTTGTCGCGGAGCTGCCGCTGCGGCATTTTGCGTATATCGACGTTGTTCAGCCTGAGTTCGCCGTCTGTCACGTCGTTGAACCGCAGAATGAGCGATGCCACCGTCGATTTGCCGCTGCCCGTACCGCCGATGATCGCCGTCGTTGCGCCGCGCCTGCACGAGAAATTCAGTCCTTTCAGCGTATATTCCTCGGAATCCGCAAAGCAGAATAAGCCCCATCGCCCAATCCTTGATGAACGCAAGGACGATCGCCACGACGAATACGACGGGAACGGGCAGAATCATCTGGAAACTGCTCAAAAGCGCGAACTGAATGTTTGTGATATCCGAAACCGTGCGCGTCGTCATGGAAGCGACGCCGAACGTGCGGAAATCCGCGACTGCCAGATCGAGCGACTTTTTATAGAGCGCGTCGCGCATATCCTCGCCGACGCGCGACGTGAGCAGCGAACAGGTATAGCCGCTCAGAATGCCAGCCGCGCCCGAGATCACCGCGGCGACCGCCATGGCGATTGCCGTGTTGATGAGCACGCTCAATTCAACGCCCGCCTTGCCTTCGTTCATCATTTCCGCCGCGAACATGGGAATGATCAGCGCCCCCACGACGTCGACAATGAGAAGAAAGACCTGAGCAGGCAGAGCCTCCAATGAGGCTTCAAAAACAGAAGAATCAATCTCATACGACTTTATCCAACTCCTTTCAGAATCTCTATGACGACACCGCATCACGGAAAAAACGACCGCATAAAAAAAGGGTGCGCCCGATTGTCATTCCACAACCGGGCGCACCCGTGATCTTCTCAACCGTTGCGGCTGCGGCCGCAAGTTCTCCGATCAACGATGATTGAATTTAATTTGCCTTCCGCCAATCAGTGGGCATTATACACGATAAAATAAGTTATGTCAACGATAGAAAGGATATTTTTTTGATTTTTTTGAAAAAATTAAAGAAGTGCGCAGGGAAAACTCCCTACGCACTTTTCAGCCATTTTGTATGGATAATATGACATATTATGTCATATTATTTCAGACATAGTACTTTGCAGATGCCGTAAAATCAGCTTTACGGGAGCTGAATTTCGTAAAGATCCTTCTCGGGAAGTTTCTTCGTGGAGTCAGCAACGAAGCGGCGAAGCTCCGCGGCGCCCTTCTCGACGGAGGCGTTCACGCCTGCGCCGGCAACGCAGCCGCCCGGGCACCCCATACCCTCGATCAGGCAGCCGTTCTTCTTGCCGAGTTTTGCAAGGAGCAGCATCTTCTTGCACTCTTCCAGCCCTTCCGCATGCTCGATCTTGACTTCAACGTCGGGATAATATTCCTTGACGCACGCGCCGACGGCGGCGGCGACGCCGCCCGCAACGCCGTAACCGCGCCCTGCGGCTGTTGCGTCGTGAATGGGATCTTCCTTATCGTAGGTGCTGAAATCGATGCCCTTCGCCTCGAAAATTGCGGCGAGCTCCTCGAACGTGATGACGAAATCGACGTCGCTCCGCACGGTACGGCGGCGCGCTTCCAGCTTCTTCGCCGCGCACGGTCCGATAAAGACCACGCGCGAGTTGGGACGGAGCTGTTTGATGGAGCGCGACGTTGCAACCATGGGCGTAAGCGCGCTGGATACCTTATCCACCATATCGGGGAACTGCAACTTTGCAAGCATACTCCATGCGGGGCAACAGGAAGTCAGCAGGAACGGGAGTTTCCCCGTTGCGACTTCCGTCGCGTAGTGGTGCGCCTCGGTGGCTGCGCCCACGTCTGCGCCGTGCGCCACTTCGTATACTTCCTTGAAGCCGATGTCTTTGAGCGCGGCTTTGATCTTCCACAGCGTAACGTTGGGACCGAACTGACCGACAATGGAGGGCGCGACTTCTGCCACGACCTCGTCGCCCTTCTTGATTGCGCGGATCAGCTGGAAGATCTGCGACTTATCGGCAATTGCACCGAACGGACAGCTGACCATACACTGACCGCAGCCGACGCACTTCTTCGGGTCGATGCTCGCGCGCCCGAGCCCGTCGCTGGAAATCGCCTTGACGCCGCACGCCTGCGCGCAGGGACGCGTTCTGTGCGCGATCGCCTCGTACGGGCAGGCGGCTTTGCACTTCCCGCACTTAATGCACTTGTTCTGATCGATAACGGCTTTCCCCGTCTTTGTATCCACGGAAATCGCGCCCTTCGGACAGACCGTCATGCAATAGCGCGCCACGCAGCCACGGCACTGGTCGCTCACTTCATACTTATTCTCTTCGCAGCGATCGCACGCCGAGGGAATAACCTGCATGAGCGGCGGTTCGTAGTAGCTGTCCGAAATGTTGCTCGCATTCAGCCCGTTTGTGATGTGCGCGGGGCGGTCCTGCGGATTGAGCGACATACCCATCGCAAGACGAACGCGCTCCGACGCAATCGCGCGTTCGCGGTAAATGCTCTCGCGGTACATGGGCGTTTCCGTAGGCGTGATCTTATAAGGAATTTCTTCCAGATCGCTCGCGACGTTTTCCGATTCAAACGCAACCTTGGCGACCTCGACAAAGACCTGCCGCCTCAGCTTTTTGACCGAAGTTTCCAGACCTCTCATTTCCATAATCTCCTAATGAATGATTATCGTACATATTTGCAAGCGCCTTCCGCACGCGCGGCGGCTTGCGAAGCAGCTTTCAAACATTCTAACCCGAATAAGGGCAAGGTATTTCCCTGCCCTTTTTTCCGGTTATTGCTTATGCTTACTTCTTCTTGCGGTTCTGACGGCCGTAGTAAGCGTTCAGGTACATTTCCTTGATCTCGCTCATGAGCGGATAACGAGGGTTCGCACCCGTGCACTGATCGTCGAAGGCGTCTTCCGTCATCTGGTCGAGACGGGCGAGGAACTCCTCTTCCGTGACCTTTCCTGCAAGCGCGTCCTTAATCGTCTTGGGCTGACCGATCGCCTCTTGAAGCTCATGCAGTTTCTTGATGAGCGCCTCGACCAACTCGTCGTCATTCTTGCCTTTCAGCCCGACGTAACGCGCAACGTCCGCATAGCGCGCCTTGCACTGAGGATAAGCGTACTGCGGGAACGTACCCATCTTGGTAGGCTGCTCTGCGCTGTTGAAGCGGATGACCTCTTCAAGCATGAGCGAGTTCGCCATACCGTGAGGGATATGCCAGTAGGAACCGAGCTTATGCGCCATGGAGTGGCAGACGCCGAGGAACGCGTTCGCAAACGCCATACCTGCCATGGTGGAAGCGTTCGCCATACGCTCGCGCGCTTCCGCATCGTGCGCGCCCTTCTCGTATGCGCTGGGCAGATACTCGAAAATAAGTCTTGCCGCTTCCTTCGCAATGCCGTTCGTGAAATCGGTCGCCATAACGGACGCGATCGCTTCGAGCGCGTGGCTCATCGCGTCGATACCCGAGCAGGAAGTAAGTCCCTTGGGGATATTCATCATCAGGTCGGCGTCGATGATCGCCATATCGGGCATGAGCTCATAGTCGGCAAGAGGATACTTCGTGCCCGTCTTTTCGTCCGTAATGACGGCGAAGGGCGTAACTTCCGAACCGGTACCTGCCGTCGTGGGGATCGCGACGAAGAGTGCCTTGTCGCCCATGTGCGGGAAAGTATAGACACGCTTGCGGATATCCATGAAACGCATTGCCATATCCTGGAAGTCCACTTCGGGATGCTCGTACATCACCCACATGATCTTCGCAGCGTCCATAGGCGAACCGCCGCCGATCGCGATGATCACGTCGGGAGCGAAGTCGCGCATCTGCTTGACGCCCTCGTTCGCGCAGGCGAGCGTAGGATCGGGCGTGACGTTGAAGAACGTTGCGTGCGTGATCCCCTCTGCGTCCAGAATATCGGTGATCTTCTTGGTGAAGCCGCTCTGATACAGGAACCCGTCCGTAACGATGAACGCCTTCTTCTTGTTATAAACCTGCTTTCCAAGCTCTTTGAGGGCAACGCCGAGGCAGCCGCGCTTGAAATAAACCTTTTCGGGTGCTCTGAACCACAACATATTTTCCTTCCTCTCCGCAACGGTCTTGATATTGATGAGATGCTTGACGCCGACGTTCTCGGAGACGGAGTTGCCGCCCCACGAGCCGCAGCCAAGCGTGAGCGACGGGGCCATCTTGAAGTTGTAAAGATCGCCGATACCGCCCTGCGAGGAAGGAGTATTGATGACGATACGGCAGGTCTTCATGATCGAACGGAAGTACGCGATCTTGTCTGCGCCCGTCTCGACGTTGATATACAGCGAGGACGTGTGTCCGAGACCGCCGTCTTTGATCAGCCTGTCCGCCTTGGAGACAGCCTCTTCAAAGGTCTGCGCCTTGTACATTGCAAGCACGGGAGAAAGTTTCTCGTGCGCGAACTCTTCGGAAAGCTCGACCGACTCCACTTCGCCGACGAGCACTTTGCTGCCCGCGGGCGCTTTGAAACCCGAAAGCTCCGCGATCGTGCAGGCGCTCTGACCGACGATCTTGGCATTGAGTGCGCCGTTGATGATGATGGTCTTTCTGACCTTCTCCGTCTCTTCGGGGGTCAGGAAGTATGCGCCGCGCAGCTGCATTTCCTTCTTGAACTCGTCGTAGACGTCTGCGAGAACGATGGTCGACTGCTCGGAAGCACAGATCATACCGTTATCGAACGTCTTGGAGTGAAGAATGGAAGAAGCCGCGAGCTTGATGTCCGCCGAGGAATCGATGATCGCAGGCGTATTGCCGGCGCCGACGCCGAGCGCGGGTTTTCCGGAGGAATACGCCGCCTTAACCATGCCGGGACCGCCCGTTGCAAGGATCATATCCGCTTCGCGCATGATCATGCCGGAGAGCGGAACGGTGGGCTGATCGATCCAGCCGATGATGTCTTCGGGCGCGCCCGCCTCCACCGCCGCTTCGAGGACGATCCTCGCCGCCTCGATGGTGCATTTCTTTGCGCGGGGGTGAGGCGAGATGATGAGACCGTTTCTCGTTTTCAGGCAGATGAGCGATTTGAAGATCGCCGTAGACGTGGGGTTGGTCGTGGGAATGACTGCGGCAAGCACGCCGACAGGCTCCGCAATGCGCGTAAGACCAAAGCCCTCGTCGCGCTCGATCACGCCGCAGGTCTTGGTGTCCTTATACGCGTTGTAAATGTACTCCGCCGCATAGTGGTTCTTGATGACCTTGTCTTCGACGACGCCCATGCCCGTCTCTTCCACTGCCATCTTTGCGAGAGGAATACGCATTTTGTTTGCCGCAACCGCTGCATGGAAGAAGATCTTATCCACCTGCTCCTGCGTATAGGTCGCAAATTTCTCCTGCGCCGCTCTGACGCGCGCAAGCATCTTTGCAAGCGATTCCTCATCGTTGACGATGAAATCCTTCATGTTCTACCTCCGTTTTAGTCTCCCTGCTTTATTGATTACCGGCGCTCTCACCGCAAAGCGCGGCGAGAGAAACCGCTAAATCCTCATATCTTACCGTGACGCCCTCGGGAACGTGCAGATGTACAGGCGCAAAGTTCAGGATCGCATTTATTCCCGCCGCGACGATCTCGTCGCAAGCCTCCTGCGCCGCTCCGCGAGGAACGGTGAGAATGGCTACGCGGATCCTGTTCCGCCGCGCGATCTCCCCGAGCTGTTCCATCGGATAGACGGGCTTCCCGCCCAACGCCCCCACTTTCGCGGGCGACGCGTCGAACGCGGCGATCATGTGAATGCCGTAATTTTCAAATCCTTCGTAGGCAAGGATCGCCCTGCCGAGTCCGCCCGCTCCGACGATTACGGCGTTCGTCCAGCGGTGATATCCTAAAAATTTTTCGATGTCCTCGATGAGGATCCTGATTTCAAACCCGAAACGCGGTTTCCCGGGACGGGAAGAGACGAGCGCAAGATCTTTCCGGACGCCGACAGCCGACATTCCGAGGTCCTTTGCGATCGCCGCCGAAGAAACGTATTCCACGCCCTTTCCGGCTTCCCCTTTGAGGTACCTTAGGTAAGCGGGCATTCGCGATGCGGTCGCTTTGGATACCGCGGTCTCATCGTTCCTCATGCCACTCCTTTCTGATGTGCCGCACACAATCGATAAATTTTTATCGATTATTATTTTATCAGATTTATCCGGAGAAGTCAACTGTTTGAAAGCAATTTTTTCGCCTTGCCAAAATTTTTTCGCGGGCGCGCCGACCGCGGCGGAATATATACATTATATATTAAGAAAAAGTCCGCGAAAATCCGCGGACCTGAATCAATCTTGCAGCGCTTTCAGGCTCTCCTCGACTTTGTTTTTCATGTCGAGGAATTTTTCGAGTTTGGCGCGCTCGTCTTCAACAAGCTTCTTCGGCGCTTTGGAGATAAAGTTGTGGTTGGCAAGTTTGCCGCTTGCGCGCGCGATCTCGCCGACGATGCGGTCGAGTTCCTTTTCGAGCCGCGCCTTTTCCTTTTCCAGATCGACGAGTTCGCCGAGCGGGATAAAGATCTGCCCCGCTTCGCAGACGCGCGAGACGATCTTCTCCCCCGCCTCCGCGCCGCTTGCAACGAAGCTGATCTCGCTCGCGCCCGCAAGGCGGAGAATGGAGTTCTTGTTCAGGCTGACAAGCCTGCGCGCCTCGGTCGCGAGGAACACGTGTACCTTGCGTGAAGGCGGGCAGTTTACCTCCACCTTCATGGCGCGGACCGTCTTGATCAGGTCGATAACGCTCTCAAACGCCTTCGATTCCTTCTTATACGCAAGGCGGGAGTTGTAGCGGGGATAATCCGCCGTGATGATGAGACCGTGATCGCCCGGCAGGTAGGAATAAATTTCCTCCGTCACAAACGGGATAAACGGATGCAGCAGGCGGAGCGCGTTTTCAAGAACGAACAGCAGCACGCCGAGCGCGCCGCGCTTCTTTTCCGCGTCCTCGCCGTACAGAGCGGGTTTGGAAAGCTCGATGTACCAATCGCAGAAATCGTTCCACATAAAATCGGTGAGCTTGTCCGCCGCGATACCGAGATCGAACTTCCGCAAAGCGCTGTCCACTTCGCGGATGCACGCCTGCAAACGGGAGATGATCCAGCGGTCGGCGGGCTGCAACTTGATTTCGGAGAGCGAAGGGATCTGATTCTCCTTCACGTTCATGAGCACGAAACGCGCGGCATTCCATATCTTATTGATGAAGTTGCGCGAAGCCTCTACCTTCGTATCGGTAAAGCGCGTATCGTTCCCCGGGGCGACGCCCGTCACGAGCGATAAGCGCAGGGAGTCCGCGCCGTATTTCTCGATGATCTCCAAGGGATCGATGCCGTTACCGAGCGATTTGCTCATCTTTCTGCCCTGTTCGTCGCGCACCAGCCCGTGAATGAGCACGTCGCGGAAAGGTACTTTGTCGGTATGCTCAATACCCGAGAACATCATACGCATGACCCAGAACGGAATAATGTCGTACCCTGTTACCAGAACGTCCGTCGGATAGAAATAGCTGAAATCGGGCGTTTCGTCCGGCCAGCCCAGCGTCGAGAAGGGCCAGAGCGCGGAAGAGAACCACGTATCGAGCACGTCCTCGTCCTGCGTCAGGTGCGTGCCGCCGCACTTCGGGCAGACTTCGGGCGTTCCATCGCGCGTGCAGATGACCTCGCCGCAGTCTCCGCAGTACCAGACGGGAATCCGATGCCCCCACCAGAGCTGGCGCGAAATACACCAATCGCGGATATTTTCCAACCAATTATAATAGATTTTTGCAAAGCGGTCGGGCGTGAACTTCGTCTTATTCTTGACGACCGCATCGATGGCGGGCTTTGCGAGCGGTTTCATCTTGACGAACCACTGTTTGGAAACGATCGGCTCGACCGTAGAATGGCAGCGGTAGCAATGCCCCACGTTGTGCGCGTGCGGCTCGATCCTGACAAGGAGCCCGAGCTTTTCCATTTCCGCCACGACTCGTTTTCTCGCTTCATAGCGGTCCAGGCCTGCAAAACCCGGTCCCGCAAGCTCGTTCATCGTGCCGTCGTCGTTCATAACGCGGATCACGGGAAGGTTGTGCCGCAGCCCCACCTCAAAGTCGTTGGGATCGTGCGCGGGGGTGATTTTCACCGCGCCCGTACCGAATTCCGGATCGACGTATTCGTCCGCCACGACGGGAATTTTTCTGTCGGTCAGCGGAAGAAGCAGCGTCTTGCCGACGAACGCCGCATAGCGATCGTCCTTGGGATTGACGGCAACCGCCGTATCGCCGAGCAGCGTTTCGGGACGCGTCGTCGCGATCGTGATCGCGCCGCCCCCTTCCACGGGATAATTGAAATACCAGAAATGCCCGTTCTCCTCCGCGTATTCCACCTCGGCGTCGGAGAGCGCGGTCTTGCAGCTCGGACACCAATTGATGATGCGGCTTCCGCGGTAAATGAGCCCCTTCTGATAGAGACGGAAGAACGCCTCGCGCACCGCTTTGGAGCATTTTTCGTCCATTGTGAACGCCAAGCGCGACCAATCGCAGGAAGAGCCGAGCTTTTTAAGCTGTTCGATGATGCGCCCGCCGTACTTTTCCTTCCACGCCCATGCACGGCGAAGGAATTCTTCCCTGCCGAGTTCCTGCTTGGAAAGCCCCTCTTTTTTCATCTGCTCCACGATCTTGACTTCCGTGGCGATGGAAGCGTGGTCCGTTCCCGGCAGCCAGAGCGCGCAGTAGCCCTGCATACGCTTGAAACGCACGAGGATATCCTGCATCGTCTCGTCCATGGCGTGACCCATATGAAGCTGCCCCGTTACATTGGGGGGCGGCATCATGACGGTAAACGGCACCTTCGCGGGGTCGATCTCGGCACGGAAACAGCCCTTCTCCATCCAGGTGCGGTAAATCTTTTCTTCAAACTCTCTCGGATCGTACGTCGTTTGCATCTCTTTCATTGCTTTCTCATCTCATAAAAATATCCCGCGTAGCTGCTACGCGGCGATCGGGCAATTTATTTTCTGCCCATTTTCTTTTATACGGAAACATTATAAACGATTTTTCCCGCGTTGTCAATTATTCCTCGGCGGGCATACGATATATTATTCCTTATATTTTTGGAGTTACACCATGAAAAAAATTTTGGCAACTCTGGGAGCGGCGGTATTCGCCCTCCTTCCCCTCACCGCCTGCGGCGGAGATTCGGACGGGAAGGTCACTTTAAAGGTCAACGAAGTGACCCATTCCGTCTTTTACGCACCGATGTACCTTGCAGACTCCCTCGGCTATTTTGAGGAAGAAGGCATCTCCATCGAGCTGACGAACGGCGGCGGAGCGGACGCGGTCATGGCAGCCGTGCTCTCGGGCGACGCCGACATCGGGTTCTGCGGCCCGGAGGCGGCGATCTACGTTCAGCTCGGCGGATCGAACGACCTTCCAACCGTGTTCGGTCAACTCACCAAGCGCGACGGCTCCTTCCTCGTCGGACGCGAACCCGAACCCGATTTCAAATGGGAAAACCTCAAAGGAAAAGAGATTCTGGCGGGCAGAAAAGGAGGCGTTCCTGCCATGACGTTTGAATACGTCCTGCGCGAACACGGATTCACCGACGCGGACATCAATCTCAACTTCGACGTGGCATTCAACCTGATGACGGGCGCGTTTGAAGCGGGCACCGCCGATTACTGCACGATGTTCGAGCCTGTCGCGTCCGAATATCAGGCGGCGGGTAAGGGTTACATTGTGGCTTCGGTCGGAGAAGCGGGCGGAGAAGTCCCCTACACGAGCTACATTGCAAAGCGTTCGTGGCTCGACGGGAACGAGGAGATCGCGAAGGGCTTCCTCCGCGCCGTCATGCGCGGAATCGAATACGCGCAGACGCAGGACGCGACGAAGGTCGCCGAAAACCTTGTTTCGCACTTCCCCTCCACTTCCGTAGAATCGCTTGCGACGAGCGTAACGAGCTACCGCAACATCGACGCGTGGGTGACCGATATGGCGATGACGGAAGCGAGCTTCGAGCGTTTGCAGGATATTATTTCCAGCGCGGGCGAGCTTGACCGCCGCGCGGACTTCGGCGCGCTCGTCGATAACTCGTACGCCACGGAAATTTACGCCGCGCTCAAAGCATAGAGCGCACGGTCCGCCGAGGATATGCCTATGAAAAACATTCTGCAATTCGACAACGTAACGCATATCTATCATACCGCACGCGGAGAGGTCATTGCGGCGAAAAATCTCACCTTTTCGGTGGATGAAGGAGAGTTTGTTGCGATCATCGGCCCCTCCGGATGCGGAAAGACTACGCTGCTCTCCCTCGCCGCAGGGCTGTTGAAACCCTCGGCGGGGACGATCGGGCGGCAGGGAAGCTATGGCTATATGCTGCAAAAAGACGAACTCTTTTCGTGGCGCACCATTGAAAAAAATATTTTCCTGCCCCTTGAAATCAGAAAGCAGAACACGCCCGAAAATCGGGAACGCGCGATCGATCTTGCGAAAAAGTACGGTCTGGAAGATTTCTTGAAGAGCTACCCTTCCCAGCTCTCGGGCGGGATGCGTCAGCGCGCGGCGCTTATCCGCACGCTGGCGACCGATCCGGACGTACTCCTTCTCGACGAGCCGTTTTCCGCGCTCGACTATCAGACGCGCCTGAACGTCTGCGAGGACGTCGCGAACATTATCCGCGGCGAGGGAAAGACGGCGCTCCTCATCACGCACGATATTTCCGAAGCCATTTCGCTCGCCGACCGCGTGCTCGTGCTGACGGCGCGCCCCGCGCGCGTTTCACACGCGCACACGCTTGACTTCGGAGATATTCCGCCCCTGAAACGACGGGAGCAGAGCAATTTCTCGGGATGGTTTGAACAACTTTGGAGGGAACTCAACGCATGAAACACGAAAGCTATTCACGGGAACACGCCCTGTTCCTTAAAAAGCGCAAACAAAATATCGTCCTTGTCTGGGCTCTGCGCGTCGGCATTCTCGCGCTCCTTTTAGGACTTTGGGAACTCGTGACCGCGCTCGGCTGGGTAGACCCTTTCATCATGAGCTCCCCCTCCCGCATCGCGGCGACCATCGCTTCGCTGTACGCCGACGGCAGCCTGTTTTACCACATCGGCGTGACGCTGTGGGAGACGCTCGCGGGGTTTGCGATCGCCGTTGTGCTCGGCTTTGCGATCGCACTTCTCCTCTGGTGGAGCGATACGGTGCGCAAAGTGCTTGAACCGTACATCGTCGTCATCAACGCACTTCCGAAGATCGCGCTCGGACCGCTCATCATCGTGTGGTTCGGCACGGGAAGCGAGGCGATCGTGTTCATGACGGTACTTGTCGGCATCATCGTCACCATCATGCACGTGCTCTCCGCCTTTATCGGAACAGACCCGAACAAGATCCTGCTCATGCGCTCGATGGGCGCAAGCAAATGGCAGATCCTATGGAAACTCGTTCTGCCATCTTCCTATCCCTCCGTCATATCCATGCTGAAAATCAACGTCGGAATGGCGTGGATCGGCTCTATCATGGGCGAATACATTGTTTCACGCGCGGGGTTGGGATACCTCATCGTCTACGGCGGGCAGGTGTTTAAACTTGACCTTGTGATGAGCGCGACCTTTATCCTCTGCGTGCTGGCGGCGGGAATGTACTTTCTCGTGGTACTTCTTGAAAAAGTACTCGTGAAAAATGCAGAACGCTGAAAACGCCGCGCCGAACGCACCGACTGCGGGATAGAGTACGCGTATGACGTCCGTAAGACCGACACGCGACACCGCAAACGCCGCGAGCAGCACCGCTGCCGTCGCGGCGTATTTTTTTGCGCCGCGCAATTTTCCGCAAGCCGAAAGCAGCGGATAAACGGACGACGCGAGAGAAGTAAGCACCGCGCACGCGACCGCCGCAAAAAAGATTTTGTTTCCGTGTACCGCCTGCAAAAAAGGCATCTCCGCGCCGACCGTCCCGTCTCCCGAGCGGAAAACGGAACTCAGAATGCAAACCGCGCTCAGAAAAATCAAGAAAACCGCAATCCCCGAAGAGAGCGCGGGACGGCGCACCGACTTCCCCATTTCGCAGAAAACGGGCACGGCGAACGCGATATTCATTCCCGCATATAAAAGGGCGTTGAGCGCGCCTCCGCCCGAGAGCGGCTGCGACAATGCGAACGCGCCGCGTCCGTACCAAAACACGAACGCGAGCAGGAGCGGAACAAGGCAGGTATTCAGAAGCGAGATCCCCTTTGTTCCGCGCGCAGTGAACAGGAGAACGACCATCAGCCCGCCGAGCGAAGCAAGCGGCCGCACCTTAGGCAGAAGCGCGTCCAGCCCCGCGAGCATTCCCGCGCACGGCACGAAAGCGATCGCAAGAAAGACGGTTTCCGCAACGGGCGCGCCCCGTCCGAAGAGCGCGCGCATCGCGCCCGAATAACCGCCGTACTTTTTTCCGAGCGAAAGAAAAAAGGCGCACGCGCCGAAATAGCACAGGCAGGACAAAAGCAACGCGGGCAGATATCCTTCCGAAAAAAACCGAACAAGTTCCGCCCCCGTAATAAAGCCCGCTCCTATGCTCGTACCGATTAAAAACAGCGCAGTTCCGATCGTGTTCATTCTACGTTTTATATGCCGTTTTTCCCATCAAAATGCCGAATATACAAAAAATATGGAAAATTATGTCTGACATAGTACTTTGACTATTGACAAAATCCGTCGAATCGTGTATAATATTTCCGAATCATACAGGAGGTATCGCATGGACGCTATCGCAACGGACGAGAGAGCCGAAGAACAGGCAGAGAAACAGCAGCCCGAAAAATCGGTCAGCTCCGACCTTATCCGCGGGCATATCAATACCATCATTTTGCGCTCCCTTTACGACGGCGACAAGTACGGATACGAGATCATTGCGGAGATCGAACATAAGAGCCATGGGCAGTATTCGCTCAAACAGCCCTCCCTTTACAGCGCGCTCAAACGCCTGGAAAAGGACGGATACGTTACTTCATATTGGGGAGGTTCCGTCGGCGGCGGTCGCCGCAAATATTTCAGTCTGACGGAAGCGGGCAAACTTGTCTCAGAACAAAATCAGGCGGAATGGGAGTATTCGCGCACCGTTATTGACAGCCTTATCTCGGATAAGGACTTCGACTTTTCCAACCCCGCCCCCACTTCCGTGAATATGCGCGTGCTGCGCGACACAACTTCCCGCATTCCGCGCGGCGACGGCGAGGACGACGAGCTGGATTTCGAGCCAACCTTCGACGACAGCGAGGACTTCAAAAAGCTTGAACAGGAGATCGCTGCACGCCGCGCACAGCTCGATGCGGACGCGGCGCGGTTTGAAGATGAAATGCGCGCCCGCAACGACGCCCTTCTGCGCGAACGAAACTGGCGCGAACAGGAGATCGCCGCGCGCGAAAATGCGCTTGAATCCAAGCGCGCCGAACTCGAAGCGCTTCGGGCACAGCTCGACGCAAAGGAAGCGCGGGACGACGCGGCGCAGCACACGGAAATCGCCGCACTCGAAACCCGCGTTACCGAACTGACGGAAGAGCTTGAACACGCAAAAAGCGCACTTGCCGATCTCTCCGAACGCGAGGAGGCGGCGCGTCTCTGTGCGGACGAGACTTCCGAGCAGACGCTCAAAGAACAGCAGGAACTTCTGGAAACGGAGCGCCGTCTGTACAGCGAGCGGCTTGAAGAGACTCAGCGGCAATCCGAAGATACCCTTGCAGAGGAACGCCGCAATGCGGAAGCGCGTGAGAACGAACTGCGCCGCATTGCGCAGGAACAGCTCGACGAAGAGCGCCGCCGCAGTGAGTCCGCGCTCGAAGCGGAGCGCAAACGCCACGAGGAAGAGCTGAAAGCGCAGGAAGCACGCATCCTCGCGGAACAGGAAGAGATGTTCCGCCGTCGGGAAAAAGAACTCCTGCACCGGAACTATCTCGACCTCGTCAACGCGCCCCCTCCCGAGGAAGAAACGCATGACTATACATATTATAGTATGCAGCCAAACCCCGCCGAGGAATCCGCTCCCGCCGAAACGGAAGATTATAAAACGGTCGTTCACCGGCTGTATGCAAATGCCCTTACCGCCGAAACGGCGCCGCCCGCAGAGGAACGCGCGCATCCGCTGGACGGGATCGACTTTACCGACCTGGAAGCGCGCGCCGCGCAGGACGGAATCCGCATCCGCACGGCGGGCGGAAAAATGCGCTCGCACGCGGAAATCACGGAAAGCATCGTTCACAAGGGCAAAGCGCTCTTTATCAGCGGCATCATTACGTTTGTATTCTGCGTCGTACTCGGCAGTATTCTGCTCGGCGTACAGGCGTCGGCAGGACTTCCCGTCTTTTATCCCTACTTCATCTGGTGCGTCGGACTCGTCGTCCTTTTAGTTACAGGGCTTGCCTACGCCAACCACTACGGAGAACGCGCCTTGCGGCGAACGGGCCCCGTATTGCTGAACACCGTCGTCGCGTACGTTCTGCTCGTCATAATCACTCTGATCGTTGCGTTGACGGCGCGCGCGGACCTCTCCGACTCCACACAGCTCGCAACGTTCGTGATCGTTCCGATCGTATTCTTCCTCGGCGTCGTCCTGTTCGGTGTGACATACTATGTGCAGGTAAGACCGAAAAAAGAATAACCGACAGCCCGCGTTTTAGCGCGGGCTGTTTCTGTTTTATATGAAAAACTGCGGAAATGTTCCGCAGTTTTTCAGCCGATTTCGATGTGAAGAAATTCAAAGCCGCTCGAAGGCGTATGCCGCCGCGCCGAACAGACCTGCGTCGTTTCCAAGTTCCGCGCATTTGAGTTCCAGCGGCGCGTACGTCTCGGAAACGTAGATCCGAGGATACACATATTCGCGCAAGGGCGCAAGCAACGTTTCGCCCTCCGCGGAGATCCCGCCGCCGAAGATGACCGCCTGCGGACGGAAGATATTGATGAGATTGGCAACACCCTCTCCGAGTGAAGCGATATACGCGTCCAGAACACGCTTTGCCGCGGCGTCGCCCTCTCTGAGCGCAAGAAACACCGTTCTGCCGTCTGCCTCTTCGGGTGAAGGCGCGTATTTCCACATGGCGCTGTTCCGATCGCCCGCCATTTCATCGCGGGTCAGGCGAATGAGCGCGCTTGCCGAAGCGTAGCGCTCGAAACACCCCTTTCTCCCGCAGGTGCATTGCTCGCCGCCCTGACGGATAACCATATGACCGATTTCCGTACCCGCGCTGCGGTATCCCTCGAAGAGTTTCCCGCCGATCACGACGCCCCCGCCGACCCCCGTGCCGAGCGTCACAAGAACGCTGTCCGAGAACTGTTTTGCTGCGCCGTATTTTGCTTCGCCGAGCGCGGCAGCGTTCGCATCGTTGAGAATAAAGGTCTTTTTCCCCGTATATTTTTCCACGAACGCGCCGAGCGGAACGTCTTTCCAATGGAAGTTCGACCACTGCACGATGTTTCCGTGTGTGCTGTCTACAACACCGGGCGCGCCGATGCCGATAGCCTGCACGTCCTCCATGCATTTTCCTGCCTTTTCAGCCGTCTCCATGGCAAGATGGGCAAGCGCGATCGCCGTTTCCTCGGCGGTGTTTTCGGCGGAAGTCACAACGCGGGACTTCCCCTCCAAACGCTCGCCGTTCAAAAGAGCCGCTTTGGCGGACATTCCGCCAAGATCGATCCCAATGACCATACCGTCTCCCGTATATCAGATACTTTTGTACAGCCGAAGCCACTCTGGCAGGCGCGAAACAAACTCCGCGTTATCGGCAGTTTTTTTCATCATGTCGAGCAATCCCGCGGTATTGCCCGCGATCCCGCGTTCGCGCAGTTTATACGCCGCGTCCAATTCCTCCGCCGAAAGCAGAAGTTCTTCCTTGCGCGTTCCGGAACGGCGCAGATCGATCGCGGGGAAGATCCTGCGCTCCGCAAGTTCTCGCGAAAGCACAACGTCGGCGTTGCCCGTTCCCCTGAACTCTTCATAGACGACGTCGTCAAGACGGCTGCCCGTCTCCACAAGCACGGTGGCAAGCACGGTAATGCTGCCCGCTTCCAGCGTGTTGCGCGCCGCGCCGAAAAAGCGTTTCGGCTCGGCAAGCGCGCCCGCGTCCAGCCCGCCCGAGAGCGTCTTTCCTGAACTTTCGGCAAGATAATTGTGCGCCCGCGTGAGTTTTGTGAGCGAATCGAGGAGAATGACGACGTCCTTCCCCTGTTCCGCCATGCGCTTGGCGTGCTCCATGACGAGACGCGCGGCACGCACGTGGTGTTCGGCCCCCTCGTCGAACGTGGAATAGACGACCTGCGCGCCCTTGACACTCTTTGCAAAATCGGTCACTTCCTCGGGACGTTCGTCTATCAGAAGCACGATTAAAATCGTTTCGGGATGATTTTGTTCCAAAGCGTGCGCGACCGACTTCAAAAGCATCGTTTTTCCCGCTTTGGGCGGCGCGATGATGAGCGCACGCTGTCCCCTGCCGATGGGCGCAAATAAATCGAGAACGCGGAGGGACAAATCTCCGTTCCTCCGCGAAAGCGCGAACTTTTCCTCGGGGTACTGCGCACGGAGCTGATCGAACACG
>CALVMN010000013.1:0-42829 GCA_944346365.1 Candidatus Gallimonas merdigallinarum
CATTGGCGGTTATGCGTTCCGAGATTGTAGTGGGCTGACAAGCGTCGTCATACCCAACAGCGTGACGAGCATTGGCGATTCTGCGTTCCGAGATTGTAGTGGGCTGACAAGCATCACGATCCCCGACAGCGTGACGAGCATTGGCGGTTATGCGTTCCGAGATTGTAGTGGGCTGACAAGCGTCGTCATACCCAACAGCGTGACGAGCATTGGCGGCGGTGCGTTCTATGGATGCAGCGGACTGACGAGTATCGCCATTCCCAACAGCGTGACGAGCATTGGCAGTTCTACGTTCTACGGTTGCAGCTGGCTGACGAGCGTCACGATCCCCGACAGCGTGACGAGCATTGGCGATTATGCGTTCTGGAATTGCGACGGGCTGACGAGTATCACGATCCCCAACAGCGTAACAAGCATTGGCAGTTCTACGTTCGAGTATTGCAGCGGGCTGACAAGCATTACCATTCCCGACAGCGTGACGAGCATTGGCGATCAGGCGTTCTTCGGTTGCCACGAACTGACGAGCGTCACCATTCCCGACGGCGTGACGAGCATTGGCTATGGTGCGTTCGAGTATTGCAGCGGGCTGACGAGCGTGACGATTGGAAACGGCGTGACGGGCATTGCCGATTATGCGTTCAGAGGTTGCAGCGGACTGATAAGCGTGACAATCGGAAACAGCGTGACGAGTATTGGTAGTTCTGCGTTTTCTTCTTGCACCGGGCTGACGAGCATCACGATCCCCGACAGCGTGACGAGCATTGGCGATTATGCGTTCGGGTATTGCGACGGGCTGACGAGCATCACGATCCCCAACAGCGTGACGAGCATTGGCGTTTATGCGTTCGATGGTTGCAGCGGACTGATAAGCGTGACAATCGGAAACGCCGTGTCGAGCATTGGCGATTATGCGTTCTATAATTGCACCGGGCTGACGAGTATCACGATCCCCAACAGCGTGACGAGTATTGGTAGTTTTGCGTTCTTCGGTTGCAGCGGGCTGACGAGCATTACCATTCCCGACGGCGTGACGAGTATTGGCTGGAACGTGTTCTCCGGTTGCAGCGGACTGACAAGTATCACCATCCCCGACAGCGTGACGAGCATTGACTATTATGCGTTCGATAATTGCACCGGGCTGACGAGCGTGTACTACACGGGCACGGCGGAAGAGTGGGAAGAAATTTCGATCAGTTCCTATAATTCCGCTCTCACAGACGCTATGCGGTACTATTATGTCGAGAACGAGGCGGATGTACCCCAAGACGGCGGCAACTACTGGCACTACGATACGGACGGCGTTACGCCCGTGGCGTGGTAAGGGCGCCGAAGTTCCCGTCCCCCTCGTTGAGGAAATCAAGCAGTGCGCCGCCGCGATATTCGCGGCGGCGCACTGCTTGATTTTGTATGTTTCTTTTTCCTTCCAAAATCGATCGCGTTCCCAAAAATTGCCGCCGCGCCGTGCAAATGCACGGCGCGGCGGCAGATATCGTTCAGATCGCATATGCCGCAATGCGCATACGGATCACTTGCGTTCCTTCATCGGCACATATGCGCGGCGCTGAGAAACGCTCTCGTATGCGGGGCGGATGATCTTGCCCGCGTTGACAAGCTCTTCCATGCGGTGCGCGCTCCAACCGGAAATGCGCGCAATGGCGAAAATGGGCGTGAACAGCTCGACGGGGATATTCAGCATGGTATAGGCAAAGCCGCTGTAAAAATCGACGTTCGCCGAAACGCCCTTGTAGATTTTGCGTTTCTTGGCGATGATCTCGGGCGCAAGCTCCTCCACCTTGGCGTAGAGCGCGTACTCCTCGCCCATACCCTTTTCGTCGGCGAGCTTGGCAACGAATTCCTTGAAGATCTTCGCGCGCGGATCGGAAATGGAATACACGGCGTGACCGAGTCCGTAAATGAGTCCTGCGCCGTCGAACGCCTTGCCGTCCACGAGCGCTTCGAGGTATCCCGCAACCTGCTTTTCGTCGCGGACGTCGATGTTCTTTTTCATATCGTCGAACATCTGCATGACGCGGATATTCGCGCCGCCGTGGCGCGGACCTTTGAGCGAGCCGAGCGCCGCGGTGATCGCCGAATATGTATCCGTACCCGAAGAAGTGACGACGTGCGTGGTGAACGACGAGTTGTTGCCGCCGCCGTGCTCGGCGTGGAGCACGAGCGCCATATCCAGAACGCTTGCTTCGAGCTGGGTATATTTACAGTCCTGCCGCAGCATATAGAGGATATTTTCCGCCATGGAGAGGTCGGTGCGCGGGCGGTGAATGACGAGCGAATCGTTGTTCTTGTAGAAGTTTGCCGCCGCATAGCTGTACACCGCGAAAATGGGAAATTCCGCAATGAGCTGCAAGCACTGCCGCATGACGTTTTCGGGCGAGGTATCGTTGGGGTGCGGGTCGTACGGGAAGAGCGCCAGCACGCACCGCATGAGGGAGTTCATCATGTCGAGCGAGGGCGACTTCATAATGACGTCGCGCACGAAGTTTTTGGGCAGGGTGTAGAACTCGCCGAGGAGCTTGCGGAAGGAGCGCAGCTCGCGCGCGTTGGGGAGCTTGCCCGTGAGCAGGAGATAGGTCGTCTCCTCAAAGCCGAACCGCTTATCCTTCAAAAAACCGCGGATGAGTTCGTTGACGTCGTACCCGCGGTAATAGAGTTCGCCGTCCACGGGAACGCGCTTGCCGTCCGCCACTTCCATCGACTTGATCTCGGAAATCTCTGTAAGCCCCGCAAGGACGCCCTTGCCGTCCAGATCGCGCAGCCCCTTCTTCACATCGTACTGTTCATAATATTTGGGGTCAATGCGGCACGCATCCACACACTGACGGGTCAGTCCGCCGATCTTGACCCATTCGTCTTTCGTCAAAAAATAATCGTCTCTTTCGCTGATTGCCATTTTGCCTCCTTTCGCACCGCGGTGCGCAGCCTTGATCTTTCGGTTTAAATTATACTATTTTTTTAAAAAATGTCAAATCGGGGAAGCGTATGAAAAAATTTTCCAGCCTAATTTCACAAAACTTTTACAAAATAGCGCACTTTTTGTCGAAAAATGATGAATTTTGAGAACTATAAAACAACCGCGACGGACAAAATCCGCTGCGGAAAAACATAAAATTCACTTATAGTTCAGAGGCGCGTACAACCCTGTACCGCCCGAAACCGTTTTGGAAAGCACGCGTTATAGGTCTTTGAACTGCTCGTACAGATCGTTGAGATCGCGCTCGATTTCGTCGAACCGCGCCTCGGAAAGATCGTACCCACGCCCGCGTTTCCGCCACGCCGCGCACGTTGCGCCGTCTTGCGTGAGCGATTCCGATTCCGTACAGTAGAGCTGTTTTTCGCGCCAGAACCCCCAATGAATGTTGATATAGAGCGGCTTGCACGCGCCGCAGGTCTTACAGCTCTTCATCACGCTCCCCTTCCCGTTCCGCCTCGATCACCTTGCGCACCTCGGAGATCTCCGTCAGCAAATCGCTCAGATAAAACCGCAGCAAACGCAGACTTTTCCTGCGGCGATCTGCCGGACAGTACTCCCCGCACCCGTCGTGAATGCCCACGTTCTCACCATGCTTTCTGCACCGTCCGAACCGTGTTTTGCGGTAGCAGGTCGTCTCTTTTACGTAATACCTGTCCATGTGCTTGCACCGATAACACCGATTTTTTTCTTCCATGTCTTTACTCCGTCGAAAATACGTTTCCGTATTTATTGTATCACAATCGAGCCGCGCGCCGCCCGTCTTGTGCCTATCAGGCACAAATCGGAGATTACAGGTCATACCTTAGCTCCCTCTTCGAGGCGAGAACTCCCACCGCCGCGGCGCGGAGAATAAGCCAATGCCCTCCCTGAGTAAGGGAGGGTGTCCCGTAGGGACGGGAGGGTTGTTTGTGCCTGTCTGCCCAAACTTTTACAACCCCACCGTCTTGCCTGCGGCAATCCACGTCTTGGCGGTGCTAAGGGAAAGCGCCGCCTACGGGCATGAAATCGCCGCTGAAATGGCGATTTCTTAGTTCGCGGCGCGCGCACGCCACGCTGTGGCGGTGCGCATAACACGCCGCTCACCCTTGCACAGGGGAGGCAATGGAAACTACACGGCTCACCCTCGGTGAGGGAGGCAAGAACTCCCACCGTCGCGGCGTTGCCGCGCCACCTCCCTCAGGGAGGGAGGCGAGAACTTCCACCGTCGCGGCGTTGCCGCGCCACCTCCCTCGACGAGGGAGGCAAGAACTCCCACCGTTTAAGTCTTCCCCCTCGGGGGTGAGCGGCGCGCTCATCACCGCCTTCGGCGGAGCTTCCCCCCAAGGGGAAGCCTTATAACCCGCCCCGCAACGAAAAACACACGACACAGCGCACCGCTTATACATAAAAATCCCGCGCAGATTGCGCGGGATTTTTTGATGAAAGTCTGTTTTACGCGAGTTTTTCGAGCAGTTTGAAGTCGATGCCCTTCTCGCCGATCTTGATGATCTTGACTTTGACGACGTCGCCGACGTTCAGCACGTCCTCCACCTTCTCGACGCGGCGGTCGGAAAGTTTGGAGATGTGGATCATGCCGTCCTTGCCGGGAGCGAACTCAACGAACGCGCCCATCGTGGAAAGAACGCGCACGACGCGCCCGATGAACATATCGCCCACTTCGGGATCGCGCACGATGCTCTCGACGATCGCCTTTGCGCGCTGCGCCGCTTCGGGATCGCCGTAGGAAGCGATGCAGACCGTGCCGTCCTCCTCGATGTCGATCTTGGTACCCGTTTCGGCAATGATGGAGTTGATGACCTTCCCCTGCTTGCCCACAACGTCGCCGATCTTCTCGGGATCGATCTGGAAGGAGATGATGCGGGGCGCATACTTGGAAAGCTCGGGCGACACCTCGGGAACGCATTCCAGCATTTTGCCGAGAATAAACTGTCTGCCCTCGTTCGCCTGCTCGATCGCGGCGTGCATGATCTCTTCGGAAATGCCCTTGATCTTGATATCCATCTGAATGGCGGTAATGCCCTTCTGCGTACCTGCGACTTTGAAGTCCATATCGCCGAGGAAGTCTTCAAGACCCTGAATATCCGTCATGACGCGGAATTCGCCCGTCTCCTGATTCTTGATAAGCCCCATTGCAACGCCTGCGACGGGAGCCTTGATCGGCACGCCCGCGTCCATGAGCGCCATCGTCGAACCGCAGACGGAAGCCATGGAGGAAGAGCCGTTGGAGGAGAGAATATCGTTGACGACGCGGATCGCGTAAGGAAACTCCTCTTCGGAGGGAATGACGGGAACAAGCGCACGCTCCGCAAGCGCGCCATGCCCGATCTCGCGGCGGCCCGCACCGCGGATCGCCTTCGCTTCGCCCGTGCAGTACCCGGGGAAATTGTATTGGTGCATATAGCGCTTGGAAGTCTCTTCGTCAAGCCCTTCGAGCTTCTGCGCCGCGCTCAGCATGTCCAGCGTGCAGGTCGCGAGCGTCTGCGTCTGACCGCGGGTGAACACGGCGGAACCGTGCGCACGGGGCAGAACGTGGCGTTCGCACCAGATGGGACGAATGTCTTTCAGACCTCTGCCGTCGGGGCGGATGCCCTTATCGAAGATCTTCGCGCGGACCTTCTCTTTGGTAAGGTAGTAGATGGAATCTTTGAGTTCGCGCGTCTGATCGGGATAGATCTCCGCAAAGTGCGCGAGAATATCCTTCTCGACTTCGTCCTGACGCGCTTCGCGCTCTGCGCGGTCGAAGGTATCGAGCGCCCAATCGAGTTTTTCCGAGCCGTACGCGCGCACCGCGGCGTCAAGCTCCTCGGGGATATGATACAGCTCGATCTGCTGTTTGGGTTTGCCCGCCGCGGGAACGATGACGTCCTCGATGAACGCGCAGATCTTCTTGATCTCCTGATGACCGAACATGATCGCGCCGACCATCTCGTCGTTGGTGACCTCGTCCGCGCCCGCCTCGATCATGAGGATCGCGTCGCGCGTACCCGCGAGGTTGAGGTGAATGGCGCTCTTTTCGCGCTGCGCGGCATCGGGGTTGATGACGTACTCGCCGTCCACCAGCCCGACCACAACCGAACCCGTAGGACCTGCCCAAGGGATATCGGAAATGGCGAGCGCAACGGACGAACCGATCATGGCGAGCGGCTCGGGGGAGACGTCAGGCTCCACCGAAAGAGCCGTTGCGACGACCACGACGTCGTTGAAAAGTCCCTTCGGGAAGAGCGGACGGAGCGGTCTGTCGATGAGGCGCGCCGTTAAGATCGCCTTATCGCTTGCCCTGCCCTCTCTGCGCTTGAAGCTGCCGGGGATCTTGCCGACCGCGTACATCTTCTCTTCATAGTCCACCTGCAAGGGGAAGAAGTCAATGCCGTCGCGCGGGGTCTTGGACATACATACCGTCACCATGACGGCGGTCTCGCCGCAGCGCACGACGCACGAACCGTTCGCCTGCTCCGTGTACTTGCCCGTCTCGACGACGATCTCGCGCGAGCCGACCTGCGTTCTGAATTCCTGATAGTTCATGTTTTTATCTCCTTATCTCTTATCGCCTTTCGTTCTTTGCCTGCCGCCCCGACAGCGGCAAAGCGCCGGTTTTTTACGCAATTTCTCCCGAAAAACGCGCGGAAAAACCGAAAAAAGGGAGCGGCAAAAAACCGCTCCCCATACAAGCTCACTTTCTCAGTTCGAGCGCGGCAATAACCGCTCTGTAACGCTCGATGTCCTTCGCTTTGAGATAGTCGAGAAGCCCTCTGCGGCGGCCGACCATCTTCAACAGTCCGCGGCGGGAGTGATTGTCGTGCTTGTGCTCTTTCAGGTGCTCGTTGAGGTGATTGATGCGCTCGGTCAAAAGCGCGATCTGGACCTCGGGAGAACCGGTATCACCCTCGTGGGAAGCGAACTTCGCGATGATTTCCTTCTTTTCCATTTGCGTTTTACCTCCTATGGATTTTCGCCGCGTGACGCCAAGGGGAACGTGGAGAGCGATCCTCCTCGCGTACGCCGAAATAGATTGTACCATTTTTCCGCGCGCTTGTCAAAGAATTTTCCGTGCTTTTAAAAAATCGCGCGCCGAAATTTAAAAATCCTGCCGCGAAAAAACGCACGCCCCGCCGCGCATATGCGTCTGCGCGCAAAAAAGCTGTGCGGCGGGGCAATCTGCCCCGCCGCGCATATGAATTTCAGTTCACTTGCCCTTCCCCGCACACCAACGCGCTATCAATCACAGATACAAGGAAGGTTTCCTGACTGTAAATACGTTGCAAAAGGCGTCACTGCATTATGCCTGCCTGCTATAAATACTCGCGCAAGGAGGCTACGCCTCCGCCCGCGCCCTGCATTTGCGCATACCTGCGCTTACGGGGAAAGCGTGAGCCGCCGCGTGCTATACTGTTGCGAAAACAGCGGCGGCGAGAGAAAACACGCGGTCAGCCGCAGGCGCGCCCGCGGGTTGTCTCTTAAAATCACGACTTTTTCTTTCATCAGTTTGAAAGAAAAAGTGTGAACCCATTACCTCAGTATCACCGCGCACGAAACGGCGCAGATCTCCTCACCCTCGGCAAGTACGAGCGTATCGCCGTGCGCGTAAGTGCGCACCAGCCCGCCCACGCGGAGTTTGAACGAGGGTGTGTTCTCGCTCGCCGCAAGCACGGTATATGTTCCCGGCATGGGCTTTTTGCCGCGTTCGGCGGTAAACGTCTCCCCGCGAGGGAGCATGAAATCGCCCTTCTGAAAGGTAATGTTCGCCGCGCCGTCCTTTTCGATCGCGTCGTCCTCGGAGTAGCGCACGCCGCCCTTTACGCGGACGTCCTCGGCAAACTCCGCGTCGCGTTCCGCGCGGCGTTTCTCCTCACTGTGCCTTTTCAGGAGCATGACGAGCATCACGCACGAGATCGCAAGCAAAACCGCAAGTACGATAATGACGATGATTTCCCAACGCATAACAACCTCCCGTTACAGCTTCTGTCCGCATTCGGGGCAGAATTTTGCGTTCGCGGAGAGCGCTGCGCCGCACGCGGGACAAGCCCGCAGGAGCGATTTTCCGCATTCGGGGCAGAATTTTGCGTTGGGCGAGACCGCCGCCCCGCACGCAGGACAGAACGCGCCCCCGCCGCGCTCCTCTTTTTTCGGCTGCGCGCCGAAGGCATTCGCCATGTGCATTCCCATGCCCATGCCAAGCCCCGCGCCCATCATCGAGCCGACGCCGCCGCCCGCGTTTTTCGCCGCCTCTTTCATGGCGTCCGCCTGCGCCATCTGCGTGTACACGTCGATATTGCCGCGCATCATGTTGAGCCGCGCGTTTTCGTCGAGCGCCTTTTCAAGCTCGGGCGGGAGCGAAACGCTCTCGAAGCGGAAATCGCCGAGCTGTACGCCGATCGAGGCGAGCCGCTTATCGAGCGAGTTTTTGACAGAGTCGCCCACCTCCACGAGGTTGGCGGAGAGATCGAGCGCAGGCACGCCGCTCTCGCCGAGCGCGTCGGAGAGCATGGTGACGATAAGGCTGCGCAGATGGTCTGTGATATCCTGCGTGACGAAGGAGGAGCGCGCGCCCGAAAGTTCCTTCATAAAGACGTAGGGATCGGTCACGCGGAAAGAATAGGTCCCGTACGCGCGCAGGCGCACCGCGCCGTAGTCGGCGTCGCGCACGATGACGGGCGTCGCCGTCCCCCATTTCAGCCCCGTGAACTGCCTCGTACTGACAAAGTAAATTTCCGATTTGAAGGGTTTTTCAAAGGCGTACTTCCACGAGAGAAGCCGCGTAAGAATGGGCAGCGTATCGGTATCCAGCTTATACATTCCGGGACCGAACACGTCCGCCATGCGCCCTTTGTCGCAAAAGACCGCCGCCTGCCCCTCGCGCACGGTGAGCGAAGAGCCGCGTTCGATGATATTCTTCCCGATGGGATACTTCCAGACGACGGCGTCCGGCGCGGTTTCCGCCCATTCGATGACTTTCAGGAACATAACTTCCTCCTTACGCGCTCTTTTGCGCGCTTGCCTGCATACAGTATAGCACGCCGTAAAAAGGATGTCAAGATTAAAATTTCTGCACGCTTGACAAACGCCGCCGCACGGTTTATACTATAATAAAATCATTTTCGGAGAACGCATATGCAGGCAGTCAGGAAAGCGCTCAGAAAAAACCTCATTCTCTCGGTGATCCTCACGATCATGCTGCCCTTGGGCGGCGCGATGCTCGGCGTGGGGCTTGCGCTCGGTCAGCCCGCGATCTGGGCGATCGGGATCGCGTTCATGGTCTGCGGATTTTACGGCTGCCCCTGCGCGTGGACGATGGCGTACGCCCCCACCAAGAGCCTCAGCCGCATCGTGAGCGCGGTGGTCGAGGAAAACCTCTGCACCGTGAACGAGATCGCCGCGCAGCTCTCCCTCTCCGAAAAGGACGTGCGCAACCGCCTCGATATGTGCTTCCGCAAACACTACCTCACGGGCTATAAACGGGAGGGCGACGCGATCGTACTCAACGACAACCGCGCCCCCGCAAAGCGTTCGTTCTCGGCGGAATGCCCCTACTGCGGCGCGAAATTTGCTTACACGGCGGACGATCCCCGCTGCCCGTACTGCGGCTCGCCCGTACAAAAGTAATCATGTATCAGACGCCCGCGCACCGATCACACGGTGCGCGGGCGTTTTTTCAGTTGATGCGAAACAGCGATCCGCGCTCGGCGATGAGCTGACCGACCTTCGCAAGATAGGTGGGAATATCTTTGGGACTGCCGTGGCGTTCGATGCGTCCCTCCCCCAAAAATATCTTTTTGGAAACGGCATTCGCGCCGACGGCGAGGTTATCGGCGATCTCTTCCATAACGTCGATATTATACACGCACGCCTTTCCGGGCTTCGTCCAGCCGACGTTTTCGTGCGCGCCCGCCATGTATTTCTGGCGGTACAGATAGTACGGCTCATACCCTGCGGACGAGAGCGCGCGGCGGGAATAGGCGATCATCTCGGAGAGCCGCCCCGCTTCCAGCCGCGCCGTTTCCTCTTTGAGCTTTGCGCCCTTTTTCAGGCAGAGGGTATGCACGGTGATATTGGCGGGCGCAAGCGCGACCGCCGCGTCGACGCTTTGGCGAAACTCCTCCGCGTTCTCCCCTGTCAGTCCCGCGATGAGATCGCAGTTGACGTCGAACGGGTAGTCCTTCGCCATGCCGAACGCGCGGTACAAATCGTCCGCGGTATGCTTTCTGCCGATGGCGGAGAGCGTCTTATCCGAAAAGCTCTGCGCATTGATGCAGATGCGCGTAACGCCGTACTTCGCGCAGACGTCCAGCTTTTCGCGGGAAAACACGTCGGGTCTGCCAGCCTCCACCGTGTATTCGCAGCCGTTCGTTCTGAGGGGCGCGATCGCCGCGAGCACGCGTTCCAGCTCCTCCGCCTCCAAGGCGAAGGGCGTTCCGCCGCCCACATAGACCGAGCGCAGGCTGCCGATGAGCGGCGCGACTGCGGCAAGCTCCTCTTCGAGCGCGGCGAGATAGTCGGGGAGATATCTGCGCGTTGCCGCGATGGGCGCGGTGATAAACGAACAGTAAGTGCATTTGCTCGGGCAGAAGGGCAGGGAGACGAACAGGTCGCAGTTCCCCTCCTTCCGTTCGTAGACCGCCGCCTGTCCCGCAATGACGCGGCGGACAAGCGAAATATTCTCTTCGGAGACGCACATTTTGTAAAACAGCGGCTCGAACGGTCTGCCCGCGTCAAGTTCCGCGTACGCGAGGCGGGTCGGGCGGATCCCCGTGAGCGCACCCCACGGCAGGTTCTGCCCCGTCCGCGCGGAGAGAATGCGGTAGAGCGCGAGTTTCGCATAGCGCTTGCAAAGACTCTTGTATTGCAGTTCGCCTTCCGCTCTCCCCTCGTCGCAAGAGGAATATTCCGCACCGTCGATGACGAAACGGTTCCGAAAAAAGCCGTCCCGATATTCGCCCGTGTGTTCGATCAAAAGCGATTCCGCACCGTCGAACAGACGCACAACGTCCATTAGCTCGGGCGGAAGAAAAGAAAGATTGCTCGTCAGCATTGCCGTATATACCCGTTAAACTTCCGCTCGTATGCGAGCGTGCTGTCCTCCCCGTGCCCGGGGCAGACGGCGTAATCGCCCTCCAGGGCGCAGAGTTTTCTGACGCTCGCCGTGAGTTCCTGCCCGCTGCCCGTGGGCAGGTCTGTGCGCCCCACGTCGCCCGCAAACAGCGTATCGCCCGTAAAAAGGCGGTCGCCGACCGCATAGCACGCCCCGCCCGCCGTATGCCCTGGCGTTGCGATCACACGGACATGCATGCCGCCGAGATCGAGTACGTCGCCGTCGCGGAAAGTGAAATCGATGCGGAAGGCGGGAAAGGTCTCCTCCGCCCAGCCGCCGAACGCCTCCGCGAGGTTATCTTTACCCACGGCAAGCGCGCGCTCGCGTTCGAGACACCCGATTTTCGCGCCCGCCGCCTGCAATGCGGCGCAGCCGCCCGTGTGGTCGAAATGACCGTGCGTCAGGAGAACGTGCGTGACGGTAAGCCCGCGCTTTTTCGCTTCGTCCGCGATGCGCGGCTGCGCGGGGTCTATGGCGACGGCGGACGTCCCGTCCGCCGTCAGAAGATAGCTGTTCGCAGCAAACCCGATGGGATAAATTTTATATACCTTCATATATTCTCCTGCATAAAGCTCACAAAATTTTCCGTCCAAAGGGGCGGAAAATTTTCGTGATTGGAGAGGACGGCTGCGGGTACGGCATACGCCTAACCGCGCCTTCCTCTCTTTGCGCGAACCTTAGGAGCTTACAATTATAGTTCGCGCAAATTCACTCCTTCCTGAAAGTTGCTTGCGCAACAATTAGGGGCATACTGCGCAGGGCAACCCTGCTTGTATCTGTGATTTATAACTTTTTCAAGGAACATTTACTCCTTGTCCGTCCTTGGCTCCCTCTTAGAGGGAGCTGTCGAGCGTGAGCGAGACTGAGGGAGTTACTCCCACCGCCCCTACGGGCCACCTCTTGGCGGCACCAAGGGGGTGTGCCGCCCGCGGTACTTCGCGCGTAGCGCTCGTGCGCCACTTCGTCGAAATTCTTTTGCAAGCAAGACTTTCTCCTCGTGTCGGACACAAATTGCCGCTGAGAAAGGCAATTCCTTAGTTCGCCATGCGCGCACAGCGCACCGCGCTGCTGCGCATTACGCATGGCTCACCCTCAAAGAGGGAGGCAAGAACTCCCACCGTCGCGGCTTTGCCGCGCCACCTCCCTCAAAGAGGGAGGCAAGTTATACTCGCGCAAGGAAGGTTGCCTTCCGCCCGCGCCCCACATTTGCGCATACCTGCGCTTACGCGGAAAGATTGAAGGCGGCGATGCTATATTGTTGCCACCTATCGCCGCCGAAAGAAAACACGCGGTCAGCCGCAGGCGCGTCCGCGGGTTGTCTTTCAAACTCACGACTTTTTCTTTCATCAGTTTGAAAGAAAAAGTGTGAATTTAATTCGCCGTACGATGCACGTCCAGAATCTTCGGGTGCTGGCGGATCTTGCCGATGAGCACCTCGACGTCCTGACGGTTGGTGAGCGCGACGCTCACTTCCACGATGGCGGAATTGTTCTTATCGTACCTGCCGTTGATGGAGGAAATTTCCAGCTTCATTTCGGAGACGGAGGCGGAGATCGCCGAGAGCGCCGCGCCCTGCTCCTCCGCAAGCACGACGATGGACGCTTTGAAGCGCGCCGCGCCCTCCTGTGCGATCCACTCCGCGGGCTGCAGCCGCCCGGGATCGGCGTTCTTCATGTTGGGGCAGTCCTTTCTGTGGACGACGACGCCTCGCCCGCGCGTGACGAATCCGACGATGTCGTCCCCGGGGACGGGCGAACAGCACCCCGCAAAGGAGACGAGAAGCCCCGTCATGCCCTTGATCGTGACCGTGCCCTTTGCATTCTTCTCCTTGAACGGCGTGGGAATGATGGGCGCGGGCGCTTCCTTGCGGAAGTAGTCCATCAGTTTGAACAACACCTGATTGACGGAGATCGCACCATAGCCGATCGCGGAATACATTTCGTCGGGCGTATCGAAGGAGAGCTTTTCGGAGACCTTCCTGAAACTCTCGGGCGTGACCAGATCGGAAAGAGACGTTCCCCTGCGCTTTGCCGCCTCTTCAAGCATACTCTTGCCGAGGCGGATATTCTCCTCTTTCATCTCCTTCTTGTAGAAGGACTTGATCTTGGCGCGCGCCGAAGAGGATTTGATGAATTTGAGCCAATCGCGCGAAGGGCCTTTGCTGTTGGGCGACGTGATGATCTCGACGACGTCGCCGAGTTCGAGCTTGGTATTGAGCGGCACGATCTTGCCGTTGACCTTCGCGCCCGTGCAGCGGTTGCCCACCTCCGAGTGAATGGCGTACGCGAAATCGACGGGCGTCGCGCCGACGGGGAGCGAGATGACCTTGCTCTTCGGCGTAAAGACGAGCAGTTCCGTGGAGTACAGCTCGCCCTTGACGGTATCCATGAACTCCTTGGAGTCTTTCAGACCGCCTTGCAGCTCCATGACTTCGCGGATCCACGCGATGCGCGCGTCCAGCGAGCTTTCCTCCTCGCGCTGTTCCTTGTACTTCCAATGCGCCGCGATACCGTATTCCGCCGTGCGGTGCATCTCCTCCGTGCGGATCTGGATCTCAAACGGCTGCCCGAAGTTGGTGACGACCGTCGTGTGCAGAGACTGATAGAAGTTGGGTTTGGGCGTTGCGATATAGTCTTTGATGCGCCCGGGAATGGGTTTCCACTTCTTGTGGATCTTGCCGAACACCTCGTAACACTCGTCCACCGTGCCGACGATGACGCGCACGGCAGTCAGATCGTAGATCTGTTCGAGCGTCTTGTGCTTATCCTTCATCTTTTTATAGATGGAATAGAAGTGCTTGGGCCGCCCGAACACCTCGCCGTGAATGTTGCTCTCGGTGAGAATGCCGTTGATCTCCTCCACCACGTAATCGACGAAGCGGTTGCGCTCCTCTAACTTCTGGTGAATATTCTCCACAAGGAACTCAAACGCCGCGGGGTCAAGGTATTTGAGACACAGGTCCTCAAGTTCGCACTTGATCTGCGAAATACCCAGCCGTCCCGCGATGGGCGCGTAGATGTCCAGCGTCTCGCGCGCCATTTTCTGCTGCCGCTCCTTGGAGAGATAGTTGAGCGAGCGCATGTTGTGCAGTCTGTCCGCAAGTTTGATGATGATGACGCGGATATCCTTCGCCATGGCGAGGAAGATCTTGCGGAAGTTTTCCGCCTCCTCCTCTTCCTGCGATTTGAATACGATCTTATCGAGCTTGGTCACGCCCGAAACAAGGGTGAGAACGCTCTCGCCGAATTCGCGGCGCACGTCCTCTTCGGTCGCGGACGTATCTTCGATGACGTCGTGCAGCAGCGCGCCCGCGATCGTCTCCGCGTCCAGACCGAGATCGACGAGGATCTCCGCCACGGCGCACGGATGAATAAAGTACGGCTCGCCCGAGGCGCGCCGCTGATTGCGGTGCGCTTCCTTGGCAAAGTCATAGGCGCGCAGGAGCATATCGCGGTCGTCGCCCGTATAGTATTCGTAAATTTTCATGAGAATGGATTCCATGCTCATTCCTCCTGCTTCCGCAATTTCCCGCGCCCCCGCGCGGAGAGATCGTTACTGCAGCTCCTGCAAGCGCAGGACTGCGTTATACGTCTGAGAATTGGTCAGCTCCGTCTTTTTGCCGCGGAATACGCGCAGCCGTCCCTCTTCGAGGGAGACAAGCCCAAGCTCTTCAAACACGGCGAGTGCGAAGATGAACTCTTCCGCGGAGAACCCCAGCCCGTCGCACCGCTTTGACGCCTCGGCGTACGTCGTACCCGTCACGCGGTCCGCGCCCGTGCGCAGCGCGGCGAATACGGCGAGCAGGTCTTCCCGCGCGGCGGAGAGCCTGCAAAGCCCCCCGTATCCGATGAGATCGCCGTTGACGACGACGTTCGCCCTTCCCGTACGCACCGCAAGCGCGGGCGGACGGTCGAGAAAGACGACGTCGCGGAAGGCGGAGAGATCGCACCCTTCGTCGGGCGCGTACAGCACGACGTTTTCCGTATTCCCCGAGGCAAGGCGGAACACCTCGACGGGTACGCCCGCAAGAGACGGGAAGGAAGCGAGCGTGTTCGCGTCGTAACACACGGCGACAAGCCCGTACGCGCATTCCGACCGCGCCGCGGCGAGGAATACGTCCGTCTCCTCCGTCGTCGCGGTCGCGGCGACCGGTACGCCGCGGAGGGCGCGGAGCGTGTTTTCAAACGCTTCGGGCGAGGCGTCTCCCCCGCCTGCGGGCAGGACCGCCCGCACAAACCCTTTCAGATACTCTTTCCCGCGGAAACGGGAGAGATTGTATTCGTAGACGACCGTCTTTTTGAGGTCGCTCCGCAAAAATTTAAGTTCCTTCGCGCCGTTGAAATACATGAAGTCCAGCCCGCCCGCGCTCATCGAGAGGTGGGGCGAGAGCGGTTTTACGGGCGCGGCGTCAAGACGGGAGACGTCGAGCGTGAACAGCGGGCGGCGGTTGCCGATCCCGAACGGCTCCAGGAGCGCAAGCTCGTGCGCGATGCGGACATGGTCCTCCCCTTCGCCCGCCACATAGAGCTTGGAGGCGAAGTCCTCGCGCCCGTGGTGCGCGCCGATATATTCGTCGAGCGCGGCTTTGAGGCGGGGAAAATTTTCCGCCGTCACGTTGACGCCCGCCGCCTGCGCGTGACCGCCGAACTCTTCGATGTATTCCGAGCAGGCTTTGAGCGCCTCGAAAATGTTCACGCTCTCCACGCTGCGGGCGCTGCCGCGGAGCATATCGCCGCGGCGGACGAAGAGCAGCGCGGGGCGGGAAAACTCCTCCGCAATGCGGGCAGCGACGATGCCCACGAACCCCGCGTTCCAATTTTCCGCGGCGAGCATGACGACGTTGCCGTACGCCCCCTCCTCGCGGATCTGCTCCACCGCCTGCGCGTACAGTTCGTCGCAGGCGCGCTGGCGTTCCCCGTTGTAGAGGTTGAGTTTTTCCGCAAGCGCGGAGATCGCCTCCTCGTTCTCCGTGGTGAAGAGCGCGAGCGCGGCGTGCGCGTCCCCCATTCTGCCCGCGGCGTTGATGCGGGGCGCGATGGTGAACGCGAGCGTCTGCGCCGTGACCTCGGACGTCTTGCCGAGCAGCGCCGAAAACGCGGGACGGGGGCGCTTTTCAATGCGTTTCAGCCCCTCCGCGACGATGTCGCGGTTCTCGTCCGTGAGCGGCACGCTGTCCGCGACCGTGGAGAGTGCGGCGAAATCGACGAGTTCAAACGCCTTATCGCCGATGAGCGCGCAGGCGAGTTTGAACGCCACGCCCGCGCCGCACAAATTATCGTAGGGATATTCGTCTTTGAGTTTGGGATTGATCGTAATGCAGTCGGGCAGGCGGTCTGGCAGCTCATGGTGATCGGTCACAATGACGTATGCGCCCTGCTCCTTCGCGTACTCCACTTCGTCCGCGTTGGAGATGCCGCAGTCCACCGTCACGATGAGATCGGGCAGAAATTCGTCGAAAATTTTATCGAGCGCGGCGACGCTCATGCCGTACCCCTCCGCGCGCTCGGGAACGTAGAGATAGGGTTCAATGCCGAACATCCGCATGGCGCGGGAGAGTACCGCAAGCGCGCCGATGCCGTCCGCGTCATAGTCGCCGAACAGCGCGACGCGCCACTCCTCGTCGCGCGCCTGCGTGAGCAGTTCCTTCGCCTCCCGCATCCCCTTCATGAGGAAGGGAGAGAGGAAGTGACTGCGCGAGGGATTGAGGAAGGCGCGCATTTTGCCCTCCGTCGTCATGCCGCGCGCGTAGAGAAGGCGCGCCGTCGTCTCGGTAATGCCGAGCGCCGCGGCGCACGCCCTGACCGCGGAGAGTTGCTCCGCAGTAAATTCAAATTCGCGCACAAGTTTTTTCATGACTCTTTCTGTCCCTCTGTATACCCTTTTTCCGCAAAGGAAAAACACCCGTGCGGGGACCCGCCCCGAAAAGCGCAAAGACGGCGGGAACGCTCCCGCCGTCGTTATTTGCATTAAATGTTATTCTTCTCCGCGTGCAGTGCGTTTCTTGCCGGCATGACGCGCGCGACTCGTCTTTACCTTATCGAACGCCGCCTTGACGCGCACGTGCAGCGCAGGCGCGAGCAACGTGGAGGAATAGAGCGCCGCGGCTACGGGCACCATTGCGCCCGCAAAGACCGCCGCCCCGCCCGAGAACATACACGCTGCGCATACGGCGAGAATGACCAGCGCGCTTCCCGCAAGGGCAAACACGGTTTTATCCGTTGCCTTGCACATCTCCGCCACCGCTTCGTCCGCGGCGAGCGCGGAAACTGCGGGATCTTTGGCGTTCTCCCGCAGCTTCATGCAGCGGACGAGCCACAGCCCGAGCGACGCAGCCGCCGCGATCGCGGCGTACAGCCAGGGAGCAAAGGCATACACAGGCACGCGGGTGATCGCAAAGAACGAGAGCGTGAGCAGCATATCGTTGACGGCCGCCGCAAGCCCCGTGAGCGCGCAGCCCACGCCGAAACGGATGCCGACATAGATGAGCGCAACGACCGCGCCCGTGAGCACCGCAACGGCGGCGCGCCACAGCGATTCGTTGAACGTTTGCAGCGAAAGCGTGTGCATCGTAACGCTGACGGATGCGCCTGTTCCGAAGGACGCCGCGTCCACCGCCCCGTTGATCGCGGCGACCGCGTTCGCAAGCGCCTCGGAAGAGACGTCCGCGCCAAAGACATAGCGGACGGTGAAATCGTTGCCCGTCGGGTAGAACTCGTTCTGCGAGCTGTTGTTGGGGTCCGCCTGACCTTCGAGTTCGAGCTTTTCCTCGTACGTTACGCCGTTTGCCGCGAACGCCGCTTCGCTCGTCTCGGAAAGGAAATTCTTATTTTCTTGGGAAAGTTCGACGACGACGTTGTAGCTGACGTCCACCGTCTTACCTGCCGGCTTATCGAGCGAGGTGTTGAACCCGAAGAGGGCGAACAGCACGATTCCCGCGATGAGGATCGCCGCCGAGACCGCGACCCATACGTAGAGCAGTTTGGATCTCTTATTCATCATCGACATCCTCCCGCTTGAAATTGCAGAAGTTCCCCTGCTTTTTGGAAAGCGCCGCCATGATCGCCCACGTAAAGCGGTTGACGAGCAGCACGCCGAGTCCGGAGAATACCGCCGTCAGACCAAGTACGAACGCCGCCGCCTGCAAGCCGGGCAGCGCGATAAAGTACACGATAAACCCGAACAGAGCCACAACAATGTGCAGATCGAAGAGCTTCCAGAAACTCTTTTTGTACCCCGTTTTGACGGAGGAGGCAAACGTTTTACCGAGCGCGTATTCCCTGCGCGCCGCCTCGAACATCATCGCGTTGCCCGCCGAAAGCAGCAGGGACGCGAACAGGAACGCAATGTACACTTCCACGCTCAGGTAGAGGAACGGGATCGCCCACACGCAGAGAATGGCCGAGAACAGGAACAGCAGGTAAGTATAGAGGTGCGTGAACGCCAGAAGGCGGTAACGGACGAAGAAAAATGCCATCATCGCGACGAATACGATCCCGAAGGAGATATACAGCCACATGAGCGCGTTCGTGCCGTACGCTGCGGGGATCTGCAAAGCGTCCCCCACCGTAAAGGCAAGGTCGTTCTGCGTTCCCGAGATCGCGGAATCAAGTAAAATCGCCGTCGTGTTCGCTGTCTCGGCGGTGTAAGTTCCGCTGATATACAGCGCGTCGTTCGTGATCGGTTCGCTGACGGTAAGCGAGATGATCGCCGTATCGCCGACGTAAATGTACAAATAGTTCGTGGTGGACGAGCTAGAACTGTCGGAACTGTCCGAACTGCTCCCCGCGCTCGCCGTCGCATCCGCGATCGCTTCCGCGCCCGCGTCGGTGAAATGCAGCACGACGTAGTGCGTGCCGCCCGAAGCGCCCGCACTCACGCCCGAAACGTAGTCCGCGACCGTCTCGTCAACCTGGATTTGGAGCGCGTCCGTCGCCGTATCCTCGCTCGTACCGTAGCGGAGGCTGAGTTCGCCCGTGAATGCAAAACGGCTGACGGCGTAATATTCGTTCTCCATCATCTGCGGAAGAAATACTTCGACAGTGTAATCGTCGCGCACGGAAACGCGCGCGCCGTCCGTATGCAGCCGCTCGTAGCGGTCGGAGATCTTCTTCACCGCCGCGTCAAACGCCGCGGAGAAACTGCCGAGAACTTCGCCCTCTTCGTTGCACGCGGTGCCGACTTCGAGGTACAGCGTACCGTTCGCATATGCGCGGTATTTCGCCTCGTAATCCGCGCGCTCCGCCTCGTCCGCGATGCCGCCGAGGTCGTCCTGATACTCCTTTGCGGAAATGACGCCCTCGGGATAATATACCGTAGAATAGCCGCCTCCGCCGTAAGAGCTGTTTGCGCCGTATTCGCCGCCAAGATCCGCGTCTTTGTCGGTAAGTTCAAGAATGGAACTGAACCTGTAAAGACCGTTCGTCCCGTAATTGAACGAGACGGTGCAGATGACGCAAAGCAGGGCGAGCAGCAGCGTATAAAGCACCAGCAGAAGCGCCGATTTTTTCTTGCCCATTGCCTCCTCCTAATATCGTAAACGGGGAATGCCCAAATAATATTCGGATAATTCTCACTTCTAACCATTATATAGAAAAAGGGCGCGCCCGTCAAGCCGAAACGCGCCGCTTTCGCAATTTTTTCGCCTAATTTTCGCGTGATTTGCGCTCCGCGAGAACGTGCATCGCGCACTCGATCCGCTTCTTCATCATGGCGCACGTCATCTCGTACGGCTCGTCGATATCGCCGTTATAATGATAGTTGTTCGCGCTGCATCCGCCCGAGCAGATGAACTTCGCAAAGCAGTTTTCGCACTTCTTGCGCGTGAACAGGCAGGACGAGGCGAATTTTTGGCGGATCTCTCCGTCGAGCCTGCCCTCGAACACGTTGCCCATCTTCCATTTCGGATCGCCCGCGAACTGATGGCAGGGGTAGAGATCGCCGTTGGGAACGACGGAGAAGTATTCGTTGCCCGCGCCGCACGCCGAGACGCGCTTTTGCAGGCAGGGTCCGCCTTCCAGATCGACGTGGAAGTGGAAGAAGGAGAAGCCCTTCCCCGCCGCTTCGCGGCGGATATACTCGTCGCACAGCGCCTCGTATTCATGCTCGATCTGCGGGAGATGCTCCTCTCTGATTTGCAGGTCGGGAATGTCGGTGACAACGGGTTCAAGCGAAATGGAATCAAACCCCTCGTCCGCAAGGAAGAGCACGTCCTTGGAGAAATCAAGGTTCTTCGCCGTGAACGTGCCGCGCACGTAATAGTGCCTGTCGCCGCGGATTTGGACGAACTTTTTGATCTTTTCGATGACCGCGTCGAAACTCCCCCTGCCCGAGACCGTCTTGCGCACCGCGTCGTGCACCTCTTTGCGCCCGTCGAGGGAGAGGACGACGTTCTCCATTTCTGCGTTGAGGAATTCGATCGCGTCGTCGTTGAGCAGCAGTCCGTTCGTCGTCGTCGTGAACAGGAAGCGTTTGCCGCGCTTTGCCGCCTCCGCCTTGGCGTAGGCGACCGTCTCTTTGATGACGCCGAGGTTCATGAGCGGTTCGCCGCCGAAGAAGTCCACTTCCAGCACTTTGCGGTTTCCGCTCTCGCGGATGAGAAAGTCGATCGCCGCCTTCGCCGTCTCTAAGCTCATCATTTCGCGCACGTTGTGGTATGCGCCCTCGTCCGCGAAACAGTATTTGCAGCGCAGGTTGCAGTCATGGCAGATGTGAATGCAGAGCGCCTTGACCTCGTGCGACTTCATCGGCGCGGTCTTGACCTCTTCGGCGTATAAAAGCCCTGCCTCTTTAAGCCCTTCGATATCGGCAAGCGTGCTTTTCAGTTCCTCGTCGGAAAGCTCCGCCGCCTCGCCGCGCAGAACGCGGGCGGTCGCCTCGTCGCATTCGTGCAGCGCGCCGCTGCCCGTATCGTATGCGTAATATTTATCGTGATAGTGAAATACGTGTACCATAGATCCTCTTGCCCCGCGCGGGGCGGAAATCTCCTGAAAACGCAAAACAAGGAGCCGCGCAGGCGCGCCGCTCCTTCCCTTGCGAACAAGTGCTTACTTTCTTTCGCCTTCGATTCTTTCCTCTCTCGTGACGCGCTCGCAGGACTGGTTGCCTACGGTGCAGCTCGTCTTGCAGGCGGACTGGCAGGTGCTTCTGCATTCGCCGCAGCCCGTGATCTTCTTCGCCTGAGGTTTTGCAATCGTACGAATCATGACGGTTCTCCTCTTCTTGTTTTTATTCATTATACAACGCCGCGGAAAATTTTGCAAGTAATTTTTGAAAACTTCGCCGATTTTCCGCGGATCGGGCGGAAGATGTTTCCGAACGCCCTTCCGCCGCGTCTGCGCCGTTATTCCCTGCGCAGTTTTACGCCCGCGAGCGCGCCCAGCCCGCCCAGAACGCCGCATACGAGCAGTTCGACGAGAAAGAGCGCCGTGAGCGAGAACCCGCCGCCCACCGCCGCAAAGAGCAACATGGTCACGAGCGTGCCGCACAGCCCCGCGACGGCGCCCTTGACGAGCGCGCGTTCCCGCCGCACGAAGATGAGCGGGAAGAGAAAACTGCCCGCGCACTTGATCGCCCAGCCGATGGCGGAGACTGCGCCCGCCGAAGGGACGTACGCCCGCACGAACACGGCGGCGACCGCCATTGCGACAAGGCAGAAAACGGCATAAAAAAGCGTGCTGAGCAGGATTTCGACGACGGCGCGTCTGAGAGAATGTTCCACGGCTGTCCACCCCCTTGCTGAATACAGCTTATCCTATGCGGGCGGCGGGACAGATATGCGAAAAAAGACCTCCGCAAATCCGGAGGTCTTTTCAAAGCAATTATTCGGATTTTTCTTCCGCGCTTTCCGACTCCTGCGCGGGCGTCTCTTCCGCAGAGGTTTCGGCAGGCGTTTCCGCGGGCGTTTCCACAGGCTTTTCGGAAACCTGTGCAGGCGCTTCGCCGCGCTTTTCCGCTTCCTTCGCCTCTTTTTCCGCCTTGCGCTTCGCTTCCATCTCCTCGCGCGCGATCTGCGTGGGACCCTTCGCATCCGTCTGGGCGATCAGCTCTTTGTCCATCTTCACCCACGATTTGCCCGAGTTCTCGCTGCCCGTCTCGATGATGACGGTGTTGTCGTCGCACACTTCCACGACGATGCCGCAGATGCCGCCCGCCGTCTTTACCTTATGCCCGGGGCGGATCGCTTCGAGCTGTTCAATGTACTCCTTCTGGCGCTGTTTGTTCTTTCTGCCCGAGAAAAACATCCATGCAATGAATCCGACGATGATGACGCCGACAAGCACCCAAAGCACGATATTGCTGGGATTGTTCGGCGGTGCGGTGTCGGCCAACAACGAAAAGACCATATCATTTTCTCCTTTCTGCAAACAAATTGCCTACCAATCATACATTTTTTTGCGCGGTTTGGCAAGCGTTTTCCAGAACTTTTCTATATTTTTTCCGATCCGATAAAACTTTACGCTGCCGATACGCGCTTAATTTGCCGCGTTTTCCTGTTTTTTGTAGAATTCGCGGACGAAATCTTTCACATATCCGCCGAGGATGCTCTCGCGCAGACCGCGCATCAGGCGGTGCAGATAGGCAATGTTGTGGAGCGAGAGGAGCATTCCGCCCGCCATCTCCCCCACGTTGACGAGGTGGCGCAGATACGCCTTGGTGTAGTTTTTGCAGCAATAGCAGTCGCACTCCGGGTCGAGCGGCGTGAAATCCTCTTTATACCGCCCGTTGCGGACGACCACCTTCCCGCGGGAAGTAAGCGCAGTCCCGTTGCGGGCGACGCGGGTGGCGAGCACGCAGTCGAACATATCCACGCCGCGCAGCACGCCCTCCACGAGGCAGTCGGGCGAGCCGACCCCCATGAGATAGCGGGGAACGTCCTCGGGCAGGACGGGACGGATATGATCGAGCATCTCGTACATGAGCGGCTTCGGCTCGCCCACCGAGAGACCGCCGATGGCGATACCATGTCTGACATAGGGCAGGCAGCGGCGCACGCTCTCGACGCGCAGGTCGGCATAGAAATTGCCCTGCACAATGGGAAAGAGCGACTGCGCGGGATTGTCGTGCGCGGCGTAGCACCGTTCCAGCCAGCGGCTCGTGCGCTCCATGGCGCGCTTCGCCTCGTCGTAGGTATAGCCGTACTCCGAACACTGATCGAACGCCATGATGATATCCGAACCGAGATTATGCTGGATCTGCATGGCAAGCTCGGGCGTGAACGTGTGGCGGCTGCCGTCGACGTGAGAAGAGAAGGTCACGCCGTCGTCGTTTATTTTATTGAGCGACGAGAGCGAAAAGACCTGAAATCCGCCGCTGTCCGTGAGAATGGGTCTGTCCCAATTCATGAACTTGTGCAGTCCGCCCGCGCGGCGCACCAGATCGTCGCCCGGGCGCATATACAGATGATAGGTGTTGGAAAGAATGATCTGCGACCCGACTTCTTTGAGGTCTTTTGGCAGCACCCCTTTGACCGTCGCCTGCGTGCCGACGGGCATATAGACGGGCGTTAAAATATCGCCGTGCGGCGTATGAAAGACGCCTGCGCGCGCCCCCGTCTCGGGATCGACTTTTTGAAGTTCAAAAGAAAAATATTCGTTGTTCATACAACTACCCTCACAGATTTCTCCCGAACTGACGGGAGAAATCTTCGTGATTTTTTAGGAAAACCCAATGTTCGCCTGCGGCTCTGCATTCGGTTTTCCTCGCCGCCGCTGTTTCGCAACAATATAACACGCGGCGGCTCACTTTTCCGCATAAGCGCAGGTATGCGCAAATGTGGGGTGAGCGGCGCGTTATGCGCAACACCGCAGTGCGGTGTGCGCGCGCCGCGAACTAAGAAATTGCCATTTCAGCGGCAATTTCGTGACCGAAGCGACACACCACCTTGGTGTCGCTGAGACGGGCGGAGGCGCAGCCTCCTTGCGCGAGTGATTTATAACAAAAGTGACGCCTTTTGCAACAGATTTTATAGCGCGGGCGGAGGCGCAGCCTCCTTGCGCGAGTAATTAGAAGCCGCGTGAGCAACAAAGTTTACAAGGGTTGCCGCAGCGCAACAGAGTATTGCGTTCTCTATGCTGATCGGAGAAGCAAGCAGGTCGAGGAGCGGGCGGAAGCTGCGAGGGAGCTTACTAATCCGTAAGTGACCGAGCAGAACCGTAACCGCGACAATGAGATGCGCCGCTTATTCCACGTGGTATGCTCGTTTCAGAACCGAGCAAGACGAGGCGCGCGAGGAAAACCTGAGGGAATTTACTAAGACGTAAATGACCGAAGGTTGCCACAGCGCAACAAAGTGTTGCGAAGGTTATAAAACGAGCATCGCGTCGCCAAAGGAAAAGAAACGGTATCGCCTCTCCACCGCCACCCCGTAAATGCGCAGTACCTCTTCGCGCGAACAGAGCGCAGAGACGAGCATTAAAAGCGTGCTCTCGGGCAGGTGGAAATTGGTGATCAGCGCGTCCACGCACTTGAATCGATAAGGCGGATAGATAAAGATTTCGGTGTTCCCCTTGCAGGGGCGCAGAAAGCCGTTTTCGTCCGCGACCGTCTCCACCGTGCGCACGGAGGTCGTTCCCACGCACACGATGCGCCGCCCCTCACGCTTTGCACGGTTGACGGTCTCCGCCGCCTCCTCGCTCACCTCGTAATATTCGCTGTGCATCTTGTGGTCGAGCACGTTCTCCTCTTTGACGGGGCGGAACGTTCCCAGCCCGACGTGCAGCAGCACCTCGGCGATCTCCACCCCCATCGCGCGGATACGCTCCAACAGCCCGGGCGTGAAATGCAGTCCCGCCGTGGGTGCCGCCGCCGAGCCGTTCTCGCGGCTGTACACCGTCTGATAGCGGTCGGGGTCGGAAAGTTTTTCGTGGATATAGGGCGGGAGAGGCATCGTTCCCGCGCGGGAGAGCACGTCCTCGAACGTTCCGCGGTAGGAAAACCGCACAATGCGCTCGCCCGAATCGGTAATGCCCGTCACTTGGAGGGAAAGCTCGTCGTTCACGGTGAGTTTCGCGCCGACGCGGCACTTTCTCCCCGGGCGCACCAGAACTTCCCAATCGTCGAGATCGATGCGCTTCAACAGGAGCACCTCGACCGCGCCGCCGTGCTCGGTATGCGCGTACAGGCGGGCGGGCAGTACCCGCGTACGGTTGACGACGAGCACGTCTCCCGCTTTCAGATAATCCGTGATATCGCGGAAAATGCGGTGCTCGATCGATTTTGTATCGCGGTGATAGACAAGCAGACGGGAGCTGTCGCGCGGCTCTGCGGGCGTCTGCGCGATCAGCTCCTCGGGAAGATCGTACCAAAAATCACTCTTTTTCAAAACGTTCATAATCTGTGTTTTCCCTCAAAGGGTAAATCCGACGGGTTTTGCGGTGAGCTGCACCCACGCGGGTCTGAACCCGCACGCGAGCGCGGTCTTTTTTGACGCGAGATTGGACCACGCGGCGCAATAGAACGGCACTTTGCCGCGGGCAAGCGTTTCCGCCGCCAGACGGGAAACGAGCGCGGCGGCGACGCCCCTCTTCCGGTATGTGGGCAGAACGTCGATGCCGATCTGCCACATTCGTTCGCAGTCGGCGGAACAGCCCGCCAGACCGATGAGCGTATTGCCGTCGTACGCCCCGACGCACAGGACGTCGTTTTCCTTCCGCGCCTTGCAGAGCGCGTTGCTCCACTGCGGCAGATATAACCCCGAGAACGCCTCCCGCGCGAGAATGCGCGTCGGGTACGCGCAGGCGATCTCACGCATTGCGTTAAGGTCAGGCAGAAAGTACTCCGCCTGAAAACACGTTCTCATCCCGAAGGGCAAAAGCATGGCGTCCAGCTCGTGCAGGGCGGGCGTCTCAAAACACGCCTCCGTGCGGCGGCCGCGAAGATACGCCTTAGCGACGGGGATCAGCGCCTCGTCCGCCGAAGCGACGACGTTGTTTCCGTAGGAAGTGAGATCGAGCGCGAACGGCAGTGAGAGATATTTCCGCGCACCCATGTCCGCGCAGGAGCGCACGACGATGTGCTCTCCATTGAAAAAATCTTCGGGTCTGCACGCGCTGTCGATCGCGGACTGTCTGACTGCAATATCGAGAATTTCTCCGTCGGTCATCTCAGTCCCCGTCGAACACCGAAAGCTGCGCCCCGCTCCGCGCGGGCATCTTCACGCCCATATGTTCGTACCCCCCTTTCAGGCACACTCTGCCGCGCGGCGTGCGCGCGATGAATCCGAGCTGCATGAGATAGGGTTCATAGACGTCCTCGATGGTGTTCACGTCCTCGTTGATGGTCGCGGCGATGGTATCCAGCCCCGCCGGTCCGCCGTTGAACTTGTGAATGAGCGCGCGGAGCAGGTTGCGGTCCGTCTCGTCCAGCCCGAGTTCGTCGATCTCCATTTTGGCGAGGGCGCGGCGAGCGTCCTCCTTGGTGACGGCGTGACTTCCCGCGACGGCGGCGAAGTCGCGCACGCGTTTCAAAAGGCGGTTTGCGATACGCGGGGTTCCGCGGGAACGGCGGGCGATCTCATACGCGCCGTCCTCCTCAATGGCGATGCCGAGCGTGCGGGCGGAGCGCGCCACGATGCGTTTCAGCTCTTCGGGCGTGTACATATCGAGGCGGCACATGATGCCGAACCTGTCCCGCAGGGGGGAGGAAAGCATTCCCGCGCGCGTCGTCGCGCCGATGAGCGTGAACCGTTTGAGAGAAAAGCGGATATTGCGCGCGGAGGGTCCCTTCCCCACGATGATGTCGAGCGCGTAATCCTCCATGGCGGAATAGAGAATTTCCTCCACGGCATGGCTGAGGCGGTGGATCTCGTCGATGAAAAGGACGTCGCCCTCGTTGAGGTTGGTCAGAATGGCAGCAAGATCGCCCGAACGCTCGATGGCGGGTCCGCTCGTGAGTTTGATCTGCGTCCCCATCGTGTTCGCGATGATATGGGCGAGCGTCGTCTTGCCCAGCCCGGGAGGACCGTACAGAAGGACGTGATCGAGCGCTTCGCCGCGCGCCTTTGCCGCCGCCATATAGACGGAGAGGTTCTCCTTGACCTTATCCTGCCCGACGTACTCGTCCAGCGTTTTCGGACGGAGCACGTTCTCTTCGAGATCGTACTCCCCCTTGCTGCTCGAAAGCAGTCTCTCTTCCCCGAATTCGTCCATATCACATACCTCTCAGCGCAAGCCCGATGATCTCCTCGATCGTCTTTGCGCCGCCCGCCTTCGCGCGCTCCACGGCGCGCGCCGATTCCTGTTTGGTGAAGCCGAGATTCATGAGCGCGGCGACCGCGTCGTCGTCCTCCTGCGACTTGGGGAGAGACGCGGCGGGCATTCCGCCCTCCGCCGTGCCGATGATCTCGTCTGCGGAAATTTTGCCGTGCAGTTCCAGCACGATGCGCTCCGCCGTCTTTTTTCCAAGCCCCTTGACGGCGGTCAGCCGCTTGACGTCCGCCGTGTAGATCGCCTCCGTCAGATCGGCGGGACGGAGGGAAGAGAGCGCCGCGATGGCGAGCTTCGCCCCCACGCCCTGCACGGAGGTAAGGCGCAGAAACAGCTCTTTTTCTTTGAGATCGGCAAACCCGAAGAGCGCGACGCCCTGCTCGCCGACTTGCAGATAAGTATAGATCTCTCCTTCTTCTCCCGCGCGCAAGCCCGAGAGTTTGGAGAACGCCGCGCCAGAACAGGTCACTTCGTATCCGACGCCGCCCACGTCCAGAATTACGCTTTCAGGCAGCAGGGAAAGCACCCTGCCCCGCAGATATCCGATCATAAAACCTCCATAATATGTTCACAAAATTTTCCGTCCAAAGGGGCGGAAAATTTTCGTGATCTGAGGAAAACCGTCGGGCGCGGCACTGCGTGCCTGACCGCCGTTTTTCCTCTGCGCCGTCCCATCAGGGCTTACATAATAGCGGACGGCGCATTCACCTTTTTCTGAAAGTTGCTTGCGCAACAATTAGGGGCATACTGCGCAAAATAGCGATTTTGCTTGTATCTGTAATTGATAGCTTTTTCAGGAATTTCGTGAACCTGCTATAAAATCACTCGCGCAAGCAGGGGTCTCACGCAAGTAGACCTTGCGTTCGGGCAAGTTTTTTGCCGACAATGGCAAAAAACTCATTTCGCGACGCGCGCACACCGCACTGCGGTGATGCGCATAACGCGCCGCTCAACCCTCCGCCCGTCTCAGCGACACCAAGGTAATGTGTCGCCTGCGGTACTTCGCGCGCAGCGCTCGTGCGCCACTTCGTCGAAATTCTTTTGCAAGCAAGACTTTCTCCTCGTGTCGGACACAAATTGCCGCTGAAATGGCAATTTCTTAGTTCGCAGCGCGCGCACACCGCACCGCGGTGGTGCGCATAACGCGCTGCTCACCCCACATTTGCGCATACCTGCGCTCGTCGCGACAAGGTGCATTTTGTGGGCATTCGGCTATGCCGAACGCCACACTTTTCACACCTGTCGCTCCTCTTCACGAAAATCTTTTCATAGAAAATATTTTCGTGATTGCTGCGGTATATTTTTCAGAAAGTGAGCCGCCGCGTGCTATACTGTTGCGAAAACAGCGCCGCCGAGGAAAACCGCGCACAAAGCGTATGCGACTGCGGGGTTTTCCTGAAACTCACGACTTTTTTCCGCGTCAGTTCGCGGAAAAAAGTGTGAACTATTTGATCCCGAACAGCGCCCCGAATCGGCTCGTGAAGGCGTGGCAGAGCGCAACGCCGAGCGCGTCCGCCGCATCGTCGGGGCGGGGCGGCTTAGGGAGACGGAGATGCGCCGCCACGACGCGCTGCATCTGCCCCTTGTCCGCGCCGCCGTAGCCCGTGAGCGCCTGCTTGATCTGGTTGGGCGTGTACTCGAAAATGCGCCCGCAGCGCTTGTTGCACGTCAGCAGCATGACGCCGCGCGCCTGCGCGACGGCAATGCCCGTCGTCACGTTTTTGGAGAAAAACAGCTCCTCCATCGCCGCCTCTTCGGGGCGGAATTTATCGAAGAGCGCGTTCACCCCGTCTTCGAGAATACACAGCCGCACAGCTAAATTTTCGCCCGGCGGCGTTTTGACGACGCCGTAATCGACCGCCGTACAGTTGCCGCGGGCGTCTTTTTCGATAATGCCGTAGCCCATCGTCCCGATGCCCGGGTCGAGTCCGAGAATGATCATACAGTTATTTTACCGCAAAATGCGCCGCTCTGTCAATAAAAAACGCCCCGCCGCGTCCGAGCCGCAAAAAAACGGTTGCGTTGCCCGCAAAAATATTGTATAATCGAGAAAAATCAGAAGGACAAGCTCTTCATCGCGGCATTGCCGCGCCCCCCAAAGGGAAGGCTAAGCTATCAATCGCGTCCGCGAGCAGGGTTGCCCTGCGCTGCGGTACTCAATTTGCGCATACCTGCGCTTACGGTGAAAGAGTGAATGCGGCGCGTTATTATGTTGCGATTGCGCCGCAGAGAGAAAACACATTGTCAGGCATTTATGCCGTGCAATGGGTTGTCTCTCAAAATCACGGAAATTCTTTTCGTCAGTTCGAAAAGAATTTCGTGAACAATTTGGAGGTATAAAATGAAACTCTGGGAAGGAAGATTCGACGCGCCCACGGCGGGCGACGCGGACGCATTCAACGAATCGCTCTCGTTCGACAAAAAACTGTGGCGCGCGGACATCACCGCGTCCGTCGCGCACGTTACCATGCTCGGCAAATGCGGCATCATCTCCGAAGAGGAGGCGAACGTCATTGCCGAAGGTCTGCATTCCATCTGCGCGGACATCGAGCGCGGCGCGCTCGCCGTGGAGGGTGCGGAGGACATTCACTCCTTCGTGGAGAACGAACTCGTATCCCGCGTCGGGCAGGTGGGCAAAAAACTGCACACGGCGCGCTCCCGCAACGATCAGGTGGCGACGGATATGCGCCTGTATGTGCGCGCTTCCGCCGATAAGGCGATCGCCCTTCTGAAAGAGTTCATCACCGTCCTTCTTGCGCGTGCAAAGGAGACGGCGGGCTATATCATGCCCGGGTTCACGCACCTGAGAAAGGCGCAGCCCATCAACTGCGCGCAGTACTTCAACGCCTATTCGGAGATGTTCCTGCGCGACCTCGACCGCTTCGCGGCGCTGAGAAAGCGCATGAACGTGATGCCGCTCGGCAGCGCGGCGCTTGCGGGAACTTCCTACCCCATCGACCGCGAGATCACGCGCGACCTTCTCGGGTTCGACGAAGTTTCGCAGAACTCCCTCGACGCGGTGTCCGACCGCGACTTCGTGGCGGAATACCTCTTTGCGGCGTCCCTTGCGATGGCGCACCTTTCGCGCCTGTGCGAGGACACCATTCTCTACACCGCCGACGAATTCGGCTATTGGGTGATCCCCGACGCCTATTCGACGGGCTCCTCCATCATGCCGCAGAAGAAAAATCCCGACATCCCCGAACTCGTCCGCGGAAAAACGGGGCGGGTGTACGGACACCTCATGGGCATTCTCACCACGATCAAGGGCATTCCGCTCGCCTATAACAAGGACTTGCAGGAGGACAAAGAACCCTTCTTCGATACGGAAAAGGCGTTCTTCGACTGCATCTCCATCTACACCGCGCTCGTGAAAAACCTCACCTTCAACGTGAACGCCATGTACGAGGCGGCGGTCGAAGGCTATGCGACCGCAACGGACGTTGCCGACTACCTTGCAAAGCGCGGCGTTCCCTTCCGCGACGCGCACGCGATCACGGGCAGGCTGGTGCGCTACTGCATTCAGGAGCGCAAGACGCTCCCCGCCCTCACGCTGGAAGAGTTCCGCGCGGCAAGCCCCGTATTTGAAGCGGACGTGCTGCAAGCCGTGACGACGCGCGCCTCCGCCGAAGGCAGAAATTCGGTGGGCGGCTCCTCGACCGCGGCGGCAAAAGCGGGCATCGCTTCCATCAAAAAACGGCTGAAAAAATACTGATCCTCTGCGGGCGCGGCGCAAAGCCGCGCCCCTTTTTTGTTTTTATACAGAAAATATAAAAATATACGATGATTTATACGTAAAACTTATATCGTCACGTATTTCTTCCCGCGAATTTTACCCCATCGCTTGACATTGACGCATATTTATAATAAAATGAAAGGAACAACCGAAATCAAGGGGGAGAGCGCTTATGAAAAAAATCGGAGCGGATATACTCATCGAATGTCTGAAAGAGCAGGGCGTGACCACCGTGTTCGGATACCCCGGCGGCACCGTGCTCGACATTTACGACGCCCTCTACCGCGACGGGACGATCGAACACGTGATCACCTCGCACGAGCAGGGCGCGGCGCACGCGGCGGACGGCTGGGCGCGCGTCACGGGAAAGACGGGCGTCGTCATTGCGACGAGCGGTCCCGGAGCGACCAATCTTGTGACGGGCATCGCGACCGCGTACATGGACTCCGTTCCCCTCGTCGCCATTACGGGCAACGTCGGGGCGAATTTCCTTGGCCGCGATTCCTTTCAGGAGATCGACATCTTCGGCGTCACCCTTCCCATCACCAAACATAACTATATCGTCAAAGACGTAAAGGAACTTGCGGGCGTCGTCCGTGAGGCGTTCCTTCTTGCCAATTCGGGCAGGCGCGGACCCGTGCTCATCGACATTCTCAAAAACGTGCAGAGCGCGGAAGCCGATTACGAGCCGCAAAAGCCCATTCCCGCGCGCCGCAAGAGCGTTCCCGCGCGCAACATGGAGTCCATCGCCGCGGCGCTTGCCGCCGCAAAACGCCCCGTTCTCATGGTGGGCGGCGGCGCGATCGCGTCCGAGGCGTCCAAAGAGGTCGTGGCGCTCGCCGAAAAGCTCGACGCGCCCGTCGTCTCCACGCTGATGGGGCTGGGCGCCTGCCCCGCTTCCCATCCCCTCTTTATGGGCATGATCGGAATGCACGGCACGGCGACCGCCGCGCGGCTTTGTCTGGAAAGCGACTGCATCGTGGCGCTCGGCGCGCGGTTTTCCGACCGCGTCGCGCTCAACCGCGACAAGTTCGCGCAGGGCAAGACGGTCATTCATATCGACATTGACGAAGCGGAGCTGGATAAGAACGTTGCCGCGACCTATACGGTGCTGGGCGATCTGAAAGAGGCGCTCTCCACCCTTCTGCCCATGCTCAACGAGACGAAACGCCCCTTTGCCGAGACGGCGAAGGCGTACCGCGCGGAGGAGAAGGCGAAGGACACCGCGCCCGAACTCGGACACCGCATTCTCATCGAGGCTTCCCGCCTCGCGCCCAAAGACGTGATCGTCGTCACGGACGTCGGGCAGCATCAGATGTGGACGGCGCAGTACTTCCCCATCGAAAAGCCCCGCACCCTCTGCACGAGCGGCGGGCTTGGAACGATGGGCTACGGACTCGGCGCGGCGATCGGCGCGGCGAAGGCGACGGGAAAACACGTCGTTCTTGTGACGGGCGACGGATGTTTCAACATGAACCTCAACGAACTTTCCACCGCCGTCACGGAAGAGCTGCCCATTACCATTCTCCTCATGAACAACCATGCGCTCGGCATGGTGCGCCAGTGGCAGAAACTCTTCTACGGCAGGCGTTTCTCGCAGACGAACGTGCGCAAAAAGACGGATTACGTCAGGTTTGCGGAGAGTTTCGGCGCGACGGGGCTGGTCATCGAAAAGGACGCGGACATTGTGCCCGTGCTTACGACGGCGTTCGCGGCAAAGACGCCCGTTCTTGTGGACTGCCGCATCAGCAACGACGAAAACGTGCTGCCCATGATCAAACCGGGCGCAACGTACGACACGATCATTACGGAATGGGAGGAGAAATAAGATGAATCAGTACACGATCAGCGCACTCGTCTCCAACAAGAGCGGCGTTCTGGTGCGCGTGGCTGCGCTGTTCGCGCGCCGCGGCTACAACATCGAGTCCCTCTCCGTCTGTAAGACGGAGAACGACGCGCTCTCCCGCATGACCATCGTATTAAACGGCGACGACTATATCCTCGGTCAAATGATGAAGCAGATGGATAAGCTCGTCGACGTCAAGAAGATCCAGCAGGTGGAGGAATCCGCCGTCTGCCGCGAGCTTCTGCTCGCCAAAGTCAAGACGGACGCGGCGACGCGCAGTCAGATTCTGGAAATCAGCCAGATCTTCCGCGCGAAGGTCGTGGACGTCTCTCCCGAGGCGACCATTCTGGAACTGACGGGAAAATCCTCCAAACTCGACGGATTTGTGACCATGCTCATGCCCTACGGCGTGATGGAACTTGCGCGCACGGGCGTAACGGCGATCGGCCGCGGCAAAGCGTGCATCAAAGACGAAACGGATTATAAAGAGAAAATATAAAAATATTCACACTTTTTTCCGCGAACTGACGCGGAAAAAAGTCGTGAGATTTAGGAAAACCCAACAATCGCCGCAAAGCGGCTATGTGTTCGGTTTTCCTCGCCGATGCGCCTATCGCAACATAATAGCGCGCATCGGCTCACCTTTCTGCAAAAGCGCAAGTGTGCGCAAATGTGGGGCGCGGGCGCAGGGAAACCCTGCTTGCGCAAGTGATTTATAAACAAAAGGCATAACGCAGTGACGCCTTTTGCAACGAATTTTTAACTGTATTGTCCGCAAAAAAGCTATAAATCACAGATACAAGGAAGGTTTCCTTCCGCAGTATGCCTCAATTTGCCGCTCACGCGGCTTTCAGGAAGGAGTGAATTTGCGCGAACTATATTGAAAGCCCTTAGGGTTCGCGCAAAGAGAGGAAGGCGCGGTTAGCCTATGGCGTATCCGCAGCCGTCCTCTCAGATCACGGAATTTTGTCGTCCCTTTGGACGAGAAAATTCGTGAATGATGGAGGAGTTTTTTTATGAATACATTCTCACACGGCAGCAACATGGCGGCACAGCGCTCCCTTCTGCGGGCGCTGGGCTGGACAGACAGCGAAATGCAAAAGCCCATCGTGGGCATCATCTGCGCGCAGAGCGACATTATCCCCGGGCATACGCACCTCAATGAGATCGCGCGCGCGGTCTCGGAAGGCGTCATCGCTGCGGGCGGGAAGCCCGTCGTCGTGCCGTCCATCGGCGTGTGCGACGGCATCGCCATGGGACACAAGGGAATGCGCTATTCCCTCCCCTCCCGCGAGATCATTGCGGACAGTGCGGAGATCCTCGCGACGGCGCACGCCTTCGACGCGTGCGTGTTCGTGGGCAACTGCGATAAGATCATCCCCGGAATGCTGATGGGTGCGGTGCGCGTGAATATTCCATCCGCGTTCGTCTCGGGCGGTCCGATGCTCGCAGGGCATAAGGACGGCAAAAAGCTCTCCCTCTCCTCCATGTTCGAGGCGGTGGGCGCATATACTTCGGGCAAGATCGACGAAGAAGAGCTTGCGCGCTACGAGTGCGCGGCTTGCCCCTCGTGCGGCTCGTGCTCCGGAATGTTCACCGCAAATTCCATGAACTGCCTGCTGGAAGCGCTCGGCATGGCGCTCCCCGGGAACGGCACCATTCCCGCCGTGCTCTCGGCGCGCATTGCCCTCGCAAAGCGCACGGGCGAAGCGGTGATGAAACTGCTCGAAAAAAATATCCGCCCGCGCGACATTTTAACGCCCGCGGCGCTCAAAAACGCGGAACGCGTCGATATGGCGATCGGCGCCTCCTCCAACTCCGTTCTGCACCTTCTGGCACTCGCAAGCGAGCTCGGATTCACCAAAGAGCAGATCTCCGTGGACACCATGAACGAAATTTCGGCGCAGACGCCCAATCTGTGCCGCCTTGCGCCCGCGGGCGAACGGTATATTGAAGAACTTGAAGACGCGGGCGGAATTTCCGCCGTCATCCGCCGTCTGATCGACGCCAACCTCTTCGACGGCTCCGCGCAGACGGTGGCGGGCGTATCGCAGGACGAGCTAACCAAAAATGCACGCGTACGCGACGATGAGCTGATCCGCCCCGTCGATCGCCCCTATTCCCCCTACGGCGGGCTTGCCATTTTGAAGGGGAATCTTGCGAAAGAGGGCGCGGTCGTCAAAAAGAGCGCGGTCGATCCCAAAATGTACCGCCACTCCGGTCCTGCGCGCGTATTCGATTCGGAAGAGACCGCCATGGAGGCGATCTCCGCCAATAAGATCAACAAAGGCGATGTCGTCGTCATCCGCTACGAAGGTCCGAAGGGCGGACCGGGAATGCGCGAGATGCTCTCCCCCACCTCGTCCATCGTGGGCGCGGGGCTGGGCGATACCGTCGCGCTCATCACGGACGGACGGTTCTCGGGCGCAACGCGCGGCGCGGCGATCGGGCACGTCTGCCCCGAAGCGGCGGCGGGCGGCGTGATCGGCATCGTGCAGGAAGGCGACATCATCGACATCGACATTGAAAAGGGCGAAATTAACCTCCGCGTGCCGCAGAAAGAGATCGATGCGCGGCTGAAAAACTTTGTGCCGCTCGAAAAGCCCGTGGAGGGATATCTGAAGCGTTACCGCGCGCTGGTGACCTCCGCCTCCGACGGCGCGGTATTCAAAAAGTTTTAAGCGAACACCTGAAACCATCTGAAAAAAGTAACCCACCAGCTTAGCTGGTGGGTTACTTTTTTTTCATCGGCTGATATTAATCTGCGGATTCCGTCTGATCCTCTTCGTGCTCCCCTTCCGCGGGGAACTGCGCGGGCGCGAGTTCCGCGTCCGCCTGCAAGAAAGATTCTTCGGCGGAGACAGTCTCCTCGGGTTCGCGAGCAGGCTGGAGCGACCGGGTGGGAAGTTGGGGCGACTCGCTCACGGGAAGTACGGGCATTTCGGGTTCTTCCGCGGGCGCGACGGGCTTTTCCGCAGGTTTCGGTGCAGGAACAACCGGCACAGCTGGCGCGCTCGAAGCGGAAGTTTTCACAGCAGGCGCGAGGGCGCTTTGGGCGGGTTTCGGCGCAAACGAAGCGGGCGCGCCGTTTTTAACGGCGTTTTTCTCGGCGGCGAGAATGCCTGCAAGCAGTTTTTTCACTGCGGAGATGCGCCCCTGATAGACGTTTCCCGTCAGATCGACGGCATAGAGACGGAGCGTTTTCAGTTCCTTCCCCTTTTTTCCGTCCGTGAGGAGCGCCCACAGCTCATCGCGTTCCAAGCGGAAGCTGATGGAGCGGCGCTGCTCGATGACGATACGCGCATTTTCGTCCAGCCCCTCTTTGCGTTTATAGAGCGCGGTCAGATTGAACACAACGCCCCCGTTCTTGATGCCGAGTTCTTTGACGGCGATCTCGCTGACGGAGCGGTTACCCACGGTAAGCGCGGCGTAGTCGGTTCGCGACTCCACGTCGGTGGCGTAAAGCCCCACAAATTTCAGCCGCTGCACCGCAAACCGATTGCGCAGCGTAAAGACAAGCCACAGCATGACGGCAAGCAGAGCAACAGTGATGATCCCGAAGATGAGCACGACGATGCCCGCATTTTCATTTAACCACATTAATTTTGACCTCCATATCGTTTCCTTCCTATATTATACCCCCTTTCGCCGCAAATTGCAAGACATAAGATGCGCTTTTTGCAAAGACGGACGCCCGAAACATGGGAGCGCCCGTCTTTTTATGGGGGATCGCGGCGTGTCGCCGCATGGGGGAAGCAAAATTACGATTACTTTTCGTCGTAAGTGAGATCGAGATAGGTGTTGGGATCGACGAACGAGCCGTTCAGCGAAACTTCCAGATGCAGGTGCGTTCCGTCCGCCGCCTCGGAGCCGTACGCCTCGGCGACCGTGCCGATACAGGCTCCCTGTTCGACCGCCGCGCCAACGGAAAGTCCCTCCGCAGGCTCGACAAAACGATAGGTCATCGTAAGCCCGTTGCCGTGGTCGATGGTGATGAGGTTGCCGAGCTCTTCGCTCAGACTGATCGCGGACACGGTGCCATCCGCCATGGCGTATACCTCCGTTCCCGCGTCCGCTGCGAAATCGACAGCCTTATGCCGGTAGATAAAGTCCGTCGTGTCGCTGACATAGATCGCGTCGTAGTCCACGGAACATGTCTCCACCGAGATGGGGCGCACATATTCAGGGCTCTCCGGCTCAGAAGGTCCGGTCGGTTCGTCCGGCTCTTCGGGTTCCTCGGGTTCGGAAGGTCCGGAAGGTCCGGAAGGATCGTCCGGCTCCTCCACGGGGGGAACTTCCGCAACGTCGTTGCCGCGCGTCGTGAACCAGACGGTCAGCACGGTCGCCGCCGCGAGCAGAGCAACGCCGACGGCAAGCAGAATATAGTAAATACTCTTTTTCTTCTTCGTCTTTTCTTCTTTCATGATGCTCCTCCGAAAACTTTGTATGTAGATGATTGACGGGTCGGAACGCGTTTATACACGCTTTTCGTAAATTCTTTTTTCCGCAGGAAAGTCGGAATTTTACGCCCCGCCGAAGATGAGCGGCGTGCCGACCGCCGTCTGTTCCTTCCCCACCGCAATATGCAGATTGACGAGAACCCCGTTCAGAACGACGCCCCCGCCGAGACGGGGAGTATACAGATAGTAGTTGACTACGCCGCACGCCTCTTCCGTAAAGAGCAGCCGCGCCGAGAACCGCTCCTTAATTTCCTCGCAGCGATCGCCCGCATAGCGAACGCTCTCGCCCGCGACGGGGGTGAACAGTTTGTACAGCGCGGGATTTTCCGCGATCGTGACGCCCGCCGACGAGGACGACCCGCCCGAAAATTCGTAGCCGCTCCCGCCCGCAAAGACGGGGGACCGCGTCAGAAGAAAGCAGAACGCGCCCGCGGCAAACGCGGCGAGAATGAGCGATATTCCCTTGATACGACCTTTTTTCCGCATTGAAAAAACTCCTCCCGCGTCCTTGCGGAAGAAGTTTTGCCACAATCTTTCCCGTTTATACCTTATTTTTGCAGATATGTGGGATCTGCCGATCCGCTTACCAGCCCAGCATTTCGCCGCCGAGTACGTGGATATGCAGGTGATGCACCGTCTGCCCCGCATTTTTACCCTGATTGACGACAAGCCGATACCCGTCCGAAAGCCCCCACTCGCCTTTGTGGGCGGCGATGGTTTCGAGCATACGCCCCACGAGCGCGGAGCGCGCGAGCGTCAGTTCGGCGAGCGTCGCGAAATGCTCCTTGGGAACGCAGAGCAGATGAATTTTTGCCTTCGGCTCAATATCCCGAAAAACGAGCATCTCGCCGTCCTCGTACACTTTCGCGGAAGGGATCTCCCCCGCGACGATCTTGCAGAATACACAGTTTTCCATATCCAAATCCTCCTATAATTCTCTGACGATCTCCGCCCTGCACCCGTCTTTTTCGCGTGAGAGCAGCCTCACCTCGTACATACCCCCCTCGTTTGCGCCGTCGGCGTACACGCGGATATAATTCTGCGTATAGCCGCCGTCCTCTTCAAAGAGCGCGGTGAGCGTCCGTCCGAGGAAGCGCGCGAGATATTCCTCCTCCGCCTGCGCGGCGCAGGCGAGCATGCGCGCCATGCGCTCCTTTTTGACGGAAGCGGGCAGGTCTTTTAATTTCGCGGCGTTCGTTCCCGCCCTCCTCGAATAGGGGAAGGCGTGTACGCGCGCCAGCCCAGCCTCGCGGACGATGGCGAGCGACTGCGCGAAGTCCTCCTCCGTCTCCGTCGGGAACCCGACGATGATATCCGTCGTGACCGCCGCGTCGGGGAAATATTCATAGATGAGCGCACACGCTTCCAGATACTGCGCCCGCGTATAGCGGCGGTTCATTGCCCGCAGCACGGCGTCCGACCCACTCTGCAACGAGAGGTGAAAGTGCGGCACGACGTTGCCCGCCGCCTTCATACAGCCGAGAAACTCCCGCGTGACGATCCCCTCTTCCAGCGAGCCGAGCCGGATCCGCGACGGCAGATGCGCAAGCCGCAGCAACAGCCCGCCGAGGTCGGTCTCCCCGTCCCGATAGGACGTAATGTCGATGCCGGTTAAAACGATCTCGCGGGCGGAGACGCGTTCCGCCTCGCGCACGACCGCGTCCGCGGAACGCGAACGCGTGCGCCCCCGCAGGTACGGGATCAGACAATAGGAACAGAAACGGTTACAGCCGTCCTGAATGCGCAGAAACGCGCGGGTCTTGGTCTGTTTGGGCGCGGGAAGCTCGCAGAACGCGCGTTCTTCCTCCAAAAACACACCCTCCCGATCGAGCAGTTCGAGAACGCGGTCCTTGTGCATCGCGCCCGTGACGAGCGTGACGCCCTCGCGCTCCGAAAAGGCTTCGGGGTGATTCTGCGCGGCGCATCCGCACACAATGACGCGCGCCGCGGGATTGAACTTTCTGACGCGGGCGATCGCCTGACGGCTCTTTTTTTCCGCCTCCGCCGTGACGGCGCAGGTGTTGACGAGGTACAGGTCGGCATAGCCGAGTTCGTCCGTCACCTCGTAGCCGCGCGCTTCGAGCGCGGCGAGGTAGGAAGCGCTCTCCACCTCGTTGACCTTGCACCCCAGCGTGAAAACGCAAGCCTTCATCCGAGTTCCCCCGCCTCGTGCATGATGACGGAGACGAGCGCGATCGCCGCCGTTTCCGCCCGCAGAATGCGCTTTCCGAGCGATACGCCGCAGTAGCCGAGCCGCTGCGCGAACGCGTACTCCTCTTCGGCGAATCCGCCCTCGCTGCCCACCACGGCGCAGACCGACGCGCCCGTATCGATGACGTCCTTCTCCGATTCCGAGATAAATTCGCAGGCGAACAGTCGCGTGGCGCACTCTGTTCCCGCCTGAAGCGCTTCTTCGAGCGTTTCATAGTATTCCACGCGCGGCACGGACGCGCGCAGGCACTGTTTCGCCGCTTCGCGCGCGACGCGGTTGAGCCGTTCGAGCTTGTTGTCGTTCATATACGCCGAGCAGTAGCGCGAGGAAAACACGCCGATGCGGCTCACGCCCAGCTCGGTCGCCTTCTGTACGACCAGTTCCGTCTTATCCCCTTTGAGCGCGCCGACGAGCAGAAAGACCCACGTCTGCGGTTCACGGTCGGAGACGTTCTCGCGCACGACGTGTACGGAGACCCCCTCCCGCCCCACCTTCGTGACGATGGCGGAATACTCCTTGCCGCTGCCGTCGAAGAGGGTGAGTTCGTCCCCTTCGGAAAGGCGCAGGGCGTTTTTGGCGTGACGGGTCTCCTCGTCGGAGAGCGTCATATCGCCCGAGATGTTCTGCGCAAAAAAGCGCTTGGGTGCAGCCATGAAATGTAAAAACCTCTCAATCCGAACCGCGCCGCGCGGTTTACGCCGTAAAGACGAGCGCATACCACTCGCCCTTGTGCATTTGCTTTTGCAGCGTCAGCCCCTCCGCGCCGAACGCCTCTTTGACGCGCGCGAGCCTGTCCGCAATGATCCCGCTCAGAATGAGCGTGCCGCCCTTTTTCAGATTGCGCGGCACGGTGGGCGCGAGCCGCACCAGAATTTCCGCCGTAATGTTGGCGAGCGCCACGTCGCCTCTGATCTCGGCGTCCGCCAGAAGATCGGAGTGCGCCACGACGACCCTGTCCTCCACGCCGTTCTTTTCGGCGTTGTGCGCCGCGCTCTCCACGGCAACGGGGTCAATATCCGTGAGATAGGCGCGCTTTGCGCCCAGCTTCGCCGCCGCAATGCCTAAAATTCCGCTGCCGCAGCCCACGTCGATGACGGTATCGCCCTCTTTTAGGACTTCCTGCAACGCTTCGAGGCACATGGAGGTCGTCTCGTGTTCGCCCGTGCCGAACGCCATGTTGGAATCGAGCAGGACGATCGCCTCCCCCTCCTTGGGGTGATATTCGATCCATTCGGGCACGACCACGACGCGCGCGCCGATATGCAGGGGGCGGAAGTGTTTTTTCCACACGTCGATCCAATCGTCCCCGTCGATCTCGCGGCGCGTCTCTTCCAGCGTACCAAATTCCAGCCCGCCGCGCGCCTTCATTTCGGCAAGCGCTTTGCGGATCTCGGAGACCGCGCCGTCCGCGTTCTCGGGCTTTAAAAAGCATTTGACGAGTACGTCGCCCTGCGGCGCGCACAAATCGTCGTCCATATAATCCCAGAATACGCCGCTCTCCCCCTTGACAAGCGCGATGACGTCTCTGACGTCGCTCACGGCGACGCCGCCCTCGGTGTACTGCCACATGACGTCCGCCACAAGCTCGCTCGCCTCGGACGTCGTATGCACGGTAAGTTCTGTGTATTTCATGCCTGTATTATAAATCTTCGGAAAAGACTTGTCAAGAGAAGCCGCAAGCCCACTCCGACCCTGCACGGTAAATTTTTTCGCAAAAAAATATCCCGCGCGTGCGGGATATTTTTTAATAGGGATTTTTGCCGTAGAGCGCGCTGACGCTGTCGGCATATTTTTTCGCCTTGTCGTACTGCCTCATGTCGAGCGTCTCCGCAGCCTCGGCGATCTTCTTTTTCTGTTCGCGCGTCAGTTTCGTCGGCACCTCGACCGTAACGCGGATGTACAGATTGCCCGTACCGTTGCGCGATTTGATACCCTTGCCGCGGACGGTGAACGTCGTTCCCGACTGCGTACCCTCGGGAATCTGATAATCGAACGTATCGTCGAGATCGGGGACTTTGATCGTGCCGCCGAGCGCTGCCGTCTGGAAGGGAACGGGCAGATCGACGTACAGATCCATATTCTTGCGCTGGAAAATTTTGTGCGGCTCGACGCGGATGACGACGATCAGATCGCCGGGCGCGCCGCCGTCCGTACCCGCCTGCCCGTAGCCGCGCTTGCGGATATACGAATTGGTATCCGCGCCCGCAGGAATGTTCAGCGTGAGCCTTGTCTCGCGGCGAATATAGCCCTTCCCCTTGCAGTCGGGGCATTTATCGGTGACGATCTTACCGCGCCCGCCGCAGTCGGGACAGACGCCGACGCGCACCGTCCTGCCGAACATGGTTTCCTGCGCGTAACGGGTCTGACCTTTCCCGCCGCACTTGGTACAAGAGCGGAACGCTGTGCCGTTCTTCGCGCCCGTGCCGTTGCAGCTCGGGCAAGGCTCGTTGCGGGAATAGGAGATCTCCTTCGCGCAGCCCTTCGCCGCGTCCATGAAACTCAGCGTCAGGGTGAGCTGAATGTCGTCGCCCGTCGTATCGCGCTGAACGGACGCGCCGCCGCCGAAGCCTTGGAAGATGCTGTCGAAAATATCGCCGAAGCCGCCGAACCCGCCGAAACCTGCGCCGCCCATGCCGCCCATGCCCCCCATGCCGGGGTGCTCCTGCTCGTAGTCGTACGCGGCACGTTTCTGCTTATCGGAGAGGACCTCGTTCGCCTCGTTGATCTCTTTGAATTTTTCCGCGGCGAGCTTATCGTTGGGGTGGAGATCGGGGTGATACTGCTTGACGAGCTTTTTGTACGCCGCCTTAATCTCCTCCTCCGTCGCGTTCTTGCTCACGCCGAGGATCTCGTAATAGTTTTTCTTCTCTGCCATAATATTCCTCTATGACGGCGAAAAAGCGCGCGGGGCGGAAGCCCGCCTCAGAGCGCTTTTTCATTCGGCTTACGCAGCTTCCGCCGCGCTCACTGCGGAGATTTCGCCTGCGAAACGTTCCGCGTGAATGAGTTACTGATGGAATTCGGTGTCGTCCGACCCGCCGTTCGCATCGCCCGCGCCGGGCGCGCCCTGCGCGCCTGCCGCCTGCTGATACATCTTCTGGAAGATGGGCTGCACCTTCTGCGAGAGCGCCTCGAACGCCGCGTTGTACTTCTCTTCGTCGTCCGCTTCCAGCTCCTTCTTCGCCTCTTCGGCGGCTTCCGTCAGCGTCTGCTTCTCCTCGTCGGTGAACTTGTCGCCGTTGTCCTTGACCGCCTGCTCGACGGAGAAGATGAGGCCGTCCAGCTTGTTGCGCGCCTC
>CALVMN010000014.1:0-38313 GCA_944346365.1 Candidatus Gallimonas merdigallinarum
CGGGGACGGAAGTGCGCGTCGAAGTGGGACTCACGGACATCGCCATCAGCGACGACGAGGACGCGGGCGGCACGACGGGCAACATTATCTCCATCATCTATAAGGGCGACCACTACCGCCTGATCGTCCGCACCAACGGCGAGGACGAAGAGGACTTCGTCTTTGCGACGGACGATCTGTGGAACGAAAACGACCTTGTCTCCGTCATTATTCCCAAAGACAAGATCAGACTTTCCCTCAAAGCGGAGGATAAGAAGAAATGAGACTGCGCTTTTCCCGCAAAACGCTCGGCATTCCGTACGCCGTTTTCCTTCTCTTCTTTGTCATCATCCCCATGCTCGTCATCATCTTTTACGCGTTTACGGACAAGGAGATGCACATCTCGTTCGAGAATTTCATCCGATTTTTCTCCGACCCGACGAAGCTGAGCACCATCGTTTATTCCCTCGTCATTGCGCTTATCACGACCGCGGTGTGCCTTCTCATCGCCTACCCCGTGGCGTATATCCTCGCACGGAGCAAGATGAAGAAGAAATTCGTCATCCTTCTCCTCTTCGTAACGCCCATGTGGATCAACTTCGTCCTGCGCGTGAACGCCATCCGCGAACTTCTGAACTGGATCGGGCTTCTGGGCGAGGCAAATTACTTCAACACCATTTTCGGTATGGTCTACGACTTTCTGCCCTTCATGATCCTGCCCCTCTACACGACGCTCCTCAAAATCGACGAGAGCCTGTATGAAGCGAGCGCTGATCTCGGCGGAAATACCTTCACGACGTTTACGCGCATCACCCTTCCCCTCTCCATGCCCGGCATTGCGAGCGGGATCACGATGGTATTCCTGCCTTCCATGACGAACTACGTCGTTTCAGATATGCTCGGAAACTCCAAAGTGACCATTATCGGTAAATTCATTTACGAATATTTCGGCACGAATTGGCACATGGGTTCGATGGTCGCGCTCATTCTGCTCATCGTCGTATTCCTCTCCACATGGCTTACCGGCGGATTTAAAGAAGAAACTACCGCAAGGGGGACGAACAATCTATGAATAGCAAAGCGATTGCAATCAAATGCCTGAAAGCAGCGTTCATCGGTCTCGTTCTGCTTCTGATGTACGCCCCCATTCTTCTGCTTACCGTTTACAGCTTTATCGACACGGACATCATCGGAACGTCGGGCAAAATTTCCCTCGTCCACTACCGCGCGCTGTTCACAGACCCCAAGGTCCTCACGATGATTGGGAACACCTTCGGGCTTGCGCTCGCCGCGGCGGCGCTCTCCACCGTGCTCGGCACGCTGGGCGCGCTCGGCATCTTTTACAGCAAGCGGCGCGTGAAAACGACGATGAGCGCCGTCTCCCGCATTCCCATCATCAACGCCGAGATCGTAACCGCGCTTGCGCTTGCGATCACCTTCGTTGCGTTCGGACTTCCCAAATCCTATTTCACCCTCCTCATCGGGCATATGGTCATCTGCACCCCCTTTGTCGTGCTCTCCGTCATGCCCAAGCTCAAACAAATGGATAACTCCCTCTACGAGGCGGCGCTCGATCTGGGCGCGTCTCCCGCGAAAGCGCTCTTCACGGTCGTGCTGCCGCAGATCATCCCTGGCGTCATTTCCGGATTCATGCTTGCGATCACCCTTTCGCTGGACGACTATATCGTGACGTTCTACACCCGCCCGAGCGGTTTCGAGACGATCTCCACCTATGTGTTCAACGCGACGACGCGCGGCAACGCGCATACGGCGGCGACGCTCTCCTCCTTCTGGGCGCTGACGACCATCATCTTCGTCGTCATTCTCATCGTCGTGATCTCGGCAAATCTCGTCGGGCGCAAAAAGGAGGTACGGAAGTGAAAAAGAGAAGAATTTCCGCACTTTTGCTTGCGGCAGTCGCAACGCTCCCCACGGTCTCCATTCTGGCAGGCTGCAACTCCGATTCCGAAATCGTGCTCCGCGTCTATAATTGGGAGGAATACATCGACGAAGGCGGCGAGGACTCGTGGGACGGCGACCCCAACGCGCCCGACATGATCACTCGCTTTGAAGAGTGGTACGAAGAGCAGTACGGCACCCCCATCCGCGTGGAATACTCCACGTTCGGAACGAACGAAGATATGTACAACCAGCTCAAACTCGGGAACGAGTACGATCTTCTCTGCCCCTCCGAGTACATGATCATGAAGCTTGCGGCGGAGGATTACCTCGAACCGTACGACGAAAGTTTCTTCGACGCGAGCAAGGAAGAGAACTACTATATCCGCAACGTCTCCCCTTATATCCGGCAGATGTTCGAGAGCAACCGCATCAACAAAGAAGATCCTGAGGACGATTCCACGTGGAGCGACTATGCCGCGGGATATATGTGGGGCGTGACGGGCTTTGTTTACAACACCGAATACGTTGACGCGGCAGACCTGCCCGAACTCGGCTGGAATATCATGACGGAACAGGCATACCGCAACCGCGTGACGACCAAAGACAACGTGCGCGATTCCTACTTCGTGGCGCTCGCCATTCTCTACAAAGACGAGATTGCCGCGCTTGACAAGACCGGCGACGACTATACGCAGAAACTTGCCGAGATCATGAACCGCACCGACGACGAAACCATCGCAAAAGTGGAGGAAGTCATGCGGGAAATGGACGAAAACATTTACGGCTACGAAACGGATACCGGCAAAGCGGACATTGTCAGCGGACGTATCTGGCTCAACTTCGCATGGAGCGGCGACGCCGTCTATGCGATGGATCTTGCCGAAGAAGAGGACGGCGTCGACCTCAACTTCTTCATTCCCGAAGAATGCGCAAATCTTTGGTTCGACGGCTGGGTCATGCCGAAAGGCGCGAACAAGCAGGCGGCGCAGGCGTTCGTCAATTTCCTCTCGATGCCCGAAAATGCAATCAGAAATATGTATTATATCGGCTATTCGGGCGTCATTGCAGGAGAAGAAGTGTTCGATTACGTCTGCGAGACGTACGCCGTCGACCCCGAGGAATACGAGAGCGAGGAAGAATTTCTTGCAAATACAACAACATATGACCTGAGTTACTTCTTCGGCGACGCCGTGGAGGACGCGACCTTCATTGCCGACCGCGAACAGGCGGAGAGCCGCCAGCTCTATGCGCACTACCCTCCCGAAGCCGTCACGCACCGCTGCGCCGTGATGGATTATTACGGCGAAGAGGCAAACGAGAACATCAACGAGCTGTGGTCGCGCATCAAGGGCGAAACGCTTGAAACGTGGGCGATCGTCGTCATCTGCGTGGGAATCGCGCTCGTCATTGCAGGTGTGCTGCTCGTGAAGTTCGGCGGCAAGATCGACTTCTTCCGTCTCCCGCCCAAAAAGGGATATAAGCGGGTCAAACAGGAAGAGGTCAAAAAATATTAAATATCAGACCAAACCCCGCGTAAATCGCGGGGTTTTTCATCAGACGCAAAAAGACGGGTTTAATCCCGCCTTTTGCATTCTTGTTCATTCCGACAAAAGTCCCTTCCTGCGCGTATATTTCACAATTCGGCGATAACTTGCGCGGAAACTTCTCCCCGAAAGAGTCCATTTTCCGCCCGAATATAAAACAAATTTGCCGTTGTTTCTCCTGCGCCTCACAAGCCCGTTCTCCATCACGCGGTAAGTGATCTCCGTCACGGAAATGCCCGTCTTTTCCAGCCAGGAAAACAGCCCGAAGAGCGCAAGCGCATAGCCGTCCATCAGATCCACCCCCTCCCCGAACTGCGCAAGAGAAATTTCCTCTCTTGTCTCGCGGACGAGGAAAAAAGAAGACAGCGACTTTCCCTTATCTGTCTTCGGAAAATCCATATCGAATGAAACGTTGCCGTTGACAGTCTGCCATCCGTCCGAAAGGTATTCCCGCGCATACAGCAGAAGCGCCGCGGAAAACGCGGGACGGCGCGACACCCCGTCATCCTTTCGATCAGAGGCAAAAACGCTGAGAAAAACTTCCGCGCCAAACGCCGCCAGCCCGAGCACGCTACAGACGATCAGAAGCGCAAGACGCCACGGAGGATAAGTTCCGCCTTCGTCTGCAATAAGAAACCCCGCCGCGACCAGACACGCAGTCCCGACAAGACAAAGGGCAAGCCCGATATAGCCTGCTCGCTTTGCGCGCGCAAGCCGACGCTGTTCCCTGCGGAAAATTTCCGTTTTTGAATATTCCTCAAACGTCATATATCCCTTCTATTTTTGGTGTTTTAATTGTATTATTCCAGACATAATACTGCGAATAATGTAAAAATTCAGTCCTTTTTCCCCTTCCGATGCCTTACACACTCGGTGAGAAGGTACTCGATCTGCCCGTTGAGCGAGCGGAAATCATCTTCCGCCCACTCCATGAGTTCTGCATACAGCGCGGGAGAGACGCGAAGCGGAATTTGTTTTTTGGCTTTATTTTTCTTTTCCAACTCCTCTTCTTTCATGACATCCTCCACTTTTAAAACGTTCCCGTATGCCATTTTACCTGCCCCACTCACTCAAAGACTTTCGTTCCAGACAGCGGCGTCTTTCTGAGACAGACGCCGCACAAATCGAACAGCACGGCGGGCGCGGATTATCTGCGCCCCTCTCCATGCAATTTTCCAAAGCGCAGAAACAAGAAAACTCATTTCGCTCCGCCCGAATAATCAACAAACGGCTTTAACTTTTCAGGCTCCTCCAACCGAATGCGGAACACCGCGCCGCAATCGGTACAGGCATACGCGCTCAGTTTTGAATATTTAAAAAATATCTTCTTGCGTTGAACCTTCGGCACGGCAACCAAGCTGTCACCTGCCGCAAATACAATTTCAGTCGTTGCCGCTCCCCGCAGCGCTTCAGTAGATACTCCCGCTGTTCACGATGGGCTGCGCGTCTTTGTTGCCGCAGAGCACCACGAGGAGATTGCTCACCATCTGCGCCTTGCGCTCGTCGTCAAGCTCGACGATCTGGTCGTCTGAAAGTTTATCGAGCGCCATTTTTACCATGGAGACCGCGCCTTCGACAATCTTCTGCCTTGCCGCAATGATCGCGGAAGCCTGCTGGCGTTGCAGCATTGCCGCGGCGATCTCGGGCGCATAGGCAAGGTGCGAAATGCGCGCTTCGAGAATTTCAATTCCCGCCATCTCCGCGCGGGTCTGGATTTCTCCCTTTAAAATGTCGGCGACTTCCTGCGCGGAGCCACGGAGAGATTTTTCATCGCCGTTGCTGGAAACGTCGTACGGATACTGCCGCGCCACCTGACGGATCGCCGCGTCGCACTGCGTGGAAAGATACGCCATATAATTATCGACGTTGAACACCGCGCGCGACGTATTGGTGATGCGCCAGATCACGACGACGGAAATCTCGATCGGGTTGCCCTCTTCGTCGTTGACTTTCTGCTTTTCATTGTTGAGCGTCATCGCCTTCAAAGAGAGTTTCTTGTTCACCCCCATCGTTGCGCGCGCAGGATTGACTGCCGAACAGAACGGATTTACCCAAAAGAAACCGTCGCGTTTCAGCGAACCGTAATACTTGCCGAACAGCGTAAACACATACGATTCATTGGGCTGTAACGTCTTGAACCCGCACGTCATCACGATCGCGACGATAAAGACGAGAATACCCGCCACCATCAGCGCCGCAAACGCGGGAATATCGTTTACATTGATCGCACCGAATGCAAACATGACGATTCCGCCGACAATCATCAGTAGAACCACAGCCAGCATCACCCAGCCGTTTTTTTCATGCGCCGCGCGTTCGCTGATCTCTTTTTCCATACTGACCTCCAAAAGTGATATTATTTTGATATCATCATAATAGCACATATTTCCGATTTTGTCAATACTTTTCAACAAAAAAAAGAGACGCCGATTTGCGCCTCTTTTCGCTCTTTCCATATCATAGATATTTCATCAAACGAGTTTTTTTAAGATCTCCCGAACGGCAAGTTTGCAGTGCTCGTACGTCAGACCGCCCTGAAAATATGCGACGTACGGCTCGCGGATGGGCGCGTCTGCGCTCAACTCGATGCTCGCGCCCGAATTGAACGTGCCTGCCGCCATAATGACCTTGCAATCATACCCGGGCATATCCCACGCTTCGAGACGAACGAAGGAATCGACGGGAGAAACGTCCTGCACAGACTGAATGAAGTCCGTCAGCTGTTTTTCGGTATCGAACCGAACGGCGCGGGTGATATCGGGCGGCAGACGATCGACGGACGGGTAGTTCCGATAGCCAAGCTCCGCCATGCACTGCCCGATGAGCAGCGCTCCCTTCAAACTCTGTGCAACGACGTGCGGCGCAAGGAAAAATCCCTGATAATAGAGCTGATAGCCGTACGCATATGAGCCAACTTCTCCGCCCACCGACGGCGCGGTAAGACGGTTTTCGCACTGCAAAACATACATCTCTTTCCCCGCGATATATCCGCCCGTCGGTGCAAGCCCACCCCCGGGGTTTTTGATGAGAGAGCCGGCAATGAGGTCCGCCCCCGCTTCGGAAGGCTCGCGCTCCTCGACAAATTCGCCGTAACAGTTGTCAACGAAGATGCAGCCCGCAAAGCCGCTCTCGCGGACAGCCACGCACGCCGCGCCGATCTCCTGCACCGTAAACGAATCGCGGAGTTCATATCCGCGGGAGCGTTGCAGATATACCATTTTATAAGATTTGCGCGCGAGCTTTTTGCGCACGGCGGGAAGGTCAATTTTCCCGTTTTCATCGAGCGGAACAACGTCGAAAGAGATCCCGAAATCTTTCAGCGAGCCGTTTCCATCGCCCCAGATCACGCCGCGCAGCGTATCGTAAGGCATTCCGCTGATACAGAGAACCTCGTCGTTCGGGCGCAAGACTCCGAACAGCGCGACAGTAAGCGCGTGCGTTCCGCTTAAAAGCGCGGGAGATACAACGGCGCGCTCAGTACCGAACGCGCGCGCATACACCTTTCCCAAAACTTCGCGCCCCTCGTCGCCGTAGCCGTAGCCCGTACTCGGCGCAAAGTGGCGGAGCGCAATGCGCTCTTCCTTGAAGGCATTGAGTACTTTTTCCTGATTGCGGAGCGCGATCGCATCGATCGCGGCAAATTTTTCGCGCAGCGTCTCTTCCGCGCGTGCAATCCGTTCTTCAACGGTCATAAATTTTAACAACCTCCTCGACTGCCGCGTCCGACGGCATCAGCCAATGTAAATTAGGCAATTTTTTAAAAAATGTGAGCTGCCGTTTTGCATAATTTCGTGTGTTTTTCTGTACTATGTCACACATAGTACTTTGATTATCGCCGTTTTTTAGTCCTTCGACGACCTCTTTGTACCCGATCGCCTGCATGCACTGCGCATTTGCAGGCACGGAAGTCAACAATTCCATGACTTCTTCCACAAGCCCCTCTTCAAACATCTGCGCGGCGCGGCGGTCGATCCGCTCGTATAACACCTCCCGCGGATAATCGAACGCAAATGCTTCGTAGGGAAAACGCGGAACCCTGCCGTCCTGCTGATCGGATTTTTTCTTTCCCGTCAGTTCGTAAATTTCCAGCGCGCGGACAACGCGCTTTACGTCGTTCGGGTGAAGAACTGCCGCGCTCTCCGCGTCTACTTCCTGCAAAAGCCCGTGCAGATATTCCTTCCCCTTTTCCGCCGCAATGGCGTTATATTTTGCGCGGACGACCTCGTCCGCCGCGGCGTTCCCGAATCCGCTTCGGAACAGCACCGCGTTCAGGTAGAATCCCGTTCCGCCGCAGAGCACAGGCACTTTGCCGCGCGCGGAAATATCCGCAACGGCATCGAGCGCAAGCCGCTCGAAATCATGCACGGTAAAGCTGTCGGTCGGGTCCGCTACGTCGATGAGGTGATGCGGAATCCCACCCATTTCCTCCCGCGTCGGTTTCGCCGTTCCGATATTCAGACCGCGATACACCAACAGCGCGTCGCAGGAAATCACTTCCCCGTCCAAACGCTTCGCACACTCCACCGCAAGCGACGTTTTCCCCGACGCAGTTGCGCCGCAAATAACGAGCAGTTTTTTCATACGATCCGTTTAAAGAGCTTTTCAAGCTCGCTCTTTCTGACTTTTACAACCGCGGGACGGCCGTGCGGGCATTTCAGCCCCAGATCGCCGCCCGTCTCGCGAATAAGCGAACGCGCCTCCTGCTCGCTCAGAAGTTCGCCGCCCTTGACCGCCGCTTTGCAGGCGGCAGTCGCGAGCTTATCTTTTAAAATATCGGCAAGTTTAATGGCGCGGAGCGTCTCCATGGAAGCCAAAACCTCGCCGAAAAATTTATTCAGGTCGATCCCCATCAGCTCGACGGGAACAGCCGAGACTTTCACGGCGTCGTTGCCAAAAGCGTCGATCTCGAATCCGATTTCCCGCAGAACGGGAAAATTCCGTTCCAAGAACGCAAATTCCTGCCCGTTGACGGTAACCAGGAAAGGCGCGAGCATCGGCTGAGAGACGACGGAACGGTTTTCCCATTTTTCCCGCAGGCGGTCGTACAGAATGCGCTCGTGCGCGGCGTGCTGATCAATGAGATAGGCGCAGTCACCCGCCTCGTAAATGAGGTAGGTACGGAACAGCTCCCCTTTATACGTCAGCGTATCCGGCTCGACGCGCTCCTGTTTTGCCTTTACCGCCTGTTCGCGGAGAAAGCGCTGATTTTCCGCAAACGCGTCCTCCGCCGCATTTCCAAGCGGCGCTTCCGAGGCAGGCGACCGGACTTCCATCTGCACGGGCAGCTCATCAAAGAAACGCGGCTCGTTTCCCTTCGGAATGGAGACGTCGAACTTCACCTCTTTTTTCGCCGCCTCGTAGTTCATAGTCTGCTGTTGCAGCTGCGGCGGCGCGCTCGGCTTGGGCATTGCCGTAAATACGGACGCGGGTGCGAGTTTTACCTCTTCCCGTACTTCCGCAACGGCGGGCTTCGGCTGATTGACGAGATATTCGAGCGCGCGGGAGTTGCCGTCCAGCACCGCCGAAACAACGGAGTAAACGCACCCGTAAATGATCTGATTATCCGCAAAGCGAACGTCCGCCTTGTTCGGATGAACGTTCACGTCCACGATTTCGGGCGGAACGTCAAGAAACAGAACGTAGAACGGATACTGCCGCTTCATGAGATAGCTTGCGTACGCGTTGGTGACCGCCGCGCCCACTGTCTGATTGACGACGTAACGCCCGTTGACGAACAGGCTCTGCCACGTGCGGTTCGGTTTGAAAAAATTGCGGTTTCCCAGAAATCCGTGAATGCGGATCCCGTGCTTTTCCGCGCCGATCTCGATGCAGTCGTTTAAAATCCCCCCGCCGTAACCCGCGGCGCGCGCGGCAGGCAGTCCGTCTCCGAACGAACGGTATTTGATCTTCCCGTTTGCGAGGTAGGTAAAGGAAATTTCGGGGTGCGAGAGCAGAAAACGCGCCATGACGCCCGCAATGTCGCCCTCTTCCTGCGCGTCTGATTTCAGAAATTTGAGCCGCGGGGGAACGTTGAAAAACAGGTCGTCTACGGTAACTACCGTCCCCTTTGCCCCTGCGGCAGGCAGAACTTCGCCGAGCACGCCGCCTTCGGAGCGGAGCGAATACGCCTCTCCCTCCGCCGTGCGGGAGACGATCTCCATTTTCGAGACTGCGGCAACGGAAGCGATCGCCTCGCCGCGGAATCCGAGCGTACGGATCGCAAAGAGGTCGTCCGCAACTTTGAGTTTGCTCGTCGCGTGCGAAGCGTAGGCGAGCGGAAGATCGGATTTTTCCATTCCGCTCCCGTTGTCCGTCACGCGGATACGCTTCTTTCCGCCCCCTTCGATTTCAACGGAGATCTCCGTCGCGCCCGCGTCGACGGCGTTTTCCACAAGTTCTTTGACGACGGAATAGGGACGGTCGACGACCTCCCCCGCCGCTATTTTATTATAGACGTCTGCCGTGAGAAGATTGATGCTCATTGAGTTTTCTCCTTTAATTCGGCAAGCAGAGCGAGCGCCTGCATCGGCGTCAGCGCGTTCACGTCGATGCCTCGCAGTTCCTCGCGGAGGCTGAATTCTTCAGTTTCCTGCGGCTCTTCCGTTGGTTCGGGCATCTTTTCGCGACGAATTTCGCCGCGTTCAAGCTCTTTTAAAATGACTTTCGCGCGCGAAGTGACCTCTTCCGGAACGCCCGCAAGCGAAGCAACTTCCACACCGAACGAGCGCGACGCGCCCCCGCGCACGATTTTACGGAGAAAGACGATGCTCCCGCCGATCTCGCGCACGTTGATTTTATAATTCTTGACGCCTTCCAGCTTCCCTTCCAGCTCCGTAAGTTCGTGGTAATGGGTTGCAAACAGCGTCTTTGCGCGCACGTTATTGGTGAGATATTCGATGACCGACCACGCAATGGAAAGCCCGTCGAACGTGCTCGTGCCGCGCCCGACCTCGTCGAGAATGAGCAGACTGCGCTCGGTGGCGTTGCGGAGAATATTGGCGACTTCCGTCATCTCCACCATAAAGGTACTTCTGTCGAGAATGAGATTGTCGCTCGCGCCGATGCGCGTAAAAATGCGGTCGCACAGCGGAACGCGGGCACGCTTTGCGGGAACGAAACACCCCACATGCGCCATAAACGTGATGAGCGCGACCTGCCGCAGATAGGTACTCTTGCCCGCCATATTCGGTCCCGTGATGATCATCGTGCGATCGTCGCCGTTGTCGAGACGGCAGTCGTTCGGGACGAAACGGTCTTTCGAGATCGCCTCGACGACGGGATGCCGCCCCTCTTCGATCTCCAACGCGCCGCCCTCCGCAATTTCAGGGCGGCAGTACTTGTTTTCTTTGGCGACAGAAGCAAAAGAAACGAGGCAGTCGAGCAACGCGATCGCCCCCGCGATCCGCTGAAAAACGGGAATATTGCGCGAAAGCACTTCTGTAAGCTCGCCGAACAGATGCTCTTCGAGTCTGGAAGCCGCGTCCGCACTGCCGAGGATCTTCCCTTCCAGATCTTTAAGCTCCTCCGTCGTATAGCGAACGCAGTTCGCAAGCGTCTGGCGGGGAACGTAGGAATAGGGAACTTTATCCTTAAAGGAGTTGGTCACTTCAATGTAATAGCCGAACACGCGGTTAAACCCGACTTTCAGGTTGCGGATCCCCGTGCGCTCCCGCTCGCGCGTTTCAAGTTCGAGCACGAGAGACTTTCCGTTGTCCTTCACGGCGCGCAGTTCGTCGAGCTGTCCGCTGTATCCGCGGCGGATATAATTCCCCTCTTTCAGCGTCGTCGCGTCGGGAGAGATCGCCCTGTCAAGCAGATCGCAGATCTCTTTGGTATCGACGAGATCGCCCGCGATCTCACAAAGAAGCGGCGAAGAAAAGCCGATCAGCTGAAATTTGAGATTGGGCACAGCCGCAAGCGAGGAAGCGAGCGCAAGACAGTCGCGCGGCTGCAGATTTCCGTTGGAGACGCGCCCCGTAAGCCGTTCAATATCCCGCACGCCGCCCAGCATATCCGCAATGCCCATGCGCACGACCGTGCCTTTGAAAAGCTCGTCCACGGCGTCCAGACGACGCTCGATTTCCGCCTTGTCCGCAAGCGGCGCGGAGAGCATTGCAACGAGTTTTCTCGCACCCATCCCCGTTTTTGTATGATCGAGCAGCCAAAGAAGCGAGCCGTACCGCTTCCCCTCGGCGTTGTTTTTTAAGATTTCGAGATTGCGGACCGCGTTCGCGTCCAGCGTCATATTTCTGCCCGCATCCACAACGCGGATCGCGTTCATGTTCTTTAAAGCGTGTTTCTGCGTTTCCCGGAGATACTCCAACAGCGCGCCCGCCGCGCGGACCGCGCCGTCCTTTCCGCCCAGCCCGAGCGCCCCCAAAGAGGCCGCGCCGAGCTGTTCGCACACGCTCCGCTCCGCCGCAGTCTTTTCAAACGCCCACGGCAGATAACATGAGAACGCGGGAAGCGCGCCGCGGCTCGCCTCTACATCCTCTTTTGCGTCGAAGAGCATTTCCTCGTTGCAGATCACCTCCGCAACCGCAAGATTGACAAGCGCGGAGACAACGTTTTCGCGCCCCGAAAACTCCTCTGCGCATAGCTCGCCCGTCGTAATGTCCGCCCATGCGAGCGCATACGCTGCACCGCTTTTGTAGGCGCACGCGATATAATTGTTTTTCCTTTCGTCGAGCTGGTTCTCCTCGATGACCGTTCCCGCAGATACGACGCGGATAACGTCGCGCTCGACCATTCCCCTGCCTGCAGTCGGTTCGGTGAGCTGTTCGCAGATGGCGACGCGCTCCCCCATCGAAACGAGTTTTGCAATGTACGCGTCCGCCGCATGAAAGGGAATCCCGCACATGGGAGCGCGCTCTTTCAGTCCGCAGTCCCGCCCCGTAAGCGTAAGGTCAAGCAGTTTCGAGACGCGTACCGCATCGTCAAAGAACATCTCGTAAAAATCTCCGAGACGGTAAAACAGAACGCAGTCTTTATATTTCTCCTTCATGGAGAGATAATGTTCCATCATCGGCGAGAGCGCCATATCGTCCTCCGTAAAATTTTTTCCCGCTCAACGCGTTTCTATCTTTTCCCCGTAAAGGGATACGCCGTTTGCCCGCGCGACCTTCATGCGGACAAACTCTCCGATACAGTTCTTGTCGCTCGCAAAATACCCCATTCTGCCGAGCGGCTCGCGCCCAAGATACAGCCCACGCTTTTCATCGTAATCCTCGCACAGGACTTCGATTTCTCTGCCGACGTACTTCTCGCTCTTGCGGCGCGTGTTTTCGTTGACGCAGGCAACCAGCCGCGTAATGCGGTCTTTGGCGACCTCGTCGGAGATGCGTCCCTCCATCTTCGCCGCCTCCGTTCCCGTGCGCGGCGAATAGATAAAGGTGAACGCCGAGGCGAAATCCGCCTCTCTGACGAGGGAGAGCGTCTCCTCGAATTCCTCTTCCGTCTCTGTCGGGAATGCGACGATCAGGTCGGTCGTAATTTCCGCTTCGGGGATCTCCCGCTTCAAAAGCGCGACCTTTTCCAGATACTCCTCGCGCGTGTAACGCCTGTTCATCAGCCGCAGAATGCGCGTAGAGCCTGACTGCGCGGGAAGATGCAGGAGATTGAGAATTTTATCGTGCTTCTTCATAACGGCAACGAGCCGCGCGGAAAAATCTTTGGGGTGAGAGGTCATGAACCGAAGTCGGAAATTACCTTCCACCGACGCGACCATATCGAGCAGCGCGGGAAAATCCACGTCGCCGTCGCGGTAGGAATTAACGTTCTGCCCGAGCAGCGTGATTTCCTTATACCCCTCTTTCACAAGCCCGCGCACCTCTTCGAGAATGACCGCCGCGCTCCTGCTCTTCTCTCTGCCGCGCACGTACGGCACAATGCAGTACGTGCAGAAATTGTTGCACCCGTAGGTGATATTCACCCATGCGTTCGGGTAGCTCGTGCGGCAGGGCTGCGCGCCGTCCTCCGTCTCCCGCCTGTCCTCATAGAGGGAAACAACGCGTTTTTCGCTCTTTTTCCGTTCGATGAGCGAGGCAAGCTCCGCAAGATTGTGCGTTCCGAAAATAATATCGATGAACGGAAACTTTTCTTGCAGCACGCTCGCCTTTCCGGGTTCCTGCGCCATGCAGCCGCCCACCGCAATGATCAGTCCCTTTTTCTGCCGTTTGAGTTTTTTCAGCGCGCCGATATTGCCGAACGCGTGATTTTCGGCGTTTTCGCGGATACAGCAGGTGTTGAATACGATGATATCCGCCTCTTCGAGCGGCACTTCTTTTTCATAGCCGACAGAGCGGAGAATCCCCGCGATCTTCTCCGATTCGTGAAGATTCATCTGACAGCCGTATGTGACAATGTGATAATTCATAGCATTTCTTCCGTATATGATGGCAATGCGCCGAGAGTCTCGCCCACCTTCCCATGTACGACAAGTGTACAGGAAGAGTCGAGCGGCGTTTCGTCGCGGTTGATGAGAATTAAATTCCCGCCGCGGAAATAATCGATAAAGCCTGCGGCGGGATAGACGGTCAGCGACGTTCCCGCGACGATGAGCGTATCCGCGGAGGCTATAGCGGCAAGCGCGCCGTTCACCGTTTCGGCGTCAAGCTGCTCTCCGTACAATACGACGTCCGGTTTTATCACGCCGCCGCATGTACAGCGCGGAACACCTTGGCTTTCTTCAATAAACTGCGCGGGATAGAATTTCCCGCACTGCAGGCAATAATTGCGATGCACGCTTCCGTGCAGTTCAAAGACGCGTTTACTGCCTGCCGCTTGATGCAGCCCGTCAATGTTCTGCGTGACGACAGCAAGGAGCTTTCCCGCCCGCTCCCAATCGGCAAGCTTTTGATGCGCCGCATTGGGCTTCGCCCGGAGCGGGAGCATCTTCTCGCGGTAAAAGCGGAAAAAATCCTCTGTATGCGAATGAAAATACTGCGCGCTCAGCATCGTTTCGGGCGAAACGGAATACTTCTGCCGATACAGCCCGTCCGCACTGCGGAAATCGGGGATCCCGCTCTCCGTTGAAACACCCGCGCCGCCGAAAAAGACGACGCGCCTGCTCTTTGCTACGATCTCTTGCAGCGTCATATCTCACCCCGCAATCCGATTTACGATATTACATTATAACACAGCGCGGCGTTTTTTTCAAGTTATGTGCGTGCGCATGAGAAAATTTTTCCGCAAAGCGCACATACTCTGACTTGATGAAACGCGCACTGACTGTTACTTCCATCATTCTCGGGATTTTCGCCGTACTCCTGCTCGCGTGCATTCTCTATTATTGGAGCGTGACGGCAGGCGTTCGGCTGGATAAAGACAAACTCATGCTTAACAGCACCTTTCTGACGCTCTATGACGGATCGGGACATGAGATCGAAGCAAACGCGATCCATGCGAGCGCAACGTTTTCCGAAATCCCAGAACACGTCAAAAACGCCTTCGTCGCCGTGGAGGACAAGCGGTTTTATCAGCACAAGGGCGTTGACGTCAGACGCATGGCGGCGGCCTGCTGGAAAAATCTGACGAGCTTTTCCTTCCGCGAAGGCGCGTCAACCATCACGCAGCAGCTCATCAAAAACACGCATCTGACAAGCGAAAAGACGATCAACCGCAAACTAAAAGAAATTCACCTTGCGCGCCTGCTCGAAAAGAAGTACACAAAAGACGAAATTCTGACGCTCTACCTGAATTCGATCTATTTCGGACACAGCGCTTTCGGCATTGAGAGCGCGGCGCACTTCTACTTCGGAAAATCCGCGTCTGAACTGCTGCCTGCGGAGGGCGCGACGCTTGCCGCGCTCATCAAATCCCCCAACCGTTATTCCCCGTTCCGCGATGCGGAAAACTGCAAAGCGCGGCGCGATCTGGTACTAGAGCTCATGCGGGAACAGAACTACCTCGACGAAACAACATACAAAGAGTCGCTTGCCGCACCCCTTCCGACGCAGCCCGCCGAGAGCAGCGAGCGGAACGCATACCTCGCACGCGTGTACGACGAACTGACGGAACTCTTTCCCGATGCCAAATCGGGCGATTGGGGATCTCTGAAAATATATACCTATTACGACCCTGCCCTGCAAGCGGAACTTGAAAAGACAAACTACGATTCGGACGTCTGCGTTCTGGTGCGCGACAACCGCACGCAGGCGATCCGCGCGCTCTATTCTACCGTCGGAACGCCGTCGCGGCTGCCTGCCTCGACGATAAAACCCCTCCTCGTCTACGCGCCCGCGCTGGAAGAGAACCTCATCTGCCCCGCCACGCCCATTTTAGACGAAAAAATCGACTTCAACGGCTATTCGCCCGACGACTACGCGGGCGCAACAGGGCAATATATGAGCGCGCGATATGCCTTGGCGCACAGCGTGAATATTCCCGCCGTAAAAATCCTGAACGAGCTTGGCGTTGCGCGCGCGACCGATTATCTCGCGCGCATGGAGCTTCCCGTAGAGGACGACGACAAAACGCTCGCTCTCGCGCTCGGCGGCATGAAGAAAGGGTTTACCCTCCCCGCGCTCGCAGACGCGTACGCGACCTTTGCAAACTGCGGCGAATTTTCGCCCGCCGTCACGATCGCGCGCGTCGAGGACGATACGGGGCGGACGCTGTACGAGCACACGCCCGTCAAGCGCGACGTGTTCTCGAAGGACGTCTGCGCGCTGCTTAACGATATGTTGCAGACCGCAGCCGAGGAAGGCACGGCGAAAAAACTCCGCTCGCTCCCCTTCCCGATCTGCGCCAAAACGGGAACTGCGGAAGGTCCGAACGGCAACACGGACGCCTATTGCATCTCCTATACGCGCGACCACGTCGTGGCGGTCTGGATGGGCAACGAGGACAACTCTCCCGTGATCGCCACGGGAGGCGGACTGCCCGCAAACGCCGCGCTCCGCATCAATCGGTTTTTATATGCCGATAGTCAGCCGCGCGCCTTTGAAGAAAGCGATGAAGTCGTAAAACTCCGATACGACAAGACGGCGTACGATATCAATCACGTTCTTCTCCTGTCCGACCCGTCCGCGCCGCCCGGGACCGATCGCGAAGAGCTGTTCCGCAAAAGCGCACAGCCCGCGGAACGGAGTACCTTTTATTCCTGCCCGACCATTCAGACGCCGTCCGTTTATTACGAAAATGGCTGCGTCCGAATAGTACTATGTCAGACAGAGTACTACGATTATGAGATAAAAAGAATAAATCGTGGCAAAACAACCACGATTTACGACGGAAAATACCGTAAAACGATCTGCGACAACTCGGTCAAAGCGGGCGAAACGTATATCTATACCGTTTACCCGAAGTATCGGGAACACGTCGGGACAGCCGTAACGCTGCCGCAAATCAGCATTCCGGACGGCGCAACTCTCCCCGACGATTGGTGGACCGATTAAAATCCGATGCGCTCCATCGTGCCGATCGCTTCCGCAACAAGCGACTCCACGTCGAGCTTTTGTTCCTCTTCCTCGATAAAGGAAAGTTTGGGCTTGATTGCGGGAAACTCGGGAAGGAATACCGTGCAGCAGTCCTCATACGGGAGAACGGAAGTATCGAACGTGCCGATCTTCTTCGCGCGCACGATGATCTCCTCTTTGTCAAATCCGACCAGCGGACGAAGCACAGGGAGCGTTACGACCGCACCCGAAGAAGTCATGCCTTCAATGGTCTGCGAGGCGACCTGGCCGAGGCTCTCCCCCGTGATAAGGCACTGCGCGCCCGTGCGCTTTGCAAGGCGTTCCGCAATGCGGAACATAAAGCGGCGGAGAAGGGTCACGTTGAGTTCGGCGGCGCACTTTTTGTGGATCTCTTCCTGAATATGCGTCACACTCACCGTCATGAGCGAGTTGCTGCCCGTATAGCGCGAAAGAATGCGCGCAAGCGAAACGACTTTGTCCTTTGCCTGCTCGTTGGTATAGGGATAGCTATGGAAATGCAGATATTCCACGTTCATGCCGCGCTTTGCCATCATATAGCCCGCCACTGGCGAATCGATTCCGCCCGAGATCAGCAGAAGCCCTTTTCCCGACGTTCCGACGGGCATTCCGTTGGCGCCTTCCTCGAACGTGCCGAACACGAGCGCCTTGCCGCCGTCGCGGATATCGAGGTAGACGTAGCCCTGCGGCGCGTGAACGTCCACCGTGAGCGCGGGAAACGCCTCGATGAGCTTTGCTCCGACTTCCGCATTCAGCTGCATGGAAGTCAGCGGATATTTCTTGTCGCCGCGGTGCGTATCCACCTTGAACGTTCCGCTCTGCGGGCAGACGAGTTTTGCCGCCGCGAGCAGACTTTCCATGTCGTTATCAACGAGGTACCCGAGCGAGTAGGAATGCACACCGAATACGCGCGCGACGCGGCTCAAAATTTCGTCCGCGTCCTCCTCCGCAAACGCCGCAACAAGGTAGCGTCCGCTCATGCGGCGCAGTTCGTGGCGGATCCCTTTAAGCGCTTTTTCAAGATTTACGGAAAAAACGCGTTCGAAATACCCGCGGTTTTTCCCCTTCAGATGTATCTCCGCATAGCGGATAATTACGACTTTTTCCATTTAAATGTTTTCCTTTCTCTCACGCGCGCAGGCATTGATCGTCTGCGCCGCTCTATGTACTTCCTGCTCCGTCGTCGCGGGCGAAAAACTCATTCTGATGACGCCGTACAGCATATCCTCGCCATATCCGCACGCCTCAATGACGCGGCTGAACGGTTTTTTGGAACTGCACGCGCTCCCCGTTCCGACAACCACGCCGCGATCCCACAGTTCGCGCTGCAAAATTTCGCCGCGCAGTCCCTTCGCCGAGACAGTAAGAATATACGGAGACCCGTTTTCAGGGGAAATACGCGTAAAAATCGTGTGATCGAGCAGTTCCCAGAGCTGTTCGCGATACCCTTTCAGGCGTTCGCCGTCTGCACGGAGCGACGAGAATTTTTTTTCCGCCGCATGGAAAAACGCGGCGATCCCGAACGTGTTCTCCGTTCCGCTCCGCATTCCGCTCTCCTGCCCTCCGCCGATCACATACGGCGCGAGAACGGTGCAGCCCTTGCGGCGGATGAGCGCGCCCGTGCCCTTGATCCCGCCGATCTTATGCGCGCTGACGGCGTAAAAATCGATCTCTCTCGTAAGGCGGAACGGGAGTTTTCCGAATGCCTGTACGCCGTCGCTCAGGAACACGGCGCGCGGGTTTTTCGCTTTCACCCTTTTCGCGATCGCGGCAATATCGTTCACCGCGCCCGTCTCGTTATTCACGTGTACCACGGAAACGAGCGTCGTCTTATCGTCTACGAGCGACAAAAGCGCGTCCGCATCAACGCTTCCGTCCGCGCGAATGGGCGCAAAACGCGGTTCTACGCCGCGATTTTTCAGCGTTTTGTAGCTTTCAAACACAGCAGCGTGCTCGCCCGCCGTCGTAACGGCGTTCCCGCGGCGCGCCGCAGAAAAAATCGCCTGATTGTCTGCTTCCGTTCCGCAGGAGGTAAAAATCAACTCGAAATCGGCGGGATCGGCAACGGCGCGCAGCAGGAAATCGCGCGCGCGGGAGAGCATACGCGAAACTTCCGCGCCGCCATGATAGCGCGCGGAAGGATTGAAGTATTCTTCGGTGAGATAGCGTTCCGCCTCGGCGACTGCGCCCGATAACGGGCGCGTCGTGGCGGCGTTGTCAAGATAGATCATTTCGGATCAAATTTGTTTCTGCCTGCCGCGAATACAATATATTCAAGAAGCTCCTTTCTGCATTCAAGAATATACAGCTTCTTTTCCATAGACGAGGAATAGTGGATATAGATGAAGATCTTCCCTTCGACAGGCTCGCGGTTGGGCGTGAGCACAATGGGCTTTTTTCCACGAAGCCCCTGCTCCATTCGTTTGAAAGAATCGCTCTCCACATAGCCGATTTTCAGCATCTGCTCGGTTTTGATCGTGGTAAGATATTTGCGCGATTTCCCGTTAAAAACTTTGGTGATACGGAGTTCATCCTGCACGAACGTATAGTCGAAACTCACATTAAAGCGGCGTTTGATCGCTCGGAACAGGAAAAAGAACCCGATAAAGCACAAGAGCGGAATACACCAGATCACGACATCAAATATTTTGACAGCCGTAGCAGCGTCTTGCATGATCATGGATGGAATTAACCAGACCGATAAAAAAATCATGATCGCCGCGAGCACAAGAAATATCATGCTTGCAATATGAAAGACCTGATATTTTCTGCGCTCCCCTTGCTCGTCTGCCGCAATCGCACTCTCTTCATACAGCGCGGAACGCGCCATTAGAATTCCACCGTCCCTTCGTAGATTTTCTCAACGTTGCCCGTGAGCGTTACAGAGCCGTCGGAAGCATAGCGCACGATAAGGTCGCCGCCTTTGAGTTTGACTGTGATGTCCGTATCCGCCTTGCACAGTCCGTTGAGCACGCAGGCGACCGCGGCTGCCGCCGCGCCCGTGCCGCACGCCCACGTCTCGCCGTTGCCGCGCTCCCAGACGCGCATCTTCACCGTGCTTTCATTGACGACGCGGATAAACTCCACATTCGTCTTTGCAGGGAAGTATTCGCAGTTCTCGATGCGCGGACCGAGCGTCGAAACGGGAACGTCGTCCACCTTGTCGCAGAAAATGACGCAGTGCGGGTTTCCGAGATTGACGAGAGTCACATGATAGGTCCTGCCGTCCAGCTCCATCGGCTGATTGACGACCATATCGCCCTTCCAGACGGAGGGAATGTTCTCCCCGCGCAGTTCCGCTTTGCCGAGATCGGCGCTCGCGGACGTAACCACGCCGCCAAAGGAATAGACTTTGACTTCCTTTACGCCGCTCAGAGATTCGATGGTCATCGTCTCCTTTCTGACGATCCCCTTCTCATAGAGGTACTTCGCCACGCAGCGGATCGCATTTCCCGCGATCTGCCCTTCGCTGCCGTCCTTGTTGAAAATGCGCATCTTCGCGTCGGCAACGCCGGATTTTTCAATGAGCACAATCCCGTCGCCGCCGATGCCGTAGTGGCGGTCAACGAAATTGATCGCAAGCGATTCGGGGCAGGTGATCTTCCCTTCCAGATCTTCAAAATAGATATAGTCGTTTCCGCAGGACTGCATCTTGGTGAAGTGCAGTTCCGTTTTCTTGGTGCGGAGGTTGTTGATGTCGACAAGCTCGGTGTTGTATTCGGTGAACTTGCTTGCGATGCTGTCGCACAGCGCGTTTGCGGTATCCAGCGAGGTAAGCACGGTGATGCCGAGCAGGATCGCATGGTGATGCAGCTCGATATAATCCGCAATCGAATCGACGTCCGTCTTGCCCGTGTAGATGATATACCCGATCTTGCCCTCGTCCATCAGCTTGGAAACCTGCTTGGTCGCTTTCAGACGGTCGACGACGGTAACGTCGATCCCAAGTTCGGAAATGACCTTCGCCGTGCCTGCCGTCGCATAGAGATTGCAGCCGAGGTCGGCAAATTTCTTCGCGATAGAGACGATCTCGAACTTATCCTGATCGTTGACTGTAAAGTACACGCCGACGGGGTTTTCCTTGGTCGGGTGGCACATCTTAAAGCCCGCGGAGACAAGTCCTTTGAAGAGCGCCTCCTCGATGGTCTTGCCGATGCCGAGCACTTCGCCCGTGGACTTCATCTCGGGACCGAGCTGCGAGTTGACGTCGTTCAGTTTCTCAAAACTGAATACGGGAACTTTAACCGCAACGTACGGCGAATTCGGGTACAGTCCCGTGCCGTAGCCGAGCTTTTTGAGCTTTGCGCCGACCATGATCTTCGTCGCAAGTTCCACCATCGGAACGCCCGTAACCTTGGAAATGTAGGGAATGGTGCGCGACGCGCGCGGGTTGACCTCGATGACGTACAGCTGGTTCTGATAGATGAGGTACTGGATATTGATCAGTCCCTTCGTTTTGAGCGAGAGCGCAAGTTTGGTGGAGATGTCCACGATCTTTTCGAGCATGGCATCGCTCAGATGATAAGGCGGGTAGACCGCGATGGAGTCGCCCGAATGCACGCCCGCGCGCTCGATATGCTGCATGATCCCGGGAATGAGCACGTCTACGCCGTCGGAAATTGCGTCGACTTCCAGCTCGCTGCCCATCAGGTATTTGTCGCAGAGCACGGGATTTTCAATGTGCTGCGCCAGAATGACGTCCATATAGCGCGAAATATCGTTCTCTGTGAAGGCGATCGTCATGTTCTGACCGCCGATGACGTAGGACGGGCGAAGGAGCACGGGATAGCCGAGCTTTTCGGCAGCATGAATCGCCTCCTCCTTGGTCATAACGGTAAGCCCCTTCGGGCGCGCGATATGGAACTCTTCCAGAAGCTCGTCGAAGCGCTCTCTGTCCTCCGCCATATCGACGGAATCTGCGCTCGTTCCGAGAATGCGAACCCCCTTCTTATCGAGATAGCCGCACAGCTTGATCGCCGTCTGTCCGCCGAAGGTGATGACGACGCCGTAAGGCTTCTCCACGTCGATGACGTTCTGCACGTCCTCGGGCGTGAGCGGCTCGAAATACAGTCTGTCCGCCGTATCGAAGTCGGTGGAAACCGTCTCGGGGTTGTTGTTGATGATGATGACCTCATAGCCGAGTTCTTTAAGAGTCCAGACGCAGTGGACGGAAGAATAGTCGAACTCGATACCCTGACCGATACGGATTGGACCGGACCCGATAACGATCACGCGCTTTTTCGTGCTGTTTTTGACGAACGGGAGCGCCTCGTCGTGGTCGAGCTCGTCGTAGGTCGAGTAGAAATAGGGCGTCTGCGCGGCGAACTCAGCGGCGCAGGTATCCACCATTTTGAACACGGCGCGGCGGTGCGCGGGCAGTTTCTCGCCCGAGAAACGTGCGAGCGCCTTATCGGGATAGCCGATCCGCTTGCCTTCGAGATAGAGCGATTTGGAGATCTTCTTTCCCTCGATCGCCTGTTCATATTTTACGAGATTGAGAAGTTTGTTCAGAAACCATCTGTCGATCATCGTGATCGCATAGATCTCGTCCACGGAGATACCGTGCTTCAATGCCGCGAACACGGCAAAGAGACGTTCGTCCGTCGTCTTGTGCAATTCCCCTCTCAGCTCGTCCGCGCTCATATTCTCGAACTTGGGGTGGTTGAGCGTGTCGAGCGAGATCTCCGCGCCGCGCACGGCCTTCATGATCGCCTGCTCGAAGGAAGTGCCGATCGCCATGACTTCGCCCGTCGCCTTCATGCGCGAGCCGAGCGTGCGCCCTGCGTACAGGAATTTATCGAAGGGCCACTTGGGAAGTTTTACGACCACGTAGTCGATCGCAGGCTCGAAGCAGGCGTACGTCTTGCCCGTGACGTCGTTTCTGATTTCGTCCAGCGTGTAGCCGAGCGCGATCTTCGTCGCAACTTTCGCAATGGGATACCCCGTCGCCTTACTTGCAAGCGCCGAGGAACGCGACACACGGGGATTGACCTCGATGACCGCGTATTCAAAGCTCTCGGGGTGCAGCGCGAACTGGCAGTTGCAGCCGCCCTCGATGCCGAGTTCGGTAATGATATTCAGCGACGCGGTACGGAGCATCTGATATTCCTTATCGGAGAGCGTGACGGCGGGCGCGATGACGATAGAGTCGCCCGTATGCACGCCGACGGGGTCGAAGTTCTCCATCGAGCAGACGGTGATCACGTTGCCCGCGCTGTCGCGCAGAACTTCAAATTCGATCTCCTTCCAGCCGCCGATGTACTTTTCGATGAGCACCTGCGTAATGGGCGAGAGCATGAGTCCGTTGTGGGAGATGAGACGCAGCTCCTCTTCGTCGTAAGCGACGCCGCCGCCCGCACCGCCGAGCGTGAACGCAGGACGGACGATGACGGGATACCCGAGTTTCTCGGCGATCGCCACGCACTCGTCCACCGTATAGGCAATATCGGAGGGAACGACGGGCTGACCGATCTTTTCCATCGTCTCTTTGAAAAGCTCACGATCCTCCGCGCGGTCGATCGCGTCGAGCTTGGTACCGATGAGCTTGACGCCCCACTCGTCGAGGAATCCCTCTTTCGCGAGCTTGCAGCCCATGGTAAGCCCCGTCTGCCCGCCGAGCGAGGCAAGCAGCGAGTCGGGACGCTCCTTGATGATGATGCGCTTTAAGCTGTCGAGCGTAAGCGGTTCGAGATAGATCTCGTCCGCGAGCATTTTATCCGTCATGATCGTCGCGGGGTTGGAGTTGCAAAGAACGACGTTGACGCCCGCGTCTTTGAGCACGCGGCAAGCCTGCGCGCCCGCATAGTCGAATTCGGCAGCCTGCCCGATCACGATGGGACCGGATCCGATCACCAGAACTTTCTTGATGTCACTTCTCTTCGGCATATCTCAGTTCTCCTTTTTCATGTTCTCGATAAAGCGGTCGAACAGGAAGTTCGCGTCGTGCGGTCCGCCGCACGCTTCGGGGTGGAATTGCACCGTGAACGCGTTGACCGAGGGATATTCCACGCCCTCGCAAGTGCCGTCGTTGGCGTTGACAAAGGTCAGGTTGCCGACGTCTTTGACCGACTCGCTCACGACCTCGTACCCGTGGTTCTGCGACGAGATGAACACCTTTCCCGTTTTCAGATCCTTGACGGGCTGATTTGCGCCGCGGTGACCGTACTTCATCTTGCGCGTCTGTCCGCCCATGGCGAGCGCAAAGAGCTGATGCCCGAGGCAGATCCCGAGAATGGGTTTCTTTCCGATGAGCTTGCGGATATTTTCGACGACTTCCACGTTCTCCGCGGGGTCGCCGGGGCCGTTCGTCAGCATAATGCCGTCCGGGCGATAGGCAAGCGCCTCTTCCGCAGTGCAGGTCGCGGGAACTTCGATCACGCGGCAGCCGCGTTTGACAAGCTCGCGCACAATATTCTGTTTTGCGCCGAAATCGTAGAGCACGACGCGGGATCCGCCCTCTTCGCCCGTCTCGCGCACTCTGCCCGAGGAGACCGCCTTGACGGCGTCTTTCACGCGGTAGGCTTTGAGCGCCGAAAGATCGGTGAGCGGCTTGAAGGTGATCGCGGCATTCATGACGCCCGCTTCGCGCACGATACGGGTCAGCTCGCGCGTATCAACGCCGTAAACGGCGGGAATGTTCTGTTCTTTGAGGAATGCCTCCAACGTCATTTCACAGCGGAAGTTGGAGGGCGCGTCGCACTTTTCGCGCACGACGTACGCCGTCAGCCAGCACTTCTTGCTCTCTTTATCCGAAAGGATGATGCCGTAATTTCCGATGAGCGGGAACGTCTGCGTGACGATCTGCCCGTAGTAGCTCGGGTCGGTGAGCGTCTCGATATAGCCCGTCATGCCTGTGGTGAACACGAGTTCGCCGATGACCTCGCGGTCCGCGCCGAACGAGTAGCCCTCGAACACCTTTCCGTTTTCCAGCGTAAGATATACTTTTTTATTCATAGCGTTTTTCACGTTCTCCTTCCGCTTATTTCATGAGCTTGCACAGCACCGCCTTCTGTGCGTGCAGACGGTTTTCCGCCTCTTCGAATATCTCGTCCGCGTGCGCCTCGAATACGTCCGCGGTGATCTCCTCGCCGCGGTGCGCAGGCAGGCAGTGAAGTACCATCGCGTCGGAATGCGCCGCCTCCATGAGCGCCGCGTTCACCTGATACCCCTTAAACGCCGCTTCGCGCTTCGCCTTCTCGTCCTCCTGTCCCATCGACGCCCATACGTCCGTATAGACGACGTCCGCGTCCTTTGCGGCGGCGAATACGTCGTCCGTCACCGTGACCGTGCCGTTCTCCTTCGCCCATGCGGTGAGCGCCGCGTCAGGCTCGTAGCCCTTGGGGCAGGCGATCGCAAACTCCATGCCCGTTTTCACCGCGCCGACCATGAGCGAGTTCGCCATATTGTTGCCGTCGCCGATGAAGCACATTTTCAGTCCCTTGAAGTTCCCCTTCTTTTCGCGGATCGTCATGAGATCGGCGAGCACCTGACAGGGATGGCAGTAATCGGTCAGACCGTTAATGATGGGAATCGAGCCGTATTTTGCGAGGTCCTCCACCTCTTTCTGCTCGAAGGTGCGGATCATGATCGCGTCGAGATAGCGCGAGAGCACGCGTGCCGTATCCTCGACGGGCTCTCCGCGCCCGATCTGCAAATCGCGGTTGGAGAGGAAGAGCGCGTAGCCGCCAAGCTCGTACATTCCCACTTCAAAGGAAACGCGCGTACGCGTGGACGACTTCTGGAAGATCATACCCAGCTTTTTGCCTTTGAGATATTCCTGCGGCACGCCGTGTTTGCGCTCGTATTTGAGCTGATCGGCGAGATTGAGAACGGATAAGATCTCCTCGCGCGAGAGATCGGCAAGTTTGAGAAGATGTTTCATTTGAGTACCTCCTTGATGACGGACAGCCCTTCGTCCATTTCGGTTTTTGTGATGGTGAGCGGCGGCACGAGGCGCACGCGGTCGTGCGCGGTGAGGACGAGCAGTCCCCGTTTCAGGCATTCCGCCGCAACTTCTTTGGCGTTTTTCTCGATTTCAAGCCCGATCATAAGTCCCAGACCCGTGACACGCTTCACGCCGTCGAACCCTTTGAGTTTGGCGCGCATATAGTCGGATTTTCCCTGCACTTCGAGCAGGAACTCTTCCGTAAGACGGGAAACGACGTTGACCGCGCCCGCGCAGCAGACGGGATTCCCGCCGAACGTCGAGCCGTGATCGCCGACCTGCAACGTGTGTTCTGTCTTGCCGAAGAAGAGGCATGCGCCGATGGGCAGTCCGCCGCCCAGCCCTTTCGCCGTGGTGACGATATCGGGCATAATGCCGTAATGCTGATAGGCGTACAGCTTTCCCGTTCTGCCGTTTCCGCACTGCACTTCGTCACAGATCAGAAGAATGTCGCGCTCCTTGCAGAAGGCTTCCAGCGCGGTCACGAACGCCTTGGGGAGCGCCGTTACACCGCTCTCCCCCTGCACGCACTCGATGACGACCGCGCACGTCTTGTTATCGGCGACCCGACGGATATCGTCCATGTTCGCTTCCGCATAGTCCACTTCGGGAACGAACGGACCGAACCAGCGGTGAAACGCGTCCTGCCCCGTCGCGGTCAGCGTGAAGAGCGTTCTGCCGTGGAAGCTGTTTTTCAGCGTGACGATCTTGGCGCGCCCCTCGCCGTACTTCTCGGCGGAATACTTCCGCGCCGCCTTGAACGCGCACTCGTTCGCCTCTGCGCCGGAGTTTGCGAAAAACGCCCGGTTTGCGCCCGTCCTGGTGCATAAGAGTTCCGCAAGTCTGCTCTGCGGTTCGGCGTAATAGTAGTTGCAGACGTGCTGCACGCGGTTGAGCTGTTCGACGACCGCCGCCTTCCAGCTCTCATCGTTCACGCCGAAAATGTTCGTGGCAATGCCAGCGCCGAAATCGATATATTCCTTCCCGTCCGTTCCGAAGAGCGTGGCGTTTTTTCCGCCCGTGAACGCGATGGGAAAATAGGAATATGTTTCGGCGTGGTACTGCTTATCAAGCGCCTGTATCTGAGAAAAATCCATCATAGCAAAACCCCGATATCGTAAAAGAAGGACTGATAAAAAATCAGTCTCCCTTCACAAACATTGTCCCCAGACCTTCGTCCGAGAGCAATTCCAATAGAATAGAATGTTTGACCCTGCCGTCTGTAATAAACACACGGTTCACGCCGTTGCGGATGGCGTCGCGGCAGCACTGCACTTTGGGGATCATCCCGCCCGAGATAATGCCCTCTTTGATGAGCGACGGAACGTCGGAAACATACACTTTCTTGATGAGCGAATCGGCGTCCCCTGCCTTTTGCAGAAGTCCGCGCACGTCCGTCATGAGAATGAGGCTCTCCGCTTTGAGCGCGCCCGCCAGCGCGGAAGCCGCCGTATCGGCATTCACGTTATAAATATTCCCCTCGTCGTCGTATCCGACGGTGGAGACGACGGGCAGATACCCCGCGTTCAGACAGCTTAAAATGAGATCGGTATTGACGTACTCGATCTTGCCGACAAAGCCGAGCTCTTCGCTCTCCCTGGAACACTGCAAGAGTTTCCCGTCAATGCCCGAAAGCCCGACCGCCTTTGCACCGAGCGAGCCGAGCATATGCACGAGTTCTTTATTGACCTTTCCCGCAAGCACCATGCGGACGACTTCCGCCGTCTCGGCGTCGGTGTAGCGAAGTCCGCCGACGAAACGGGACTCGATCCCCATGCGCTTCAACGTCTGGGAAATTTCCGGTCCGCCGCCGTGGACGAGAACGACCTTGATCCCGACGAACTGCAACAGCGTCATATCCCGCATGACGAGCTTTTTCAGCGCGTCGTCCGTCATGGCGTTCCCGCCGTACTTGACGACGAGAATTTTATTCTGGTATTTTTCGATGTACGGCATCGCTTCCAGAAGGAATTCCGCCTGCGCCTCTTTTCCTATCACGTTCTGTAATCTCCGTTGATTTTTACGTAGTCGTACGTGAGGTCACATCCCCACGCAGTTGCAGAATATGCGCCGTCTTTCAGATCGACGTCAATGACAACCTCTTTCTGCGACAGCACGCGCTTTGCCTCCTCTTCGGAGAAGGGAACGCCGCTCCCGTTTTCGCAGACGAACACTTCGCCCGCCGCCGACGTGAACCGCACGTCGATCTTATTGACGTCGAGATCGGTTCCCGCATAGCCGAGCGCACACAGAACGCGCCCCCAATTTGCGTCCGACCCGAACATCGCCGCCTTGACGAGGTTAGAATTGATGACCGATTTCGCAGCGATGCGCGCGCACTTCTTGCTCTTCGCGCCGTGTACACGGCACTCGACAAGTTTGGTCGCCCCCTCGCCGTCCGCCGCAAGCTCTCTGCACATTGCGGAAGTGACCATGTGCAGCGCCTTGCAGAACTTTGTATAGTCCGCGCCCGACGAAACGATCTCTTTGTTTCCCGCAAGTCCGCTCGCCATAATGCAGAGCGTGTCGTTGGTCGAGGTATCTCTGTCCACGCTGAGCATATTCAGCGAGTCCTTTACATCCGCGGAGAGCGCCTTTTGCAGCATCGCGGGAGAGACAGCCGCGTCCGTCGAGATAAACATGAGCATCGTCGCCATATTCGGGCAGATCATTCCCACGCCCTTGCAGATCGCGCCGATCCTGCAGGGAACGCCGCCGATCTCAAAGGAATAGGCGATCTCTTTTTTGACGGTGTCCGTCGTCATGATGGCTTCCGCCGCGGCGGAGCTGTTGTCGCCGAGTCCCGCGACGAGTTCCTGCATTCCGTTCGCGATCGGCTCGATGGAGAGCTGCTGCCCGATCACGCCCGTGGACGCCACGACGACGTCCCCCGCCGCAACGCCCGTGTGCCGCTCGACGAGCGCGCACATTTCCTCCGCGATCTCAACGCCGTTCGCGTTGCAGGTGTTCGCGTTGCCGCTGTTGACGATGACCGCCTGCGCATAGCCGTCCGCCACATTCTTTTTCGTCACGAGAATGGGCGCGCCCTTTACGAGGTTAGTCGTATAGACGCACGCCGTCGCGCAGCGCACGTCCGAGACAATGAGCGCAAGATCTTTTTTGATTTTATTTTTACGGATCCCGCAATGCACACCGTTGGCGCGGAATCCCTTGGGCGCACATACACCGCCCCCGATTTTTGTTATCATCATGTTATCCTTACAATTATATCACAAAGAAATGCTTTCGTCAAGCCCGAGCGCAACATTCATGTTCTGAATTGCCGCGCCGGATGCGCCTTTTCCGAGATTATCAAAGCGCGCGGTGAGCAGGATACGCTCTTCGTTGCCGTTCACGAGCAGCTGCATCCGGTTAGTGTGGTTGAGTGTATTCGCCGAAATATAGCCGCTCTCCTCCTCGCCCACGGAGAGGAACGCGCTGCCTGCGTAGTGTTCCGCAAGCAGCTTTTTCACGTCCGCCGCCCCCATCCGCTTATTCAGAAGATCAGAAAAGAGCGGAACGTTCACCGTCATGCCGCATTCGTAGTCGCAGATATACGGATTAAACACGGGCGTGCGCGTAAGTCCGCATACAGCGCGCATTTCAGGCAGATGCTTGTGCGAGAGCGTGAGCGCGTACAGGCGCGGCGTATCCAGAAGCGGAGAACGGTTTTCCGCCTCATATTCCGCGATCCCCTTTTTGCCCGCGCCCGAGTAGCCGCTGACGGCGTGGCACACAAAGGGGTAATCGGGCGCAACGACGCCCGCTTTGACGAGCGGATAGACGAGCGCGATAAATCCTGAAGCGTAGCACCCGGGATTTGCAATGCGCTTGCCGCGCGCGATCGCCGCGCGGTGCTCCGCGGAAAGTTCGGGAAAACCGTAAGCCCACCCTTCCGCCGTGCGGTGCGCGGTGGATGCGTCGACGACGACCGTATGCGGATTTTCCACGAGCGTGACCGCCTCGCGCGCCGCGTCGTCCGGCAAGCAGAGGAAGGTCACGTCGGAAGCGTTGATCGCCTCCTTTCTGGCGTCCGCGTCCTTGCGGAGCGATTCGGGAAGCGCGATCAGCGAAACATCCGTCCGTCTTTCCAGCATTTCACGAATGCGGAGACCTGTGGTCCCCGCACTCCCGTCGATAAATATTTTGAACATATCGCTTATTTGAGTTTTTTCTGGTCGAGCAGAGCTTTCACCTTGATGGGAAGCCCGAACAGGTTGATGAATCCCTCGGAATCCTTCTGCGAATATGCGCCGCCGTCGTCGGAGAAGGTGGCGATGTCCTCGCTGTACAGCGAATAAGGAGAGGTGATTCCCGCGTTCGTCACGTTGCCCTTGTAGATGCGGAGCTTTACGTCGCCTGTGACCGTTTCCTGCGTTTTGGAAACAAACGCGGAGAGCGCCTCGCGGAGCGGGGTGAACCACTGTCCGTCGTACACCATTTCGCCGAACTTGACGGCAACGAGCTGCTTATAGTGCATCGTCGCCTTGTCGAGGCAGACGGTCTCCAACAGGCGGTGCGCCTCGTAGAGAATAGTGCCGCCGGGCGTCTCGTACACGCCGCGCGACTTCATGCCGACGAGACGGTTCTCCACGAGATCGGCAAGCCCGACGCCGTTTTCGCCGCCGATTTTATTCAGCGTTTCGACAATCTTGACCGCGCCCATCTTCTTACCGTCGATCGCGGTGGGAATACCCTTTTCAAAATGGATGGTCACATAGGTGGGCTTATCGGGCGCCTGCATGGGTGATACGCCCATTTCGAGGAAGCCCTCTTTCTCGTACTGCGGCTCGTTCGCGGGATCTTCGAGGTCAAGCCCCTCGTGCGAAAGGTGCCACAGGTTTTTATCCTTGGAATAGTTGGTCTCGCGGTTGATTTTCAGAGGAATGTCATGCGCCTCCGCGTACTCGATCTCCTCTTCGCGGCTCTTGATGTTCCAGATGCGCCACGGGGCGATGATGGTCATTTCGGGTGCGAACGCCTTGATGGTCAGCTCGATACGCACCTGATCGTTCCCCTTGCCCGTGCAGCCGTGGCAGATCGCGTCCGCGCCCTCTTTCTTGGCGATATCGACGATCGCCTTTGCGATCACGGGGCGCGCAAACGACGTGCCGAGCAGATATTTATCTTCATACACCGCACCCGCCTGCATGGTCGGGAAGATGTAATCCTCAACGAATTCCTTTTTCAGATCGAGCACGTACAGCTTGGAAGCGCCCGTCTTTTTTGCCTTCTCCTCCAACCCGTCAAGCTCCGTTCCCTGCCCGACGTCGCCCGAAACGGCGATGACTTCGCAGTTATCGTAATTCTCTTTCAGCCACGGGATAATAATGGAAGTATCCAGCCCGCCCGAATATGCAAGAACCACTTTTTTGATCTTTTTTTCCATAACGATTTCCTCGCTCAAATTTTTCATTTGCTATTATATAAAGAGCGGGCGCATTCGTCAAGCGTTTGCACCCGTTTTTATAAAAAATTTTTTATAATTTTTGCATATTTATACGGAATATTGTATATCATTCGGATTTTATACAATATTTCCTGTATATTTAAACGATTATGCGCATTGCAAAATAGTGCGGCGGGTCAATCCTCCGCTTCGTCCCCGAACGCGGGAAAGATGCGGCGCATATCGTCCTCGGTGAACGCGACTTCATAGCGCTTCGTAAAGGGAACGCGGCGGAGGAAAACGAACTTATCTTCCGAATCCTGCGTGCGGAACGTCCCGACGAATTTTCCGTTCTTCACCTTCATCGCCACGCAACCCATTTTCGCATCGTAGGTAAACGTTTTGCGCTTCGTTTTGATATGCACGACGAGGTCGGTCACTTCGTATCCGATGACCAATCCCATGGAGATATGGAGCGCATAAACCCCGTATACAATCAGATAGGAGACGATAAGGACGGGCGCGATGATGCAGAACGCGATCGACCCGCCGAACGCGAAGATAAGGCAGACCATGATCGCAGGGATCATGACGCAACTGAATATCACAAATAATTTTTTTAAAAGCCGCACATAGTTTGCGACGATCGCTTTTTCCATGAGTATCCCCCGAATTGCAAACCCCGAAAAGTCCGCGCGCGTTCAGGCTTCAAACCAGACGCGGAACTGCGACAAAACGTCCTCTCCGCAGCGGATCTCGCAGAGCGCCCCGTCCTCGGCGTCCTCGCGCCAAAAGGTAAGCTCGCTTCCCTCTTTCGCCTGCTTTTCGTACGTGATCTGAAACGCCGTCACCTTTTTCCGCGACAGCTCGTCCATCGTAAAGCAGTCGAAATAAAAATCGGCGTAGCGGGCGTTGTTGGCGTGGAAATAGTGATCGCAGTGGCTGTTTGCGACCGTCATGCGGTACATTTCCCGCCCGTTCTTCATTTGCGGAATTTTCCAGCTCTGCGGCACTGCGGCTTTCTCGTCGCGGTACGGGCACTTTTCGTGCGCCTCGCCCATTTTCTCCGGACGGAGCAGCGCGAACGTGTTCAAATCGACAAGGCACCAGCGCGAAGCCGCCGCCGCGACCTCCTCGTCCCCGACGCGCACGCGGTAATCGCGCTCAAAAAAGATGTGACGGGGCGTAAGAGGCCACGTTTCCACCGTCAGCGACTCGCCAAGCAACACAGGGCGGCGCAGTTCGCAATAGGTATTGACGACGATAAACCCGTAGTTCCTGGGTTTCAGGTCTTCATACCCGAATCCGAGCTCGTCCGCGCTCAGGCAAGCGGATTCCTGCACCACGCCGAGAAGCGAGGAAGCGCGGAGTTCGTCCTTGTAATCGAAGTCCGAATAACGCATATCGTACGTTTTGAAATGTGCGTACTGATTCATAACCCGAGTATATCATTTACATTGTGAAATGTCAAATAAAAATGCGCGGCACACCGCAGCCGCGCGTCATTTTTCCCGCGTTATTCCGTTGTCGTTCCCGCCGCAAGAAAGGCGATCGTCCCCTGGCAGACGACCTCCGCAAGGCGTTTCTGATAGGCGTCCGTCACGAGCAGCGCCTCGTCCGCCGCGTTGGAGAGAAATCCGCATTCCACGATGACGGACGGATAGTCGTTGCAGTTAAGCACATAGTAATCCCCTTTGAGCGGTTCGCTCTTCACGACGCATTCGGGCATTTCGTTGAGCGCCGTCTGAATGGAACACGCAAGTGTGTGCGAAAGCTCGTTGGATTCGCGGAAAAATACCTGCGCGCCGCGGCGGGAGGCGACGGGGAAAAAATTCTGATGCACGGAGATGACCGCGGCGGGCGCATTCTCCGCAATGATCTCGGCGCGCCTTTGCATATCGCGCTTTTTGTATCCCTTCGTCGCCGTGCCGTACAGCCCCGCCTCCGTGGGACGCGTCTGCACCACCAGAAACCCCGCCTCTTCAAATTCCGCCTGCAACAGACGGGAAACGGAAAGGTTGATGTCGCTCTCCTTCGTCCCCGTCCTGCGCCCCACCACGCCGCCGTCGATCCCGCCGTGACCCGCGTCGATGACGATCGTCATTTTCTGCATTCCCGCCGCCGTCTGCGCCAGCGCGTAGGCGCACATTCCGACCGTGACGGCAAGCGCCGCCGCGACCGCGCAGAACGCAAGCACGACGCGCCGTTTTCCCGATAGTTTCTTCATGCAGATATTGTATGCGGCAAAGCGGACAGACTTTCCGAAAAAGCCCGCCGAATTTCAGCGGGCTTTCAAAGCAGTCGATATAAATTTATGCAAGCTGACGGATCATCAGACGGATGATTTCCTCGTCCGTTTCGCGCATTCCGTTGCGGGCAAGATCGCCCACGGCGCGGATGGTGTTTTCCACGCCCTTTTCCACGATGCCGTCTCCCCCGATGAACTCGCTCCCGCGGCGGTACATCTCCATGCCGACCAGCCCCGCCTCCACAGCGGATGCGACCTTTGCCGCGCAGCTCGATTTCGCGCCGTCGCAGATGACGCCCGACTCGATCGCGAGCGCGTTGACGATGGTATGCGCGATCTCCTCATAATTGCCGCCGTGCAGATAGCACACCCCCGCGCCCGCGCCGCAGCCCGCGCTGACCGCGCCGCAATAGGCGGAAAGACAGCCGATCCCCCGCTTCAAATGCACGGTGACGAGATTGGACACGACGAGCGCGCGCAGCAGTTTTTCGTGCGGAACGCCCAGCTCCTTTGCATAGACGATGACGGGAACGGAGGCGGTAATGCCCTGATTACCGCTCCCCGAGACGATGACGACGGGCAGCTCGCAGCCGTTCATGCGGGCGTCCGATCCCGCCGCGGCGGTCGCCTTCGCGCGGTTGTGGACGTCGTTTCCGAACGCCGAGAGCAGAATTTTTCCCACGCGCGCGCCGTAATCGGTTTTCAGCCCCTCTTCGCAGATCGCGCTGTTGCAAGAGATCTGCCGCCCGAGCGTCTCCTCCACGTCAGAAAGCGCGACAGTATCGGCAAACTCCACAATATCCTTAACGGAAAAATCCGCTTTGGGCGCCTCCCCGCCCGTCGCTCCGCTCCCGCCGCTGCGCAGGACTTCGCCGTTTTTCTCGACGCGCACAACGTTGGTATGCCGTTCCGCAATGCGGACGAACGCCTCGTCCGCGCCGCAAAAGACGCGCACGCCGATATCGAACACGCACCCGGAATCCGACTCCTTCACCGCGATAGGCGTACCTTGCATATAGGGCGCAATGCGGCCGATCTCCTCCGCGGTGATCGCGGAGAGCGCTTCCAGCCCCTTCGACGCGTCGCCCGCGACGATCCCCGCCGCCACGGCGACAGCCACGCCGCGCAGTCCGCCCGTATTGGGGACGACGACGCTCTTCACGTTCTTCAAAATATTGCCGCTGACCGCAACCTCCGCACGCTCGGGTATCGCGCCGAGCGCATCGCGCGCCAACGCGGCGGCATACGCGACCGCAACGGGTTCCGTACAGCCCATGGCGGGGATAAGTTCCTCTTTCAGCACGTTGAGACAGGTCTCGTATTTCTTCCGTTCCATACCGGAAAATAATAGTGAAAAAACACGAAAAAGTCAAGCGAAAAGCGGCGCGCAAGTCTGCGCGCCGCCCTCTTTTTATTTGCTGCGGATATATTCGTCGATGGCTTTTGCCGCCGTCTTTCCCGCGCCCATCGCGAGAATGACGGTCGCCGCGCCCGTGACGGCGTCGCCGCCCGCGTAGACGCCTTCCAGTGAAGTCTTGCCGTTCTCGTCGGCGACGATCTCGCCGCGGCGCTGCGTTTCCAGCCCGACCGTCGTCTGTTTAAGCAGAGGATTGGGCGAGGTGCCGAGCGCCATGATCACGCAGTCCACATCCATGACGAACTCGCTCCCTTCCACCTCGACGGGACGGCGGCGTCCGGAGGCGTCCGGTTCGCCCAGCGTCATCTGAATGCACTTCAACCCCACCACGTTGTCGTCCGCGTCCGTCAGGATCTCCACGGGATTGGTGAGCAGTTTAAAGACGATCTCCTCTTCCTTGGCGTGCTCGACTTCCTCGCGGCGGGCGGGAAGTTCCGCTTCCGAACGGCGATAGACGATATACACGGTGTCCGCGCCGAGCCGCTTTGCACAGCGCGCCGCGTCCATGGCGACGTTGCCGCCGCCCACGACGGCGATTTTTTTTGCGTGCATGATGGGCGTTTCGCTGTCCGATTCGTATGCCTTCATCAGATTGGTGCGGGTCAGGTATTCGTTTGCAGAGAACACGCCGCGCGCGCCCTCGCCCTTGATGCCCATGAATTTGGGAAGCCCCGCGCCCGTTCCGAGGAACACCGCCTCGAAACCATATTCGTTTTTCAGCTCGTCAATGGTCAGAACGCGCCCGATGACGGAGTTCGTCTCGATTTTGACGCCGATGTGTTTGAGACCCTCGACCTCCCTGCGCACGATCTCCTTCGGGAGACGGAATTCGGGAATGCCGTATACGAGCACGCCGCCCGCCATGTGGAGCGCCTCGAACACGGTGACGTCGTACCCCATCTTGGCGAGGTCGCCCGCGCAGGTCAGCCCTGCGGGACCAGACCCGACCACGGCGACTTTATGCCCGTTGCGCATCGGGCAGGTGGGCGCGGCTTCCGAATGCGCCATGTGCCAATCGGCGACGAAGCGTTCCAAACGCCCGATCCCAACGGGTTCGCCCTTGATGCCGCGCGTGCATTTTCCCTCGCACTGCGTCTCCTGCGGGCAGACGCGCCCGCAGACAGCGGGCAGCGAGGACGTGCGCTGAATGACTTCGTACGCCTCTTCAAACTTCCCTTCCGCAACGAGCGCGATGAACGCGGGAATATCGACCGCGACGGGACAGCCCGAAACGCAGGGCTTGTGCTTGCAGCCGATGCAGCGTTTCGCCTCTTCGATTGCGGTCGATTCGTCGTAACCGAGCGCGACTTCTTTGAAATTTTTATTTCTGACAAGCGGATCCTGAGAAGGCATCGGGTGCTTTTGGGGATCCATATTGAATTTCGGCATAATACTACTCCTTTTTCATTGGATGAAACCGTTCACGGACGGAAAACAGTGCAATCGCCGCCCGCCGCACTCAGACGACCGTCTTTTTAAAAAGATTGCAGTGCTTTTCTCTCGCCTTCGCCTCAAACTCCGAATAGGTGCGCGAGCGCTTCATCGCTTCGTCGAAGTCGATGAGGTGCGCGTCGAAGTCGGGTCCGTCCACGCAGGCAAACTTCATCTCGCCGCCCACCGTCACACGGCAGCAGCCGCACATTCCTGTGCCGTCGATCATGATGGGATTCATGCTCGCAACCGTCCTGATGCCGTAGGGCTTGGTCGCTGCGGCGACGAACTTCATCATGATGAGCGGTCCGATCGTGATCACTTCGTCGAACGTCTCGCCGCTCTCCAAAAGGCGGTTCAAAGGCACGCACACGTTGCCCTTTTCACCGTAAGATCCGTCGTCCGTCATCATAAAGAAGCGGTCGCTGATCGCCTTGAATTCATCTTCCAGGATCACGAGATCCTGATTGCGGAATCCGACGATGGAAGTGACCTCGCAGCCGCGCTCGTGCAGAGCGCGCGCAACGGGCAGCGCAATGGCGCACCCGACGCCGCCGCCCACGACGGCGACCTTTTTCAGTCCGTCCAGATGGGTGGGCGTTCCGAGCGGACCGACAAAATCCGCCACATACCCGCCCTCGGGAAGAGAGGCGAGCGTCATCGTCGCTCCGCCGACGATCTGGAAGATGATCGTGACCGCTCCCGTCTGCGCGTCGCACCCCGCGACCGTGAGCGGGATCCGCTCGCCGCGTTCATCGGCGCGCACAATGACGAACTGCCCCGCAAGCGCCTTCTTTGCAATGAGCGGCGCCTTGATGTCCATCCGCATCACGGTAGGATTGAGCGCAGCTTTTTTGAGGATCTCGTACATTGCATTCGTTCTCCTTGGAAAATCTCAATGCATATTATACTATCACTCTTTTTTCTTGTCAATGTGCGCCGCGTGTTTTTTCAGGGAAAATCTTTCGTTTTTCCCTTGACTTTTATCTCCGCGCAGGCTATAATGAGAATAGTTCAAAAAATGAAATAAAATATTTGGAGAGGATAATGGCGAACATTAAAATCGTCACCGACTCGAACAGCGGCATCACACAGGCAGAGGCGAAAGAACTGGGAATCTTCGTCGTGCCGATGCCCTTTCTGATCAACGGTGAAGAGTACTACGAGGACATCAACCTCACGCAGGAACAATTCTACGAACACTTGCAGGGCGACGCGACGGTCTCCACCTCCCAGCCCTCGGCGGCAAGCGTTGCCGAGCTTTGGGACGAGCTGCTGGCGGACGGAAGCGACATTGTGCATATCCCCATGTCGAGCGGACTTTCGGAGACGTGCCGCACCGCGCAGAATCTTGCAAAAGATTACAACGGGCGCGTGCAGGTCGTGGACAACCAGCGCATTTCCGTAACGCAGAAACAGAGCATTCTGGACGCGCTCAGACTCGCACAGCAGGGAAAGAGCGCGGCGGAGATCAGGGAATATCTGGAAGCGACCAAATTTGACAGCAGCATCTATATCTCCCTCGATACGCTCAAATACCTGAAAAAGGGCGGCAGACTCACCCCTGCAGCGGCTCTGATCGGTACAATTCTGAAAATCAAGCCTGTTTTGCAGATTCAGGGTGAAAAGCTGGACGCCTTCAAAAAAGTGCATTCCCTGAGACAGGCAAAAACGGAAATGATCAACGCCATCCGTCACGATCTGACAACGCGGTTCAAATCTTACCTCGACGCGGGAGAAATGACCATCTCCGTTGCGCACACCAACAACGACGAAGAGGCGCAGAACTTCAAAAAAGAGCTGAAAGCGACGTTTCCGGACATCCCGCTTACGTACGTCGATCCCCTTTCGCTCTCCGTCTCCTGCCATATCGGCCCCGGGGCATTGGCTGTAACGGCAACACGGATTTTGAAGTAACAACCGAAAAGAAAAGCCCGCCGGCAGTTCTGAAGTGAACCCCAAAGTTTGGACAAAAATTTAATTAAATAGTTTGGTAATGAGTTCGGTATTGCACCGGGCTCAT
>CALVMN010000015.1:0-35058 GCA_944346365.1 Candidatus Gallimonas merdigallinarum
ACTCTCGTGCATGCTTTTAGAATTTCTCTTTGCCTTACGTACTTTTCTTTCTTGCTATACAGTTGTCAATCTGCGGCTTCCCTGCGGCAGCAGGGGCTTTTTCAGGGGAAAAAGCAAGCTGTCTTGCGAGACAGCCTACATATATTAGCACGGATAAAAGAATTCGTCAAGCATTTTTCGAGATTTTTTCCGACTTTTTTCGGAATTTTTTTCCTTGTGCGGGACGCCTTTTTTCTATACTATATATAGTATGCGCAACGGAATCGGTCCGTAAACCTGCCCGCAGCGCGAAAAGCAGTTTTCCGCATAGATTCAAAAAATCTCGGGAAGATCCCCGAGATTTTTCCGTTTTTTACTTGCATCCGCCGCATGTCTTGCAGTTGCCCGTGCATTTTTTGACGGATTTTCCCGTAGCGGAGAACATTTCGCCCGACCACTCGCGCGCAGCCTCCGCCCCGCATACGGGGCAGACGACGGAGTCGTCAAATTTTTTCACGAGTTCTTCAAATTTTCTGCCGCACGCGGGGCAGACATACTGTAACACAGGCATCGGATTTGCCGCCTTTTAATTTTCTTCCCGCCCGTCGTGCCCGCTGCGGCTCTTCCGCCGCCTAAACTGACGGGGCGTCTTGATGCGGATGGAGTTGCTCGAACGGATGATAAAATAGGAAACGACCGTCGTGATGACGATACTGATCGCAATGACGAGCCAGAACCCCCACGAAAGCTGTTCAAAGGGAACGGGAACGTTCATGCCCCACAAGCTCGCGATGAGCGTGGGCACCGAAATGATGAGCGTGACGACCGTCAGCAGTTTCATGACGATGTTCACATTGTTCGAGATGACGGAAGCGTATGCGTCCATCGTACCCGAGAGAATGTCGCGGTAAATATTACACATTTCCATTGCCTGACGGGTCTCGATGACGACATCGTCGAACAGATCCTTATAGTCCTCGTTCGCCGCAATGGTGGGCATACGTTCGAGCTTGTTATATACGTTGATATTGGAGCTGAGCGACGTGGAGAAGTAAACAAGCGAATTTTCGATCTCCAAAAGCTGGATCAGCTCCTTGTTCTTCATGGAACGGTGCAGTTCCGCTTGCACGCGCAGAGACTTTTTATCGAGCTGACGCAGGTTGGAGAGGAAACGCTTGGCGTTACCCATCATGAACGTCAGGATAAAATGGACGGGCGCGGAGGTGTTCACCGTGACGCGTCGGCTGATAAAATCGCCGAGAACGGGATTGCCGCGCAGGGAGACGGTGACAAGGCATCTGCTGTTGTAGATGAGCGCGAGAGGAATGGTCTCGTAGGTATCGCCCTCGTCCGTATCGGTGATGGTCGGCGTATCCAGCAAGCAGAGAAAGGCGTCCTCGTCACGCTCGGCGCGCGCCGTCTCCTCTTCGTCGAGCGCGGCTTTGAGCATCTCTTCCGGCACGCCCGTGAGCGCGCAGACGTCCTCCACCTCGTCGTCCGTCGGGTTGACGAGATCGACCCAGCAGCCCTCTTCAAACGCTTGCAGGCGTTCGAGTTTCTTATCTTCCTGCGTCTTAAAAAATTTCAGCATAGGCACATCCTCTCTTCGCAAGTTGGCTCTTTGCGCGGTTTTCAATACCTTGCGCCAAGACGCGGGCATGAAAAAACGCACGGGAAAAATCACCGTGCGTCTGTCCGCTTTCGCCCTATGCGGGGATGCGCGTAAAGATCAGATCACACGGGTGACATTCATGTTCGCAAAACATCGGTTGTTTGGCGCAGCGTCCATGATTGCTCCTCCGACCATATCGGTCTACTGTTATTATATCCGTTCCCCCGCCGTTTGGCAACTGTTTTTCCCAAAAAAATTTCTTTTTTTCAGATGACGCAGGTCCCTTGCAGGAAGCTGTCGAAGATGCCCTCCGCGTGCGCGCCGCGCGCCGCAAAACAGGACACCAGCTCCGCAGGCGAGGCGATCTTTCCGCCGTTTTCCTTGGCATAGGCGCGGAGCGCGGCGAAGAACTTCTGATCGCCCAGCGTATCGCGCAGGCGGTCGAACAGGATCACGCCCTTATCGTACGCGATATTGCGGTACTCGTACTCGCCCGAAAACTCCGTAAGCGGGCGCTGCATGGCGGTATTCTGCTCCCCCGTGAGCTGCGAATTGACCGAAAAATACGCGCGGTAAGACTGTTCGGACGCCGTAACGCAGTCCTCGTAGCTCACGCCGTACGCGGGGTGCGCGTCCAGAAAGAGCGCGGTGGAGAACTCCGCAAGCCCTTCGTCCTGCCATGCGTTCCCGAACTGATCGCTCCCCACCGAGGCGTACCACCATTGGTGCGCCGTCTCGTGCGCGACGACGACGGGGACCTCCTCCGCGCGGAGATCGGCGGCGATCATCGAGAGCATGGGATACTCCATGCCGCCGTAGGGGAAATCCGTCTGAACGACGGTATAGCTGCCGTAGGCGTATGCGCCGAACGTTTCGCCGTAGTAGGCAAGGCTCTCCGCCGCGCAGGCGAGCGTCTCCTCCGCGTTCCCGTCGTTCAGATAATAATAGGATACGGGGATCTCCCCCACCGACGTTTCGGCAAGGCGGAACTCCTCGCTGAGCACGAAGGCGACGTCGCGCACGTTCTCCGCGCTGACATGGTGGGCAGCCTTTCCGCCTTGCAGCGTGCGGTCGCACGTCCCCGTGTGCGCGATGACGTAACTCTCCGGCACGGTGAGCGTGACGTCGTAGTCGGCGCAATCGCTCACGAAGGGATCGCCGTTGGAGGAATAGACGTGCTCGCAGAAGCCGTTCTCCCAATGACAGAGCACGGGATAGAAGTTGGCAAGATTGACGGCGTGTTCCCCCGCGCCGAGACGGTGATTGATCTTGGCGAGCGAGACGGTGAACCCGAACGTGAGCGTGACGCGCTCGTCGGGATAGAGCGCGTCTGAAAGCTCGGCTTCGAGAATGTTCTCGTCCTCTCCCGCCACGCGGAAACTCTGCGCGCCCTCCACGGACAACACATCGATGCCGCCGTAGCTCGTGCCGTCGTAATAGGCGGCAGGCGCATACAGCGACGATACGGGCGCATACTTCGCCCCCTCGCGGTAGGCGTTGGGCCAGAGCTGAAATTTGAGCGTCTCCCACGCCGTCTCGCTCGTGTTGACGATCTCAGCCGTCATGGTCGCCTCCAAGAGGCGCTCTTCGGGGAAATACTCCGCCTGAATGATATAGGCGCTGCGCTCCGCTTGCGGAGCGCATGCCGCAAAGGGAAGCGCGCCCGCCGCCACAGCGGCGCAGAGTCCCAGACAAACGATTTTACGCATAGAAAAAACCTCCCGCCGACGCACGCCGACAGTCTATCCTATGCACCTTGTCCGCCCCGTATGCGCAAAGTACGCCCCTTTTGCACGGACGATTATGATACAAAACGCCGCCGCGCCCGCCGTTTGATACGGCGGGCGCGGCGGGCATTTATTTCCTCTCCCCCGCTCCTTCCGTGGCGAACGGGAAAAACGTTTTCCTACCGTATTATATAAGAAGTTTTCTTCTACAATAAAGGCATGAAAATCGGAAAAAACATTCGGAAACTGCGCGCGGAGCGCGGCATATCGCAGGCGCGCTGGGAAAAGCGATCCGGGTCAGTCAGAAGGCGATCGACTATTGGGAACGCGGCGTCAACGAACCGCGGGCGCCGTATATTCTTCTGCTCGCCGATTGCTTCGGCGTAAGCTGCGACGAGCTTCCGGACAAAAATCAATAAAACATAAAAAGCGCGGCGTACGGCATTTCTGCCGTACGCCGCGCAATCGTTCCGGCGATTTAAAACTGCGCGCGGTAGAGTTCGGCGTAGAAGCCGTTTTTTGCGAGCAGTTCCTCGTGCGCGCCCTGTTCAACGATGCGCCCCGCGTTCATGACGAGAATGAGGTCGGCGTTCCTGATCGTGGAAAGACGGTGCGCGACGATAAAGCACGTCCGCCCCTCCATCAGCCGCGCGAAGGCGTCCTGCACCAACCGCTCGGTGCGGGTATCGATGTTGCTCGTCGCCTCGTCGAGAATGAGCATGGGCGGGCGGCAGAGCATGACCCGCGCAATGCACAGGAGCTGCCGCTGACCCTCGCTCAGGCTCCCCGCCGCGCCGATCACGGTATCGTACCCCTGCGGCAGGCGGCGGATAAAGCCGTCCGCGTGCGCCTCGCGCGCCGCGTCGAGCATCTCCTCTTCCGTGCAGTCGGGGTTGCCCATGCACAGGTTTTCGCGCACGGTGGCGCGTTTGAGCCACGTCTCCTGCAAGACCATGCCGTAATTCTTGCGCAGCGACCTGCGCGTGACGGCGCGGACGTCCTGCCCGTCCACCGAAACGGAGCCGCCGTCCACGTCGTAAAAGCGCATGAGAAGGTTGATGAGCGTCGTCTTGCCGCAACCCGTGGGACCGACGATGGCAATGCGCCGCCCCGCGGGTACGGAGACGTTCAGCCCCTTGATGAGTTCGGTATCCTCCCGATAGGAGAACGCCACATCCCGCAGCGTGACTTCGCCCGCCGCGTGTCCGAGGTCGGGAAAATCCTGATCGCTCGGCTCTTCCTCCTCGCCGATCAGCGTGAAGATGCGCCCCGCGCACGCGATAGCGTTCTGGAATTCGGCGAGCACTTCGGTGATCTCGTTAAACGGCTTCGTATACTGATTGACGTAGGAAAGGCAGCTCGTGAGAAGTCCCACGCTGAACGCCCCGCCCGTAGAGATGACGAGGAGCGCGCCCGTGAGCGCGACGCCCGCGTAGATGAGCGAGTTAATAAAGCGGGTCGTGGGGTTGGTCGTGGAGGAGAAGAACACGGCGCGCAGCGAACAGCGGCGGAACTGCTCGTTCTGTTCGCGGAAGAAGGCGGCGTTTTCGTCCTCGTGCGAGTACGCCTTGACGACTTTGAGGTTTCCGATGGCTTCGTCGATGAACGCCGTCTGCTCTGCGCGCACCTCCGCCTGTTTTTTGAAAGTCTTGTAGGTGCGCGAGGAGATGAACCGCGCCGCAAAGAGGGAGACGGGCGTTGCGAACAGCACGATGAGCGCGATCTCCCAGCGGAGCAGAAATAAAATGACGAGAACACCCAGAATGGTCACGACGCCCGTAAACAGCTGCGTGAATCCGAGCAAAAGCCCGTCGGCGAACTGTTCCGCGTCGGCGAGGACGATCCCGCCCGTTTCGCCGTAGGCGTGCGAATCGAGGTATTTAAAGGGCAGGCGTTGGAGCTTTGCGAACGCGTCCTGGCGGAGGCGGGAAAGAGTGCGGTAGACGATGCGGTTATTGACGAGGCTCATCAGGTACTGCGCCGCGGCAGCCGCCGCAATGCACGCGCCGATGACGATGAACAGCCTGTAAATATGCGCGTAGTCGATATTGCCCGCGCCGACGATGCAGTCGATCGCCCGCCCCACGAAGTACGGCACGGCGAGCTGCGCGAGCGCGCTGACGAGCGCCGCGAGCAGGGAGATCGCCACAAGGGGCATCTGCGGACGGAGACAGCGGAGAATCCCGCGAAAAGCGGAGGCGCGCGTCATGATACCGCCTCCTTTTCCTGCGATGCGAAGATCTCGCGGTACACCCTGCAAGAGAGGAGCAGTTCGTCGTGCGTGCCGATCCCCGCCACGCCGCCGTCGTCGAGCACCACGATCTTATCGGCGTGCCGCACGGACGCAATGCGCTGAGAGACGACCACCACCGTGCAGTCAAGCTCTTTGAGCGCGGCGCGCAGGCGCGCGTCCGTCGCATAGTCGAGCGCGGAAGAGCTGTCGTCGAGAATGAGCAGTTCGGGGTCTCTCACGAGCGCGCGGGCGACGGTGAGCCGCTGCCGCTGTCCGCCCGAGAGGTTCTTCCCATCCTGCGCGATCTCGCCGTCCAGCCCGCCCTTGGCTGCGACTACGTCCGCCGCCTGCGCGATGCGCACCGCACGTTCCAGCTCCTCTTCCGTGGCGTCCGCCCTGCCCCAGAGCAGGTTGGAGCGGATCGTCCCGCGAAAGAGCGCCGCTTTCTGCGGCACGACGCCGATACGGGCGCGCAGCTCCTCGGCAGGGATCGTGTTCACGTCGTCGCCGCCGAGGCGCACCACGCCGCGGCTTGCGGGATAGAAGCGGGGCAGGAGGTTGACGAGCGTCGTCTTGCCCGAACCCGTGCCGCCCAGAACACCCACCACTTCGCCGCGGGCGGCGGAGAACGTGACGTTATGCAGCGCGGGCGCGCCCCCCTTCGCGTAGGCAAAGGAGACGTTCTCGAAGGAGAACGCCGCGTCCCCTTTCTTTTCGGCGGGCGGCGCAAGCACGGACGGCTCGCCCTCGGCGTTCAGCACCTGTTCGATGCGCTTTTCGCAGGAGATCGCCTTGGAGACGGTGAAAATGAGATTGGCGAGTTTGACAAGCTCGACGAGAATGAGCGAAAGATAGCTGTACAGCGCGACGACGTCGCCCTGCAAGATCGCGCCGCCGTCCACGCGGAGCGAGCCAATCCAGACGAGCGCGATCGCGGCGACGGAAACGAGCGCGAAGGTGAGCGGATTGGTGATCGCGGCGATGCGCCCCACCTTCTCCTGTTCGCGGCTGAGCTTTTTGTTTCGTTCGCCGAATTCCTCCACTTCATCCGCCTCCTTGCAGAACGCCCGCACCACGCGCGCGCCCGCAAGATTTTCCCGCGTCTGCAAATACACGCCGTCCGCGTGACCCTGCACCCGCTTATAGAGCGGAATACACGCCGCCATGACGGCGACGATCGCCGCGGTCAGAAGAGGCAGAACGGCGACGAATACAAGCGCGACCTTCCAATCGACGATGAACGCCATGACCGTCGCGCCGAACACGACGATGGGCGAACGCAGGAGCAGGCGGAGCGCCATGTTCACGCCCGCCTGTACCTGATTGACGTCGCTCGTCATGCGGGCGATCATCGTCGCCGTGCCCGTCTCGTCGATCTGCGTATAGGAAAAGGTTTGCAGCTTATCGAAGAGACGGCTTCTGAGCTGGGCGCTCGCCCCCACCGCCGCCTTTGCCGCGAAAAACTGCGCCGTGAGCGCAAAGGCAAGCCCCGCCACGCCGAATGCAACGAGGATAAGACACCGCGTGACGATATACGTCACGTCGCCCGACGCGATGCCCGCGTCCACGATGTCCGCCACGACGAGCGGAACGAGAAGCTCCATACACGCTTCGAGCAGTTTGAAAAGGGGCGACAGGATCGCCTCCGCCCGATACGGCCGGATACAGGAAAACAGATGTTTCACGCGTTTTCTCCACAATTCGATTGGTTCTTTCGCAATATAGCCTACCATGTTTCCCACAGAAAGTCAAGCGCGCGGGCAACTGCCCGCGCGCCGCGTTTTCTGTTTTTCGGAACAGGTCAGACCCTGTTCTCCTCCTGCCGCCTGAGTTCGGTCTCCGCCGCGGTTTCCTTACCGCGCTCCTTCACTTTCTCCTTTGCGAGAAGGTATATTTCCTCGGTGGCAAGAGAGATCTTCGTGAGCTGATCGCGGTCGGAGACGGGGTGCAGCCAATAGCTGTCGTCGGGCGTGGAAATATCCACACAGTCCCCGAAAATGTTCTTCTTGTATTTATCTTTGCGGTAGGGATAGTCGTACTCGACGTGAACGCTTTCCAGCTCCGTCCCCGCCCAGAAAAGCTCGCGCGGCTCCCCGTACGCCGTACAGATGAGCCTCGTTCCCTCGGGCGTCTGAATGAGTTTGCCCATGCCCTGATCGTAAAACCGCTTCGCATTGGGGAGGGTATGTACGGTGACGTCGTCCTCGAAGCGGTAGCTGCCCGAACGCACCTCCGCGCGGACGTTCTGCCGCTCCCACGCCATCCAGTCGGGAATATGCGAAAACTCCGTCTCCCCCTCTTCGGCGACGAGCTCGGAAAGCTCCGTCATCTGCCAGCCCTTGCCGCACGCGGTACACCAAAGGCGCGTGCCTGAGGACTCCATTTTGAACTCCGTGCCGCAGTGCGGGCATTGGTACAGGATATTGTGCAATCCGTTTGCGCGGCGGGGATTTTTCAGCTCGATGCCCTGCTCGCGCTGATAGGCGTAGTCGTCGCGCTGCATGGCGCGGTGAATGCGTGCGTTCAGCTCATCGGCGCTCAATTTTTTCACCTCTTCGGCGGTCGCGACGCACTCCAACTCGCACATAATGGGCAGATACTGCTCGTCTTTGTTCCACTGCGGCGCGGCAACGAACGTGCCGTACAGGCGCAGCACGACGGCGGGCACTTTTAAGAGTTTGCTCATCTTCCCGAGAGAATCGGGCAGAAATCCCGTCGTTCCGTCCAGCGTGTAGCGCGCCTCGGGATAGATGCAGACGATGGATTTGTACTTGTCCACGCAATAGCGCATATTGCGGATGAGGTTGAGGTCTTTTACGAACTTCCGCTTGCAGATACAGCCAAGCTTGCGCATGATCCAGTCCCCGACGTCGCGGATCGCGTCGATGGCGACGACGTTGTTCGCATTGTGCGGCGCGACCGCCGTGTACATTGCAGGGAAGTCGAGCATGCTCGCGTGCGTGACACACAGAAAGTACGGCGGCTCGATGCCCGTCATATTGATCTTTTTTACGGTGACTTTGCGCCCTTTCAGGCGGGGTTTGATCGCAAACTGCCGCGCGATCCACATCCAGAACCCGCTCGCTTTGAGCGGCTTGCGCGTAAAATCGTAGTGTTTTATCTGCTTTGCCATATCTTTCTCTCCCGTATAAGCGGTCCCTCTTCTGTTATGTATATTATATCAGTCCTCATACGGAAAGTCAAGATAGTCAAGAAAATTTTCAAAGCACGCCTTCGAGCAGGATCTTCAAGCCGATGACGATGAGCACGATCCCGCCGGCGATCCCTGCGGAACCGGCAAATCTGTTCCCCACCTTTTTGCCCACATACACGGCGGCAAACGCAAGAATGAACGTGACCGCGCCGATGACGGCGGCGCATGCCGCGGCGTGGAAGGGAAGGGAGGACTGCGTTTCCGTCGCAAGCAGCGTTACGCCCACGGCGAGCGCGTCGAGGCTGGTCGCCACGCCCTGCACCAGAAGTTTTCCCGCGCCGAGCGGGCGTTCTTCGCGCGGGAGTTCCGCCTGACCCGCCTTTTTGCGTTCGCGCATCTCCAAAATACAGTCCACGATCATTTTCCCGCCGATGAACGCGAGCAGAACGAACGAGAGCCACGGCGCGATGCGTTCGACGACGGACGCGAACGCATACCCGCAGTAATAGCCGATCACGGGCATGACAAACTGAAACAAGGCGAACATCAGCGCGATCGCAACCGCCTTTACAGGGCGCATACGCGGCTCCGTCATGCCGTTCGTCATGCTCACGGCGACGGCGTCCATGGCGAGCGCCGCCCCGATGAGGAGGACTTCCCAAATACTCACGATCAATCTCCTTCCGAACGCGCGCCTTCCTGAACGCGCACGATCCCGCAGTTTACGGGCAAGATACGGCTCTATAAAAAAACTTATGCGCAAAGCGGCGGAAAAACGCCGATTTGCGCATAAGTCTCGTCATTTCAGATAGCGCCCGCGGCAGAAGCCGCAAGATGTGGACGGTATCGCTCAGAAAGTCGACTACTCCCCTATGTCGTCTATTTCATTTTACTCTGTAAGCGGCGATATGTCAATCGCTTTTACGCCTCTTCTTCGGGCAGAACGCGGAGAATGCTCCGCGCGCGGGAGAGCGGAACGGGCGCAGTCTGCGCGGTGCAGTCCTCCGTTTTCAGCACGACCGCCGTGACCCGCCGCCCCTCTTTGCCGTACGGGACGACGACTTTCTGCCCCGCCTCCACGTGCATGGGCGCGAGGTACCAGAGCGGCGCACCGCCGACGTCTACTTTTGCAAACGTATGAACGCTCTGATCGCCGAGCACGCCGCCCGCCATGGAATGGATCATAAAAAAATTTCCTCCGAAATGTTCACACTTTTTCTTTCAAACTGATGAAAGAAAAAGTCGTGATTTTCAGGAAAACCCAATGTTCGCATTCGCTCTGCATTCGGTTTTCCTCGCCGCCGCTGTTTCGCAACAGTATAGCTCGCGGCGGCTCACTTTTCTGCAAAAGCGCAGGTATGCGCAAATGTGGGGTGAGCGGCGCGTTATGCGCACCACCGCAGTGCGGTGTGCGCGCGCCGCGAACTAAGAAATTGCCATATCCAGGACAATTTCGTGACCGAAGCGACACACTACCTTGGTGTCGCTGAGACGGGCGCAGGGAAACCCTGCTTGCGCAAGTGATTTATAACACAAGGCATAACGCAGTGACGCCTTTTGCAACGAATTTCTAGCTTACTCCGCTTTGTATCAAAATTAAAACAGGGGCGCGAAGATTTTCGCAAGTTCGCAGACGCCGCGCCACACCACGTTGCGCTTGGCGTCCGATTCCGTTTGCAGCGCAGAGACGGCGAACGTCTGCTCGAAATCGCGCTTCATATCGACGAGCGCGCGCGTCTTATACATAAACACCGCATCCTCGAAGTGGAAGAGGAAGGAACGGTAATCGCAGTTGATCGTGCCGATCGTACCGACCATGTCGTCCGCGAGGAACCCCTTGGCGTGAATAAACCCGGGCGTGTACTCGTAAATTTTCACGCCCGCGCGGATGAGCGCAAGATAGTTGGAGCGCGTGAGCGCGAACACGACGCGCTTATCGGGAATATACGGCGTGATGATGCGCACGTCCACCCCGCGCGCCGCCGCCATGACGAGCGCCTCGCGCAGGCGGTAATCGATGATGAGATAGGGCGTCATGATCCACACATAGTCCTTGGCGGTGTTGAGAATGTTGATATACACGTCCTCGCCGACGCTGCGCGCATACATGGGGCGCGGTCCGCTGCCGTAGGGCTGAACGAATCCCTCGCCCTCGAATTTTTCGTACACGGGCGGAATATAGGACGAAAAATCTTCGTTCGACTTGACGCTGATGTTATACAGCTTCAAAAACATCAGCAGAAGTCCCTTGACGCCCTCCCCTTCCAGCCGGACCGCCGTATCCTTCCAATTCCCGAAGGGATGCTCGACGTTGACGTACTCGTCGGCGAGGTTGATGCCGCCCGTGTAGCCGATGCGCCCGTCGATCACGGTGATCTTGCGGTGGTCGCGGTTGTTATGTACGTTGGTCACGACGGGTACGAAGGGATTGAACTTGACGCATTTGATGCCGAGCTTTTCCATCTTTTTGTGATAGACAAGGTGAACTTTGCCCATGCACCCGATGTCGTCGTACATAAAGCGCACTTCGACGCCCTCTTTCACCTTGCGGGCGAGGACTTCGAGGATGCTGTCCCAGAACTCCCCGCGCGAGATGATGAAATATTCCATGAAAATGTATTTCTCGGCGCGTTCCAGATCTTCCAGAAGGCGCGCCCAGAACAGTTCGCCCGTGGGGAAATACTCCGTTTTGGTGTTCTCGTACACGCAGGCGGAAGGCTCGTCCGCAAAAATCGCCTCGCTCACGTCCGCCCAGCGGCGCATCTCCCCGTTCAGCCGCCGCAGCGTGACGCCGCCGTTATCGTATTGTTTGGCGTACTCGTACAGCAGGCGGTAGCGCTCCTGCACCTTGCGCGTGGGACGGTGCGAGGAAAACGCGCAGTAAATCGCCACGCCGAAGATATTGAGAAAGACAATGCACAGAACCCACGGGATCTTGGTCTCGGGGACCATGTCGCGGTTGACGGCGTGAAGCGCCGTGAGAAAAACGACCAGCCAACTGAGTCCCTGTAACGCAAAGTTGATCCATGACTCCGCCTGCGGGAACTGCACGGCAAGCCAGCCCGCGAACAGGTAGATGATCCCGCAGATCACGAGAACGTCCGCGATAAAGAACAGGATGATCGTGAGCGCGACGATGGAAAACCGGCTGAATATACGTTTTAGTATGCGCATAGGCGACCCTCCTTATCATGACTGTTACCGCATTATATCACAAGCGTTCCGCCCCGTCAATCCCCGCGCGCAAGGCGCGCATATCCGATTAATCCCAATGCAGGCGGTGCAGCTCGCCGCGCCCGGAGAGCCCGTCAAACGCGTTCTGACGCAGCCCCTCGTACACGGCGACAGCGACGCTGTTGGAGAGATTGAGCGAACGCGCCGCCTCGCGCATGGGAATGCGGACGCATTCCTCGGGGTGCTTTACGAGCAGTTCCTCGTCAAGCCCGCGCGTCTCTTTGCCGAATACGAGATAATCCCCCTCGCAAAATTCCGCCTCCGTATACGCGCGGCGCGCCTTCGTCGTGAATAAGTGAAAGCGGGCGTCCTGCGGACAGGCGGCGAAGAACGCCTCGGCGTTCTCGTGTACGACGACGCTGACGAGATGCCAATAATCCAGCCCCGCACGTTTGAGATATTTATCGGAAATTTCAAAACCCAAGGGCTTCACAAGGTGGAGTGTGCAGCCCGTCGCCGCACAGGTGCGCGCGATATTGCCCGCATTCTGCGGGATCTCGGGTTCTATGAGAACAACATGGAACATTTTCCCTTCCCGTCCCTCTTTCGTTTGCTCTATTGTAGCGCAAAAAGCATTTTTTGGCAAGTTAAAGTCTTTTTGATGAAAAAATTTTCACATTTCTTCGAATGCGGGCGGAATATAACTTGACAATCCTGTCAAAGGGCGTATAATGGAAGTTGTTCCCGACAGAACTTGAAACATCGCCTATACAAATCCATATTTTTTCTCATTAAAAAGCCGAGCGTAACCGCTCGGCTTTTTAATGTTCTCATGTCAGCTCAGGTAGTTCCCGCGTGCGCTCTCGCGGACGCGGAAGATGCGCACTTCGTCGCCCGTCTTTGCGTCGAGATAGATAATATACTGTTCCTCGCCGTAGTTGCAGACGAACTCGTAGCACAGCGTTTCGCGCCCCATTGCAGGCACGACGGCGAGGTTGCTCGCAGCGACTTCCAGCTCGGGAGAGAGCTTTGCGCGCGCCTCGCCCTCGGTAATCGCGGGCTGCGTTTCGCGATCGCCGTTCCCGTGGTTGAGAAGGTATCCGCGGGCGTCCATGCCGACGACGCGCCCCTTCTCCTCGCACACGCGCACCTGCACCATGTCCGGATAACACCGCACGCCGTCCGTCTGCGCCACGTAGGTGATGCAGGCGACCATGCCCGTATCCGAGAACCACGTCGCGGTCAGATCCTCAAACCCGCGCGCCGCAAGAAATTCCCGCGCGACGGCGTCGCAGGAGGCGAGGTCGAAGTTCTTGACGGAACACTGTTCATAGGTGTCGAAAAAGGCGACGTTCCCGCCGTTTTTGGTGACCTGCGCGAAGATCTCCGAGCCGTTTTCGTCGGTGATCGAGAAGTTATAGCACTGCATATCGCGCGCGGCGGTCTCCCCCGTCATGCGCACATCCGCGACATGGTACCCCTCAAAGAACGCGCGGACCTTCTGCTCCGCGTCCTTCACGCTGACTTCGGGCGCTTTTTCGACGCCGTTCTCTTCGACGTTGCCCTCCCCCGCGAAGGGCGCGTCGGAGATCTCTTCCCGCTTTTCCTTCGCCGAACTCCCCCATTCGCGGAAGCGCGACTGCACGTCGCCGGTCTCGCCCTCGAAGAAGGCGCGCAGCTCGTCCGCCGGCGTGTTCAGGGCAAGCTCGTTCAGTTCGTGCGCAAGCGCGGCGTTGATCTCGTAAAGATGCGCGGCAGCCGCCTTTTCCCGCTCGCTGAGCGGATCGCCCGCGGCAAGTTTAGCAAGCATTCTGCGCGCAAAATGATTGGTGCGGTTGACGAACGAAGAAATATCCGTGCTCGTCGCCGCGTCGACGGGGATCTTTTCGAGCGCGCTCTCCATGAGAGAGGTATCCACGAGGATCTCCGTCAGGAGCATACGCTGTTCCCCCGCGCCCGCCGAAACGCGGAGCTTGGCGAGGTTGTCGTCCATCGTCTCCGTGACAGCGACGAGTTCGTACAGCGTAGAGCGGTAGGCGTTTTCCGCGCGCATCGCCATTTCGTTCATGCGGAAGGACCCCGCCGTGACCACCGTGGCGAGCGCGAGACACGCCGCGCCCAGCGAAACGACCGCGGCGATCCAGCCGCCGATCCCGGGCGCGCGTTTCTTCTGCGAACGCTTCTCGGCGCGTTCCTGTTTCTTCTTATCGCGGGCGGCAGAGCGCTTCGCGTGCGCCTGTTTGCGCGCCTCGTCCCGCTGTTTGCGCGCGTTCTCCCGCGCCTCTTCCTGCTGCTTTCTGCGCGCGAGTTTTTCCCGCTTTTCGCGGGCGAGCCGCTGTTTCTTCTCCGACGCGCTCTCGGACGCGAGCATCTCGCGGCGGGCAGCCTTTTCCGCATGACGGGCGGCGCGTTCGCTCTTCTGCTTTGCGATCGCCTCCATGCGCTTTTGCTTGGCTTCCAGCCTGGCTTTCATGCGCGCCTCTTTCTTCTTCGTCTTTTTCATGCGCGCCGCCTCTTTTTTGGCTGCGCGCGCCTTTGCCGCCTCAAACCGCGCTTCCGCCGCCGCGTTCTCCTCCGCCTTGGCTGCCTGCATCTGCTCGGCGACGCGGTCGTGCGCGCCCTGCGTACGCTTTGCCTGCGGCGTGCGCTTTTGCGTCTTCTTTGTATTCTTTTTTTCCGTTTCCTTTTCCAGCGTCTCTACCTTTTCAGCGCCGCTCGAAACGTTTTTTCCGATCTTCTTCTCCATAACTCACCCTCCTATATCGCAAAGACGTGTTTGCCGATCACGGTCACCGTCTGCCGTTCAAAGATCCACGAACTCGTCGCAACGGCGGGGTTGTAATAGTACAGACACCCGTAAGTGGGATCCCAGCCGTTCATCGCGTCGCGCGCAGCGCTGTACGCCGTTTCGTCGGGTTCTAAATTGATCTGTCCGTCGTCCACCGCGGTGAACGCGCCCTTCTGATAGATGACGCCCGCCACCGTATTGGGGAACTGCGGACTCTTGACGCGGTTGACGATGACCGCGCCGATGGCGACCTGCCCCGTATAGCTCTCGCCTCTGCCCTCGGCGTAGATCGCCTTCGCCATCAGATAGAGATCGGACGAGGTATAGCCGTTCGTGCCGCCGCCCGAACTCCCCTGTCCGCCGCCCGAGCCGCCCTGCCCCGCGAGCGCGTTGTACGAATCGTTCATGCCGAGCGCCTTGTACGTCGCCTTGCCCACGACGCCGTCCGCCGTAAGCCCGTTCTTTTTCTGGAACGCGATGACCGCCTTTTTCGTGCCTGCGCCGAAAACGCCGTCGACCGCGCCCGAATAGTATCCCCAATTTTTGAGACGGCGCTGGACTTCCTTCACTTCACCGCCCGAGCTACCCTGCTTCAAAACGGCGGTCCGCACCGCCACGAGCGCTTCGTGCGGCGCCTGCGTGAGGGCGAGCGCTGTGCCGCCTGCGGCTGCGCCGCCGAGCAGAACGAGCGACAGCGCGCCGATCATCAATGTCTTCTTCATAGTATCCTCCTGACGCTAACTTGCGCACCCCCGCGCATTTTTATGCAAAAAAAGAAAGGGCTGATTGTTTCAGCCCCGCAACGATACGGCTTCCCGCCGGAAAAGACGTATTTTCCGCCCAAAGGCGGGCATACACGCCCCCGATCGGGAAAAGATCTGCATTTTTTACAACTTTTTTACAATTCGGGTAGATTTTTATGAGGACTTTTCGGCGCATATGTTTTATAATAGATTCGTACACAAAGGAAACGAGATCGTATGCCGGCAACTTACGCACACAGAAAATTCGGAGAGGACATCGCAGCCGCGCTCGGGGAACGCTTTCCCGAGATGGTGCGCGCGCGCAGCGCGTTCGCGCTCGGGCTGCACGGACCCGACCCTCTCTTCTACTACAAGCCGCTCAAAAAGAACGCCGTCCGCGCGCGGGGCGATCTTCTGCACGAGCAGAGCGCCGCGGCGTTTTTCGGGGCGGCGCGCTCCGTCTACCTCGCCCGCGGGAAACGGGAAGCCGACCGCGCGTACCTGTACGGATTCGTGTGCCACTTCTGTCTGGACAGCGTGTGCCATGCGGAAGTCGCGCGGCAGATGCAGGTCACGGGCATGACGCACGCGGGCGTAGAAGCGGCGTTTGAGCGCATACTGCTTTCGGAGGACGGGCTTGACCCCGTGAAGGCGCGCACGGCAACGCATATCCGCGCGGAACGGGACGCCGTCTCCGCCCTCGCGGCATACTGCGGCGTGACGCCCAGGCAGGCGAAAAAGGCGGCGAAGTCCATGCGCTTTTACAGCGGACTTCTGCGCGCGCCCAACGCCTTCAAACGCGGCGTCGTCGCGCTCGGACTGCGCCTTGCGGGAAAATACAAAAAACTCGCGCCCATGATGATCCCCCGCACGGAGACGGACGCCGCAAAAGAAAGCAACGCCGCGCTCCGCCCCCTCTACGACAAGGCGATCGGAAAGGCGGAGCGGCTCATTCCCGCGCTTGCGGCGTTTCTGGAAGGCGCGCCGCTCGACGAAACGTTCAACAGCAATTTTGAATCAGAGGAGAAGATATGAAGAAGCTATCGCCCCGGCGCAAGCTGGAACGCAACTGGATTTTGTACGACGTCGGCAATTCGGCGTTCACGTTGCTCATCAGTACAATCATGCCCATCTACTTCAATTACCTTGCGGGAGAGGGCGGGATCGACGCGACGACGGCGACCGCATATTGGGGATACGCGGCGAGCATCGTGACGCTGTGCGTCGCGATTTTAGGTCCGACGCTCGGCACGCTGAGCGACTTTTCGGGATATAAACGCCCCATCTTCTTTTTCTTTGCGATCGCGGGCGTGCTCGGCTGCGCCGCGCTCGGCATTCCCATGCCGTGGCTCGTGTTCCTCGTCGTCTTTATTCTCACAAAAATCTTCTATTCGGCGAGCCTCGTCTTTTACGATTCCATGCTCGTAGACGTGACGACGCACGATCGCGCGGACGATGTCTCCTCGAAGGGCTATGCGTGGGGATATATCGGGAGCTGTATTCCCTTTATCATCAGCATTGTCATCGTGCAGTTCACGCCGCTGAATATTGCCGTTTCCATGCCTATCGCGCTTGTAATCAACGCGCTGTGGTGGTTCGGGTTCACCATTCCGCTCATGAAGAGCTACCGTCAGACGCACTTCGTCCCCCGCACGCCCCACGCCGTGCGCGACAACTTCAAACGGCTCTTTTCGGTGTTCTCCAAAAAATCGGACGTGCAGAACAAAAAGGGCATCGTGCTCTTCCTCGTCGCCTTCTTCCTCTATATTGACGGCGTATATACCATTATCGATATGGCGACGTCCTTCGGTACGGCGCTCGGATTCGATTCGACCAACTTGCTTCTGGCGCTCCTGCTCACGCAGGTGATCGCCTTCCCCTCCGCAATCATCTTCGGAAAACTGACGGGCAGGGTGCGAAACGACGTGCTGATCCTCGTCTGCATCGTCGCGTACACGGGCATCGGGCTGTTCGCCGTGTTCATGACCGAAGTGTGGCAGTTCTGGACGCTCGCCACGGCGGTCGGGCTCTTCCAAGGGGGTGTACAGGCGCTCTCGCGCTCCTACTTCGCAAAGATCATTCCCGCCGATCAGTCGGGATGTCTGTTCGGCATTCTCGACATCTTCGGCAAGGGCGCAGCGTTCCTCGGAACGCTCCTCGTGAGCGTCGTCACGCAGGCGACGGATTCCGTCAACCTCGGCGCGATTCCCATTGTCTGCCTGTTCGCAGCGGGCATTGCGGTGTTCATCGCCGCGGCGCGGGTCAACCGCCCCTATCTTGCAAAACAGGCAGCCGACGACGCGGCAGCCGCGGAACTCGATGCGCTTGCCGAGTCCGCTGCGGAAGATAGTGCGGAAGGCGAGGCCGCAGCCGCGGAAGATACGCCTGCGGCGGACGGCGACGACGCATCCGATTAAGGCGGATAAATTCCAACAGCTCATACAATCCTACCAAATTAAGATTGCGGCGGACTGAAATTCAGTCCGCCGCAATCTTTTTTTAAACGTTATTGTCTGCGCAGTCCTTTGGGGTAATGATTTTTGAGAATACCGCCCGCCGCCTTTCCCAGCCCCAGCGGGTATTCGCCGTATCCGACGACGCACCAGCCGTTTTCCGCGTCCGTCGGGAAGGTCTCGCCGCGCAGGTACTTCTCCGTTTCCCCCTCCGACAGGGGCAGGAAACGGGCGCAGTCTCCCTTTGCGAACGCCATGGCAAGCGCATGGGCAGGCGTGAACCGCCTGCCGTCGAACGCGCCCAGCTCGATCCCGGCGCGCAGCGTCCGCACGGGCAGGGCGGGCATTCCGTCGGGGAGCAGGTACATTCTGCCGTCGTCCAGCGTCGTCAGCCGCCCCGCGGGCGGGCGGACAAAGAACGCGCGGGCAAACGCCGCGTACGCCTTCTCCGCTGCCGCGTTTCTGCGCACGGGGAAGGCGGGCGCATTGCCGCGCTCCGCGCCGCTCTTTTCGAGCAACGCCGCAAAATGCCCCTCGCCGCGCACCTCGTGCGGGAACAGCATTTCCTCTCCGATCAGCGTAAACTCCGCATGGCGGGCGAGGAACGCCTCGATCTGCCCCTCGTTCTCCGCCCGCTCGAACGTACAGGTGGAGTACACGAGCCGCCCGCCGCCGCGCAGCATCGCAGCAGCCGCGTCCAAAATCGACGCCTGTCGGACGGCGCAGCGAGAAACGTTTTCCTCGCTCCATTCGGCGATCGCGTTCCCGTCTTTGCGGAACATTCCCTCGCCCGAACAGGGCGCGTCGACGAGGATCTTATCGAAATACGCGGGGAAACAGCGCGCGAGCGCGGCGGGATCTGCACTGACGACGGCGCAGTTTTTCACGCCGAGCCGTTCGACGTTCTGCGAGAGGATGCGCGCGCGGTCGTACACATATTCGTTGGCGATGAGAACGCCCCCGCCCCCCATCGCGGCGGCGAGCTGGGTAGTCTTGCCGCCGGGCGCGGCGCACAGGTCGAGAACACGCTCGCCGGGGCGCACGTCGAGCAGGGGCGCGGCGCACATGGCGCTCGGCTCCTGCGCGTAGAACAGCCCCGCATGGTGGGCGGGAAACGCGCCGAGCCGCTCCGCGTCGGTATAGAAACCCGCCTTCTCCCACGGGACGGGATCGCCCGCGGGCGGAAAGAGTGCCTCGAACGCCGCGGGGGAAAGTTTCAGCGTATTGGCGCGAACGCCGCGCAGGGGCGGCTGCTCCATGGCGCGCAAAAAGGCGGGGAACCCCTCTCCCAGCCTTTTCTGCATTCTGTTAAGATATTCTGCGGGCAGATTCATAGCCCCTCCAGCGCGTGTTCCAGGCGGTCGAGCGGAACGTACGCCGCGCCCGCGCTCACGGCGTTCTGAAAGCGCACGCCGCCCTCCCCGCGGGCGATATAGACGTTGCACTCCCCGGGGTGGGAAGTGTACCTGCCTCCCGATGCGAAGATCGCGGCGACGAGATGCACGGAGAGCGGAACTTCCTCTTCCACCTCCTTGGAGAAGCAGAACACCTTCCCTTCAAGCGTGCCGCCCTTGTTGCGGCGGTGCATATGTTTGTTGACGTAACGGTAAAATTCGTCGTGCGCCTTTGCGCGGCGGTCGCGTTCCTCGTCGCGCTCGGCAATGTAGTTCTTCAACCCTTGCGAGGCAAGCGGCGTGATCTTCCCGCCCGCAATGCGCCCCGCGCGGATCCGATACCGCTCGACCAGTCCCATGACGCTCCCCGTGCCCTCGCGCGCGACGAGCGCCTGACAGACGCGCATGGTGGCGTAGGCGTCGTCGACGGCGCGGTGCGGCGTGAACTCCACGCCCAGCTCCTCCGCCATCGCGCCCAGCCCGAGCTGACGGGTGAAGCACTTCTGCGTGTTCATATAAAAGAACTGCGTATCGTAGAAGTCGAAACGGAAGGACGGGAGCTTGTAACGGCGCGTTTCGAGGTTGAGGTAGTTCACGTCGTTGAGCGTCGCGTGACCGAGCACGATATGCTCCTTATCTTCGAGGAGCGCCTTGATGCGCGCATACGCCGCGGGGAAGGGCGGATAGGTTTTGAAATCCTCGTACTCGTAGGGCAGCACCAGCCCCTCCCGCCCCTTGCGGTCGGTGAGGCGGAACTTCCCCTTTGGGTTGAGGAGGATATCCTCCCGCTCCAGGACGTTGAACTGCTCGTCCGTAAGCACATACCCGAAGGCGCAGATCTTCGCCACACTCTTAAAGACGCAGGCGCACTCGATATCGAAAAAGACGTACTTCATCTGCGGGGAAGGATCTTCTCCGCCCCGCCCATGTACGGACGAAGGACTTCGGGAATATCCACGCTGCCGTCCGCGTTGAGATGGTTTTCAAGGAACGCGATGAGCATTCTCGGCGGCGCGACCACGGTATTGTTTAGGGTATGCGCGAAGCTGCTCCCCTTTTCGCCCTTGTAGCGGATGCCGAGCCGTCTTGCCTGCGCGTCGGTGAGGTTGGAGCAGGAGCCGACTTCAAAATACTTCTTCTGGCGCGGGCTCCACGCCTCCACGTCCACGCTCCTGTATTTGAGGTCTGCAAGATCGCCCGAGCAGCATTCGAGCGTGCGCACGGGAATGCCCATGGAGACGAACAGTTCCACCGTGTAGTGCCACATTCTGTCGTACCACATTTCGCTCTCTTCGGGCTTGCAGATGACGATCATCTCCTGCTTTTCAAATTGGTGAATACGGTAGATGCCGCGCTCCTCGATGCCGTGCGCGCCCTTCTCCTTGCGGAAGCAGGGCGAATAGCTGGTGAGCGTGAGCGGGAGCTGCTTTTCGTCGATGGCAGTGTTCATGAACCGCCCGATCATGGAGTGTTCGCTCGTACCGATGAGGTAGAGGTCCTCCCCCTCGATCTTGTACATCATGCCCTCCATCTCCTCGAAACTCATCACGCCAGAGACGACGTCGGAACGGATCATGAAGGGCGGGATGCAGTAAGTGAATCCCTTGCCGATCATGAAATCGCGCGCATACGCGAGCACGGCGGAGTGCAGCCGCGCCACGTCGCCCGTCAGATAGTAAAAGCCCTGCCCCGACGTGCGGCGCGCGCTGTCGAGGTCGATGCCCTGCAAGCGTTCGAGAATATCGAGATGATAGGGAACTTCAAAATCGGGAACTTTGGGTTCGAGGAAACGCTCGCGTTCGACGTTCTCGGAATCGTCCTTCCCGACGGGCGTCTCGTCGGATATGATATTGGGAATGCGCATCATGACGGCTTTGAGGCGCGCGCCGACCTCTTCCGACTCCGCCTCGATCTGGGAAAGGCGCGCGGCGTCGGCGTTCACCTGCGCCTTGACCGCCTCCGCTTCCTCCGTCTTTTTCTCGCGCATGAGCATACCGATCTGCTTGGAGAGCGCGTTGCGCGCGGCGCGCAGGCTGTCCCCCTCCGTTTGCAGCGCGCGGCGCTTCTCGTCGAGGGCGAGCGCCTCGTCCACGAGCGGCAGTTTCTGGTGCTGGAATTTTTTTTCGATGTTTGCGCGCACGAGGTCAGGCTCGCTGCGCAGCAGGGCGATGTCGATCATAGTTCACTCCGGATAATATCTTTTGATTTGCAACTATTATATATCAATCGGCAGAAAAAAGCAACTTTTCCTGCAGGGAAAGGCGGACGCAGACAAAAAATTCGCAAAAGCGGCGTACGGATATTTTGACTTTTTTCCGCGTACGGTGTATAATAACTGTGGACGTTGAGCGCAGCCGCGGACATGGTGCGCCGCGATGCCCGAAAAAGAACGGGAGAACACCCCATTGAAAGAAAAGAAAGAACAACCTCAAACGGAAAACGAGGCGCCCATGCCCGCATCCGAAGCAGCAGAGGAAACGCCTGTTCCGAACAAGCGGTTTTCCTCGCGCGTGCTGGACGCGAACGCCGTCAAACAGGAAGAACGTTCGCGCAAGGCGCTCATGAAAAAGTTCCGCCGCGCAAAGGGCATTCCCGTCGCGGAGGAAGTGGAACGTTTCGATCCGCCGCCCGATAAGGGGCTTTCGGCGGAGCAGGTGGAAACGCGCTTTTCGCAGCTGCTTTTCAACGACGTCAACAAGAAATATTCCAAGTCGTACGCGAGCATCTTCGTCGGCAATATCTGCACCTTCTTCAACCTGCTGTGCCTGATCGTCGCGGTGGCGCTCGCCTATGCCGGAGCGCCCCTCTCGCAGTTCCTCTTCGTGGCGATCTTCGCCGCAAACCTCATCATCGGCATCGTGCAGGAACTTCTGGCAAAGCGGCAGATCGACAAGCTCTCCGTGCTCATCTCGGCGACGGCGAAGGTCATGCGCGGCGGGATACGGACGGAGATCCCCGTGCGCGACATTGTGTTGGACGACATTATCCTTCTGGAAGCGGGGCAGCAGATCCCTGCCGACTGCGTTCTGCTGGACGGCGTCGTGGAAGTCAACGAATCGCTCCTGACGGGCGAGAGCGTTCCCGTCAAAAAAGCCGTCGGCGAAACGCTGTACGCAGGCTCGTACGTTGCGAGCGGCGCGTGCCGCGTCCGCGCCGACAAGGTCGGCAAGGCGACCTACCTCAACTCGCTCACTTCCAAGGCGAAAAAGTATAAAAAACCCAAGTCGGAGATCATGAACTCCATCCGCCTCTTTATCCGTGTGATCGGCATCATGATCCCCTTCATCGCGGCGGCGATGTTCTGGGTCAACTGGCGCACGACCGACGCGGATATCAGCGCGACCATTCAGTTTACGGGAGCGGTCGTCATCGGCATGATCCCTTCGGGGCTGCTGCTCCTCACCTCGTTTGCCATGGCGATCGGCGTCATGCGGCTCGCCAAAAAGCAGACGCTCGTGCAGGACCTGTATTCGCTGGAAATGCTGGCGCGCGTCAACGTGCTGTGTCTGGATAAGACGGGTACGATCACCGACGGCAGAATGACGGTGAACGACTGCATGATCCTCAACACCTATGTCGATCATTCGCTCGACGAGATCATGGGCAGCATGCTGGGTGCGCTGGAAGACAACAACCAGACCTCGATCGCCCTCTACAACCGTTTCGGACATTCCAACGCCTTGCAGGCGACGGCGACCGTTCCCTTTTCGAGCAAGCGCAAGCTCTCGGCGGTCACCTTCGGCGACGCTGGCACGTTCGCGATGGGCGCGCCCGAGTTCGTCCTCCGCCCCATGCCGACCAAGATCGACAAGATTGTCAAACAGTACGCGGCGGCAGGACTGCGCGTACTCCTGCTCGCCTATTCGCCCAATCCCATTTCGGGCGGGCGGCTGCCCTCCCTCTTCCGCCCCGCGGCGATCATCACCCTTGCGGACAATATCCGCTCGGACGCGATCGAAACGATCAAATGGTTCCGCGAAAACGACGTGGATATCAAGATCATCTCGGGCGACAACCCCGTGACCGTCTCGGAAGTGGCGCGCCGCGTCGGCGTGAAGAACGCGGGGCAGTATATTTCGCTCGACGGGCTGACGGACATTGAAGTGGAGAACGTCGCTTCGCAGTACACCGTGTTCGGCAGAGTGACGCCAGAACAGAAGGCGATCCTTGTCCGCACCATCAAAAAGCAGGGCAGCACGGTCGCCATGACGGGCGACGGCGTGAACGATATTCTCGCCCTCAAAGAGGCAGACTGCGCGATCTCCGTTGCGTCGGGCAGCGAGGCGGCGCGCAACGTTTCGCACCTCGTCCTGATGGACAACAACTTTCTCAACCTTCCCAACGTCGTGTACGAGGGGCGGCGGGTCATCAACAATATCAAATCGAGCGCTTCGCTCTACATTATGAAGACGCTCTTTACCGTCCTTCTGGCGGTGTTCTGCTTTGCGCTCGGCTCGCAGTACTTCTTTACCACCAACAATATGCTGCTGTTCGAAACGCTCGTCACCGCGCTCCCCTCCATGGTGCTTGCCCTGCAGCCCAACGGCGACCGCGTCAAGGGCAAGTTTATTCCCTTTGTCCTGTCGCGATCTATCCCGGGGGCGGTCACGCTCTTTTTGTGCGTGCTCGCCGTGTATGCGGGGATCGCGATCCTGCCCGACCAATTCGGCGAACTGCGCGTGCAGATCGGCGCGGATACGCTCATCAATCCCCTCTTCGTGCTGGCGGTCACATTCGGCGGGCTCGTCATGCTCTTCCGCATTCTGCAGCCCTTCAACGGTCTTAGATTCATCACTTACGCCGTCTCCGTCGGGATCAGCATTCTCATTCTGGCGGTCCGCCCGATCGGCGAGATCGTCTACACGGGCTGGACGGACGTCGTGCTCAATTTCACGCAGATCCTCTATATCATCTGCATCGTGCTTGCCGCCTTCCCCGTCTCGAATATGCTCGTCAAACTGTGCGATCTGATGAATCCGTCGGAGTAATTCACAAATTTCTTTTCGAACTGACGAAAAGAAATTTCGTGAGTGTTAGGAAAACCCAACAGTCGCCGCCGCAAAGCGGCGGCTTTGTTTTTGGTTTTCCTCGCCGCCGCTGTTTTGCAACAGTTCAGCACGCGGCGGCTCACTGTCTCGGCGACACCAAGGTAATGTGCCGCCTCGGTCACGAAATTGCCTCTGAAATGGCAATTTCTTAGTTCGCGCATACGCCGAAGCCCCACAGGGGCTATCGGCATAACGTACGCGCTCACCCCCAAAAGTTGCTTGCGCAACAATTCGGGGCGCAAAAGGCATAACAAGGAGTTCTTCGATGCTCTCGTCAAAATCCGCTAATTCTGTGATTTTGTTCATCGAAAAAAGAGACTTAATCCCCTCCCTGTCTTCATTTTGCAGACAACCAACAAAAGATTCCAATTTATTATCCGCATCTTCATCGTCGGACGGAGCAAATATGTCATCGAATAAATCACACCCCGCCATAGGAATTATACTTATGAGCAGTAAAATGAATGCTAAAACAGCTGTTGCTAATTTTTTCATATAAACTTCCTTGAGCAACTTTGTCATCTGCATCTAAAATTTAAGAAACCGGATTACTCATCGACAAAGTTGTGAAGAGCAAGACACAAGAAAGCATTGACATTATAATGCTTGTTACAAAACGTTTAGTAGTTTTCATAAAAATTCTCTCCTTTCGTTTTATTGACTGACATATTCCAGAACTGTGTTTATCGGAATACCGTAGACTATACCGTATATCACCTTCCCGGAATTGTCCCTCGTCCTGAATGTAGTCAAGCCTATCAGTTCACCCCTTTCATTAAGCAAGGCTCCGCCGCTGTTGCCTGCCGCAATCGTCAGATCGCATTGAATAACCTCTCTTGTTACCCCATCCGCCTCTATATTCAGCAGCGGTATGCTGACAATTCCCTCAAAAATGCCTATCCCGTAATTCGCGGCGTTCCCGACAGCATATACTCTGTCACCTGCCACAATTGCCTTGGAATTCGCGGTTTTTATCGGCGTAAGCTCCAGATCCGTCGTATCGGAAATTCTCAGTACTGCAATATCCTTATCGCGGTCATACTTTATAAGCTCTGCGCCACGATAATCGTCTTCATTAGAGAAGCGGAAAGAATATTCCTCAAAGGTATTCACTGCACCGAGCCGCATATATGTAACAACGTGGGCGTTTGTAATCATGGTTCCGTCCGATGAAATAATCTCTGCCGTTCCGAAACTCTCACCTACTTCCTCGCTCGACGCCCTTATTTCCACCACATTTTCTATACATTCGTAATGCATATCCGTTGCCGTTTTTGCATTGTCGCGAGACATATAAGGCATCAATATGGCTACAATAGATAAAGCGAGACTGACTCCCATTGAAATCCATAATAAAACAAATGCACCTTTTTTCATGACCGGCTCCTTGAAGTAAATTTCTCTTTGGATTTATTCTGCTGCAATTTACCAATTGCTTCCAGCTGCTCAGATTTTGGAATATGCAAAGAAGCTCCCTTTAACGTCACAGTACGGGAGCAATCGCAGATAGGGGCCATCTGCGCAGTTGTATTGCCTTTGCTGTAATACAGAATGATTGCTCTTTAATTGATCATCTCTTGCCGCCGTGTCTGTTCTTAATATACCATATTTTTGCAATAAAATAAAGTATTCAAATTATATAGAGAATACTTTTTTTTGAGCTTTTTTTCAGCATAAAAACATGGCTTATCCCTTGGCGGGATAAGCCATGATATACTATATATAGTATTGTATGTGATTTACACCACTATTACTTGGACCTCGGACTGCGGGTATTCGTCTGCGCCGCTGCCAATCTCGCTCTTTTTCTCTTGCACCTAGTTACTTCCTGGGGTTCTTGATATTCGCCTGTGCCGATACACGAGGTTGAGGGTCGGTCACAAAATCAAGCAAAATACCACCTCTTCAATTTACAAGCTTAGAACTATCCACTAAATCCTATCGCCATTTAGCACCTCAAGTGGATATTTACATTAATATACATATGTCTTTACATTTCGTTTATATGTTTTACTTTTTCTCCTTGAAGTAAATACAATTTATCGTTCACACAAAAGAAATCACTGCTAGAAATCATTTTCTCTGCCTGCATACTAAAAAGATTATCGGTAAAAACAAGCTTATTTTTGCTGTTTTCTGTTATCATAAGGCAATTTCCGTTATGAAAATTTATAACTTTATAAACCGGAAGAGAAAAACCTTTCCTATCAAAAAATATCACTTGCCGCGCATCCAAATCAAAAAAAACTATAATTGTAAAATTTATTACCACATATTCGTGTTGCTCCAGATAAAATACAAGATGTTTCCCATACAATTTTTTTGCCTTGAAATACTCTACTTATCGTTTCATTGGCATCAATATTATTTATTGTTTCCGTATAGCATAAAATATCCTTTTCCGCTGTAGGCAACGTGTACATATGCATTTCATTGTTTTCAACATTTTGTAAATCACTAAATTTCTTTTTATGCTGTTCACCTGTTTGATTATCCAATTCATATAACCAAAAGGCTTTTGTATTATGGCTATAACAAAAGAAATAAACCTTATCGGTAAAACTATCATATATACAGTCATCATCTGTACAAATATCATCTCCAAGAGTGATAGCCCATAGTTCTTTACCGTTTCGAGAATATTTTATAATGTTTCCTGTAGTATTTTTTATAATAAAACCTTCGGGAACAATCAAGATCTGATTGATGTTAGATAATCCACAGTTAAATAAGAGTTGAAGCTTATTCTCTGTTGTATTAACAGCAAATACCTTCTTCCCTTTTACGCAAAATGTTTCCTTAGCTACCGAGTTATTAACTATAAGGTTCATAAATGCTTATTCCCTTCTTATGCTACCAAATTTACAGCGGTCAAAAAATCCGAATCGCATTAAGCATATTTGTAATTTTTGTTCTGCTATTTTGAGGTGTGATTAAGGCGTTCACGCTTGTATAGTATGCATTTGTATGCAATTTTTGATGAAATCTCTGTTTTAATGGAACTAAATTTATTGAGTCATTCACACTAAATTCATACCTCAAAATATGATTTCTCGCAGGAGCCGCTTTTGTTGCTGATTGAGCAGCAATATGATGTATATTCGTTTTTCCACTTTTAAAAAATTAATCCCATAGCGATGGAATAGAATTTTTTATAGTATTGAAAAAGTCAATTACTTTATTGTAAAGAGTTCTCGACGATGTATTTCTTCCCTACGGCGGACGTCTTCCAAATAGTTCCCCGTCAGTTTATACCTCTCGTTTTTGGACAGCTTTTCATTCATAACGTCATAGAGATCATTCGCCGCTTTATCCACACCGTGCAGGTATTCGGGCAGATGCCCTGCCAAACTCAACAATTTACTGAAATTATGTTAAACATGCTCTCGTCCAACAGACTTTCCCCGTCCCAAATGTCGTTGGTGATTTCCGTTTGTTTCTGCTCGGCGGTCAGCTTCCCGTCCTGCAATTTAACCGAAATTACTTCTTCCGTAAACGTACTTTTATAATCGGGAACGAAGAGAATACCGTCAAGCGGAATTTCTACCGTGCCTTTGATGCTACTCAAGGATAACGCCTTATACGATTCTCACGAAGCAAGGTCCGTTTGCGCTTTTAAGCCGCAACTACTCCATTTGTCCATTGCTTTAAATAAATGCTCGTCGATAAAAAGGCATTTACCTTCTCTCGAACTGCCCGCGCTACGTTTATATCTTACGTAATGAACGCCGTACAAATAAAAGCCGTTCTCGTAAAAATGCGCGCGTAAGTCTTTAATTTTTACAGGTTTGCCGTTTTCAGGCTTGTACGTATAATGAATTTTAAGTTAATAACGGCAAGGTTATATTCGTTTCCGCCCTTATCTTGAAAAGAAAACTTTTTACGGCAAACGCGCTTATATGCCTTTTCAAGTTCTATGAGGTCAAGCGAATTATCCAAATAGATTTTGAACATGCGAAAATAGGCATCACTTTTACTTTCGGGCATTTTATACCCAACGCTAACGCCGTTTTCTTGTTCGTGACGATAAATATCCGCCGCTTCAATTGAAATAATTCTATACCCTTGTTTCATTTTCACCTAAACACCCACATTGGGGGGGCATATAACCATTTATTTAAAATTTCATTATTTAGTGCCAAAATGGCACTTTTTTCTTCGATTACAAAGTGTTTTTGCCATTATGAGCATAAAAGTTCCTTTGTAATCATCCTGTATTTTGTGGGATAATCGATATGAAATTAAGTTTGCCTTTTTGAGCTAAATATTCCGTATTTTCACTCCAGTTGAGAATCGTGGTGTACTCTCCGCCTCATTTTACTATGCCGAATCATCACATGCCATTTATAGTGTTACTACTCTTTAAACATGCATTTTGGTTAATAAGTCTAAAACCGTTGCTCCTGGCTCAAGGCTGATAGCCGTGTACTTTTCAGAAAGCACTACAGGAATAATTTTTCCCTCACTTAAATCACAATCAAATTCGTCTATCACTTTAATAGCAAAAGGTAAAATTTTGCTATAATACTCAATCTTGCTTTTTTCAGTTTTAAAAATTTCTTTATTGTTTTTATTTGGAAAAGGATATGGTAAATCGAAAACAAATGCTTTACCTTTTTTTGATTTGTAAATAAAATCTTGTCCGTAATAAGTTTCCGCACCAAACGTTGTGCTTGAAGTAACACGATTAAAATCAATGTATTTATCTCTAAAATCGTCCGTAACACTCATTATTCTTGAATTTTTAAGATTATTTTTAATCATATCAACAAAATTATAGATGTTCCCATTGTTTACTAACCCAATTATACATAAAGGACGCTTCCCATTATCTAACAAGGCTTGGTTAATATCGTATATTATCTTCATCATGCTTGCGTATATCCACGCCGGTTGTCCTGCAATTGATAAAGTTCCATTGATTATCAAAACCATGTTTTCAAAGATTGACAAGTAAGTATCTTTATTTGATTCTTTTATCGTACGCAAAAGATGAGCCAAATAAATATGTTTTAAAGCCACTTTCAGTCTACCTAAAGCAGCTTGATTCGAAATGCCATCTTCTTGTACTGCTTCATAGATCCTTAAACAATCTGTCGTATAAATATAAGCGTCGCAATGCGGACAAAGCTGTTTTTCTTTTATATTAAGTATAGGAATATCTTCTTTCCCACACGTAGGACATTTATGTAAGATAATTTTTTCCTCGTCACATTTCTCTCTAAGTGAACAAAGCCAAAACAACGTTTCCTTCAAAGTGTACTCATTGTCACCACTTTTCGTTTTTATAGAATCAAAGAAATCTTCTAACGCTAAACGAAAACTATCTTTTGCCGACAATTGCTTTTTATATGAAACATTACTGCATGGTAAAACAGCCATTATTTCCTCTTTCTCTTTTGTTATCTTCGCTATTTTAAACGGATCCACAAAATGATTATTAGAAACGGAACTATATTGGCTCTTTTGCAATAATGAACTAGCCACCTTAACATAGCCCACATTAGTATAAGGCAACTCTTTTCGAATAGAAGCTTCGTATAAATCGCTATCAATTGATATTATATTATTAGGAAGTTCTACACAATTATAGTCAACCGATATAAATTCACTTAAAATTTCTTCAATTTCAGAATCGCTTGGTTCTCTTAAATAATCACATTCACTAAGGAAATCATTAACATCCGGATTATCAATTATTCTAAAATATGAAGAAGTGTCTAAGTAATTGTTTTTAGACATTTACATTTCTCTCCTCAATAATTGTTTTTGGGTCGAATTTATCTATTTGAATAGGAATCACAAACGGACTAGACAACGTTTTCACTCTTGAAAAACCAACATCTTGGCTTCTTAACAATGATTGCTTAAAATCAGCAAAATCGTAAAATTTAGATAACTCTGCCATTTCCTTTTCACTATTCAAATGAGAAACAAACCAGTTTTCCGTATTAGCCAAAATATTTGAATGTACAGAAGAAACTTCCTGAGTTGAATAAACTAATGCTATTTTATATTTCGCGCCTTCTTTTGCTAATCTTGGCCACGTATCAGTAATTTCCATATTTTTACCTATTAAGTTATGCGCTTCTTCTATGTAGAAAACTATATTTGAAGGCTCATCCCCATCGGTAAATTTTTTCATTGATTGATTAAAAATATGCGAAGCAATTTTCTTACTCAATCTTTCTCTTAATGTCGCGTTGCCAACAGACAAATCTATTATGATTATTTTACCATCACAAAGATGTTGGTATATTTCATTTGCCACCTCGTCTATTCTATCTGGAGTATGATAATTTTGCGCCTCTACAATTAATTTATAACCATTCATAAATGCGTCATTATCATTTTTACGGCACAACATATTTAATAAGACTTTACATTCTTCAGTTATCCAATCTTGAACGTCAGAATTATCTTTATTTTTCCTTAAATGCTCAAACCATAATTGTGCTTGCTTCAATGAAATCCCATCTTTAGGATTAAATGGGTATGGTATTTCCTTATCTATAACGTTTCTTACCTTTTCATTAGCTTCAAACTTTACCTTATAATTATCAGCAGGCTTAAATCCAGCAGCAAACAATATCGTCTTATATAAAGCGATTTTCCTTTCCCATTTTTTTATTTCGTTTATTTCATCCGGTTTATCAAAAGACAAATTCATAAACTGTTGAACGTCAGCAGCTTTTGAACCTCCATCTTTTAAAAATTCACATATAACAGAATACCCTTCTTCTATTTGTTCATAAAAATTATTCAATAACGGTTTAAATCCCGGTGTGTTAACCATTCTATACCTAACACATTCGCTTTCATATAAATCCGCTATTGCCCCATCGTCTTGCTTATTTGCATTTGCATATTCACCGTTAATATCAAAAATAATTTGTCCAATTTTCAACCCGCACTTATCCGTTATTTTTTTTACGACAGACACTGTTTGTTTTATCATGTTTGATTTACCGGTTCGAGTCATACCAAGAACCGCAGTTCTACGCGCTAAAAAATCAGACGGTTGTATCATAAAAGGAACCAAATCTTTTGGATTATTACGATTTAATCTGTCAGTTGACGTATATCTAACTGTACCAATTTTAAATGGTTCTACTTCTTTAGTTATTCCGAGTTTAATAAACTCGCTTTTTGCCTTAGCTGCTCTCATTGGGTCAACATAGTTAACTATTGCCTTTAAGGCCTCTCCTTTAGGCATGAAAACATTCAATTTTGTTGACATATAAAAAGTTTCTATATCGCTACCAAGAACGAGATTATCATTTCTCATATAGAAAGTTCCTACAACTCTACAAACCAATCCCCCAAATTGAACCTTGTTTTTAGTAAGCGGATCATATTCTTTATTACCCGATGTATCAAAAGGTTCTTCTTGGTTTTGAAAATTGTCAATTTTCATTTTTATCATATCGTCATCCTGAGGTAATTTAGATGAACCCGTAACTCTTAACAAAATTACTTGTTTATCAATATCTCTTGTGTCTCCATAAATTTTAGGATTAAATGGCGTTGCTAATAAAAACGAATTATGTGGTATACCGTTAACTGATTCTTTCCACATATCATTTGTCATTACCAATGCTTTTTCATAATCAATACTATAAACCCAACCCACAAAATTCTCTTCTTGTATTAGTTGGGACAATTTATCATTTCCGTTCAACTTTGAAATAATACTTTCCATCTTTTACCTCTTTATCTAATTTGTATTCTTAATTTTTCTTGTTCTTCAGAATTTAACCATAAATCCCTACTAAGCACAATAATTTCGGAATTTTTGCCTTTGTTTGCAAGACTATAATTTAAATCGTATACTTTTTGTTCTCTATCTTTGTATATTGATTTTACTTCTTCTACGTTATCGTAAGTAACCATCCAATCTATTTTAATTTTCTTTATCAATTTTGCCAAAGTTTCATGGTCTTCCGGCTTGAAAAAATTAATATAAAGCTCATGTCCTTTTTTAAAATATGGTGGATCAAAATATACAAACGCGTTTCTTTTATATTTAGGCAATACAGTTTTTATAAAGTCTTTTATTTCTAAATTGAATAAACTTATTTTATCTTTATATTGACCAATACGCTCTATTCTTTTTATTAAATTTTTTTTGTTAAATCTAGCATCTATCAAATAGTTCCCTGTTTGGTTATAACCACCTATAGGGCCTGCCTTTAAAATACCTGACCTATTCGTTCGGTTTAAAAAAAATGTCGCAAAACCTAATGCAAGCAACATATTAGAATCCTTATTAAGAAAAATTTCTTTTTGCTTATGCCATTCTTCTATAGTAACTTGTGTTTTCTTGATTAACTCAATAAATTCGTCTGTATCATTTAATATGGAGTGCCAAAACGCATAAATCGTTATATCCATATCATTAATAACTATATGTTTAACTTTATTGCTTAATAAAAGCGCTAATGCGACACCGCCTCCACCTGCAAATGGTTCAATATAAATACCATCTTTTATATCGGCTTTTTTCATTATCGCGTTCACTAAAGGAGCTATCTTTGTTTTCCCCCCCGGATAACGCAATGGTGAATAATTCATAAAACGCACCTCTTTTTTCATCATCCAAATTCTCTTATATAGCTTTCAACTCAATAGATTTTGTGTAATTATTTCCATCCAAATCAGTTAACACTACTTGTATGTTTGGATTATCGTTCAATCTTAAATTATGCGCAATTATTTGTTCAAATTTTTCACTCAACTCAAAAACCAATGCCTTAGATAACTGAGTAAAACTAGAAATGATGCATGGTGTATCTTCTATCTTTTTAATGGACGAGTTATAAGTTTCACTATAATTTTCGATATATATTATATTAACTGATACACTACTTGTTTTTGTCCTGATTAATAATCTCCCACTATTAATGGATAAATTCAAATTTGTATTGTTTATTAAGCCTATTTTTAATCCCCACAAATTTTTCCTTTCTATTCCGTTTTTGTACGCAACTTTATAAAACATATTTTCCGGATTGATTTTTATTTGTTTTCTAGCTTCATAAATAGCATCTAGGTCAGCTCGTGACGCAATAAAATTATTAGCATTTTTTCTAATGTAAATTTCTCCACGCCTTAAAAATATCGTCCCTTTTTTAGAAAACTCTTTCTTAATGATATAGGGTCTATTTACATTAGTTTTCTTTATGCATAAGCAAGCCATATCCGTATTATTATAATTAAATTTATCAATGGTAAAATCTAAAAACGGCTCAACATACTCATTTAATAATTGAACATAATTAGAAATATCTTCAATAATATCGTAATCTACATTATTAAAAATATTGTTATTATTATCGAACCCAAATATTATGTATTTATCTTCTTCTATACAACTATTAGCAAAAGAAACCATATCCTTGATTAAATCAAATTTACATTCTTTTGCGTAAAAATACAATTTGAAATCAACGATTTCTGTTTCTCTTCTTTTTTCAATTAACTCAATAATTTTTTCCATCTTTCGTATTTTTCCTAAACCCTACACCTTTTGATGTTTAGCCTTTTTAACATCAATTTGAGATATATTCTTCTCCCTTTCTTTACATATTATAACCGCGATAAAAATCTTCCAAGTATTCTTCTGGATCGGTTCTTGCTACTGCTTCCAACGAAACTGGTTCCCTATAAAATGTATATCTCCTACCTGTTGGTTCCCAAATTTGTATCTCCTTAGCGTGCTAAAATCACTTTAAATTTGTAAAGATTTTTAATTTTCTCTAACGCGCCACAAAGCCATCGGGTGCGCGGAGATGCGTTCTACAATTTCTTTATCTTCAAATAAAAGTTCGGGGCGATAGTTCTTATTAGCAAACTCTTTAACAAATTCTTTTTCGCTATCGCTAAATACAAGTAGATCTTGTAAGTATTCTTGTATTGAAGCTACTACCGTATCTTTTTTGAATCGGTCGTTCTTGTTAAGCATAGGTTTCAGCTGCCTATTTATATCTCTATCGGTAACGCCGTCTAAAATATCAAGTGAAACGTCGCAAATACTAGCATCTCCCCCGATACAGTTATAAAAGATAGTACATTTTTTAAGCATTTCTTTATCTTCTATCATACCGCTTTCAATAAGCCCGTAAACGTCGTAAATATCTCTTGGCTTGCAACGTCCAATTAAAGCCGCAAGTTTGCTTCCATATAACTCACAAGCGCTTAAAACTTTTACGTTAACTTCGCTTTCGGCAACGGGAGTTTTAATAGGCTTATCGCAGAGTGGAAGAACGTGCTTTCTATCCAAATAATTTATTTCTATTTTGATATTGTCACGATTACCTGCGTTATTTATATATTGAAAAACGGCAGAATCTAAGGCGAAATATCTTTTACTTTGCGGCGAAAGAGAATAATTCTTTTGGAATAACGCCATTTGTAAGAAGTTCCACAATTCTTCCTTCTCTTTTTCCATTTCTTCTTTCGTATCGCCAATATAATCTAAATCAATATCAACTGAAAGTCTTGGAAGTTCACGATAAAACAAATTGATAGCCGTTCCGCCTTTCAGTACAAGTTTATCTTTCCATTTAGACGTGAACACAAACTCTAAAATATCCGCAAGTCGCATAACCTTTTCAACGTTATCTTTTATAAAGTTCGTTTCTTTTGCTATTTTAACCACGTTTTTTTGAGATAGGTTTATCATATCAGTTCTCCGTGTTTATAAGTTTTTCGGGATACATAAGTCCCCAATACTTATCCGTTTTTCTCGGCA
>CALVMN010000016.1:0-34031 GCA_944346365.1 Candidatus Gallimonas merdigallinarum
TACGTCACCGTGCCGTTTCCGAGGTTGCCCGTGATCTCCGGCGCATTTGCCGCTTCGCCGTACGTCCAGCCTTCCAGCGTTACGCCGGGCGCAAGCCCAGCCTTTGCAACGGTGAACTCCACGCTCGCCGTACCGCTCAGGTAATTATGCGTCTCCGCGACGGTAACCGTCAGCTTATAACTGCCTGCCGCCGCAGGCGCGTCCGCACTGCTGTACTGCGTACCGTTGATCCCCTCGTACAGGTACGTCACCGTGCCGTTTCCGAGGTTGCCCGTGATCTCCGGCGCATTTGCCGCTTCGCCGTACGTCCAGCCTTCCAGTGTTACGCTGAGCGTAAGCTCCGCCTGATCGGGCGATCTGACAACAAATTCGCAGCTCGCCGTGCCGCCGAGGTAGTTTGCCGTCTCTGCGACCGTCGCCGTCAGTTTATAGTTGCCCGCTTCCGTAGGCGCGGTCGCACCGTCGTACTCCGTGCCGTTGATCCCCTCGTACCGGTACGTCACTGCGCCGCTGCCGAGGTTGCCCGTGATCTCCGGCGCATTTGCAGCTTCGCCGTACGTCCAGCCTTCCAGCGTTACGCCGAGCGTAAGCCCTGCCTTTGCGACGGTAAAGCTCCAATCTGCGGCGTGCAGGTCCGTCGCCGCTTTATAGTTTGTCCCGTCGGCGACGTCCAGGAACACATAATATGTGCCCGCGGCGGTCGGGTCGGTTGCCGTGTAGGTATCGGGCGTCGAGGAATATTTCACCATCACTGCGCCGCAGCCCGTGCCCGCGCCGACGAATTCAGCCGACGCGCTCTTTGCGCTCCCGTCGTAGACCGCCCCGTCCGGCATGGAGAGGGCAAAATCCTCCGCCCTCGGCGCTGCCTTCGGAATGATGAGCCGGCCAGACGGCTCAAACGTCAGCGGCGCGATCACCTGCCCTTGTGCTAAATCGATGCTCCCTTCCCATGTGATGCTGAGATAGTACATCCCCGCGTCCGTCGGCATGCCGTCCGTCCAGCCGTCTTCCGGGTTGACCTTGTAACGACTGGAAACGGGCAGAATATGGTTGTAGATGATATCATCTTGATACACGCCGGTCGATTTGAGCCCCCCATCGCCTTCGTTCTGCTGCGTGCCGAATTCCAGCGGTTCCCCGTCGTACTCCACGTCGTTGTTCGTTGACCAATTGAGGCCTGAAAGGAGATTATCCCAATTCTGCGGCTTCGAAGTGACGTTATAGAACGCATGACCGAATCCCTCTCTGTAACGGGGATCGTCCATGCCGCCTTGCGAACCGATATCGAGATAGATGCTTTCGGCGATCGTATTCACCTGACCTGCACGGGACTCGATGACTTCCGGCTTCTCGTCGTAATACAGACCGCCGACCTTGTTCTGTGACAGGTCAATCGTCATATCGTCGCCGAGCGTACCCGCAATGTATGCCGCAACGCCTTCCACAGCGCCGAACCGATACCCGCTCGTCTTTGTCCACCCCGATTGGTCATGCGCGGCAAGGTATCCGGCGCCGCCTGCCTGCGCCGTCTCCGACGCGGCGGACCGCCATAGCACCGAAACGTTCCCGCCGAATGCCGCAGCCGCGTCGGTATTATAATACACATAAAAACTGAACAGGTTCTTGGAACTGCCGCGGTCGCTCGTAACAATTCCGCCCGGGAGCGTTCTGCCGCCGTCCGCGTCCAGCTTCCAGTAACCTTCTTCGCTGACGGTGAATCCGTACTGCGCAGGTTCTGCGGCGGCGCTGGAAATCGTCAGCGTGTTTGTATCCACGCGAAATACAAACGAATAATCGGCATTTTCAGGGGTATCCTCCCAGTTAAGAATGTAGCCGTTCAGATCGATCGTCACATAAGATTTCGTACTTCCGTGCGCATAGGTACTCTGCAAATACTCGGTGAGCGTAATGCTGTGCTGCAATTGAATCGTCAGATCCGGCATATTATATTGCCCCTGCGAGTTTTCAAACGCCTCTTTGAGCGAAGTGTATTCGACATCTTCTCCGGCTCTGGAATTTTTTACGATCGCCGTAACGCCCGTATCCGTATAAGCGGGTGTGACCGTCATATCATAGCCCATGCCGACGATCTCGTCCCACGTGCAGGCTATTGTTTTCACGCCGTATCCGTCCACTTTGTCGAAATACGCGTTACCCACGTTTTGCCATATTGTTCCGTCCTCGCAGAGCAAGAACGAAGCGAGCTTGTCGAACGCGACGATGCTCACGCCCTCCAGAACGCTGTCCGCCGTCTTGATCTGTACAAACTTTTCGTCGTACGGCCTGTACCCATCGGTGCCCACCGCAGCTATTCCCGCGCCCCACACGGTGCCATCCGAGCAGAGGATCATTGTCCCCAATTCCGTTGCAAATACCTTGACGGCGTTATCGAAGGGAACGTCGCCCGTCTTTTTCGCCTCGGTGTACCGGTAGAACGTACCCCTATTGTTCGGCACGCCGAGTTCTTTGTTGTTATTTGTCCCCGAGACCCATACGCTGCCGTCCGCGCACACGATGCGCACATTATAAGAGCTTTCACCATACATCGCAGCAAGCGATACGGCGTCGAACGATGTACCGTCCTCTTTCTTCAGCTCCGTGAAATGGTACAGGCGCTGCGCACCTTCGCCCATGCCGAACATGCCGTTAAAATCTTGTCCCGCCGCCCAGACGGTGCCGTCCGCACAGAGAATGAAAGTCGTAGAAGGGTTGTAGGAATCCATAGCGACGGCGTTGAACGATGTACCGTCTTCTTTTTTCAGCTCCGTGAAACGGTGCAGGGTCTGCGTGTCTTCGCCCATGCCGAACTCGCCCCCGCTCTGTTCTCCCGCCGCCCAGACGGTGCCGTCTTCTAAGATAACGAAGTGCTGATCATTACTATATGAATCTGTGCAGGAGACGACGCCGACGCCCGGACGCCCGTCGACAAATTCCACCTGCGTAAACTGTGTGACGTTGCCGTCCACGTTGTTTTCCCCGATGCCGAGATCCCCCTTACGATTCCAGCCTGCCGCCCACAGCGTGCCATCCGCACACTCGATAAACGTGGAATATAGTCCTGCGAATACGGAAACCGCGTTCGTAAAGGTGCCGCCGCCCGCTTTTTGGACCTGCGTAAACGCGTCCGCGGTTTCTGTGCTCCCTATACCGAGTTTGCCGTAATTGTTCGCTCCGCAGGCCCAGACCGTGCCGTCCGCACAGACGACAAACTCAGACGTACGAGAACCGAGATTATTGAGCCTCGTCCCGGGTTCATAGATGAGCGCATCGGTAAAATACTCTCCGTTCCCCTTACGCTGCTGCTCGCCGTTCCTCCAAACGGTGCCGTCTGAATAGAGGACGTAATTCGTAGAGCCGCTCACTCGCATGGTGACGGGTTTCGCCGCCTCGTACTGCCAGCCTCCGGTGACAGTGTACCCGTCGTCGGGAATGAGGTATTTTGCGTCGAACTGCGGCTCTTCCATTACGTCCGAAAGCTTCTGCCCCCGCGCAAGCGAGATCGGCTCGGAGGGGAAGATTGCCGCCAGCTCTTCCTCCGAATATCCTGTAAGCGTGAGGTGGTCGCCCAGCGAGACCGTAACGTTGCCCGTTGCGCCGTTTTCCTCGCCCGAAGCCGACGTCTGCCACAGGACAAAGCCCGCCGATACAGCTGTACACATTAAGACCGTGCACGCCAACGCAGCAAATTTTATCTTCTTTTTTACCATGTTCTTCCTCCTTTTTACAGTTTTTACAGTTTCCTAAAAAATAATTTTCGGAAGCGGAGGCCAAGAAGAAATACCCCCCCCCTATTACGAAAATTATTATACTGTTTTTAAACGATTTTGTCAAGATTATTCTTTCCGCGAAAAATATAATTTTTCAAAAAAATGAAAAACAGAACGACGCTGCGCTGTCATTTTTCCGCAAAAGGCCGCAGACATTTCCCCCGCGCCTGATGAAGTGACGGGCGGGCGGCAATAAAGCGGCGGCGGGACTGCATTCTGCAGTCCCGCCGCCGCTTTATTGTTGAGATCATTCTTCTGCCCGGAGCCTGCCGCGCTCGATGCAGATCGTCTCTAAAATTTCCGCCGCATCGTAAATGAGGTTGGGGCAAGGGCGTTTTTTGTAGTACTCGGGCGTGCGCGCCTCGGGGTTGGGCGCAGTATCCGTTTTCAGCCCCGCGCCCGTCAACAGCTCGCCGCAGTTGATGCTCCCGTTCTTTTCGCGAAAGCGCCGCGCGATCTCCTGCACGAGGGCGTATGCCTCGGCTTTGGTGAGTTCGGGAAAGAGCACACCCGAAGCGCACGCCGCGCCCGCAACCGCGCCGCACGTCTGCCGCAGCCGCCCCATACCGCCGCCCAAGGGGCGGGAAAAATTCTTTGCGGTCTCCTCATCCAGCCCCGCGTCCGCCGCGAACGCCAGAACGACCGCCTGCGCACAGTTATATCCCTCCGAAAACAGCGCCTTCGCGCGTTCCGCCCGCTTCATACCTTCTTCCTCCCGAAAAATTTAATTCACAATATTGACAGAACGGTAAAAATATCTTATAATGATCGTATGATCTGCGTGTATTACACAACGGAGCGCGCGGAGAGCCGCGAAGCGCTCGCACACGTCCTCGAAGAATATTACGGAATCCGCGACGCCGCGCGCCGCCTGCAATTCAGCCTGCACGGAAAGCCCTACCTTAAAGACGTTCCCGTCCGTTTCAACCTCTCGCACAGCGGAAGGCTCACCGCGATCGCGGCGGGCAGACATCCCGTCGGGCTGGACGTACAGCTGCGCGATACCAAGCCGCGCGAAACGCTCCGCAGCCGCCTTACCCCCGCCGAACGCGAGGAGGATTTCTTCCGCCTGTGGACGGCGAAGGAAGCGTATATCAAATACCGCGGCGGTACGCTTGCCGCCATGCTGCCCCGCCTCGCCTTTGAGGACGGCACGCTCTCGGAGGACGGAAAACCTGTATCCGAACACTTATTTTTTGACGACCTGGAAGGCTGCGCCCTCTGCGTATGTTCGGAAAAAGAGGAAAAAATCGTCTACCGGAAAATATAATTTTATACGTCGTACCACACGTTATACCCGGGAATGAGCGCCTCCGCCTGCGGCAGGCGCTTTTTGACTGCCGCGGGGAATTTTTTCGTCGGAACGCGCGCGCTCACGGGCGGGAACGCGTCATCGAAATGGTCGATCATCACCTTTTTCGGACGGAACGCGTCGAGAAATGGCGCGATTCTGCGGTGCATCGCCGTCTGCCCCTGATAGGGAAATACAAAAAGGTCGGCGTTCTGCGGATAATCTTCCCCCTTTGCCATACCCGCCGAACCGAGAATAACGGCAGTCTTTTCGCCGTCCGTCACGGAGAACACGAAAACGTCCTCAGGCAAGATGGAAAACCGCTTCGCTTCGCCGAGCAGGCGCATCGCCTTGCCGATATGCAGCCATGTATGCGGCGAAAACAGCACGCGGGAGACGGTGGGCATATCGAACGAACAATGCCGCCCGCGGTATGCCGTCACGCAAAGCCCGCCCGTGCGGACGGTCTCTCCCGCCGCCAGAACGCGCATACAAGCCGTATTCATGCCGTTCTGTCCGGCGATCGCAACGCCGCGCGCCGAAACGTAGACGGGGCGGTCCGAAAACGCGTCCATATCGCTGAAATGGTCGGGGTGCGGATGCGTAATAAAGACGGCGTCCGCGGCGCGCGCCTCGTCCATGGGAAAGGGCGCGCCCTTTTTATCGTATTTTCTCAGGTACGGGTCAAAAAGCAGTCTCGTCCCGCCGCTCTCCACAAGAAGCGTAGCCGTACCGCACCACATCACTTTCATCTATGCTCATATTATACAGGGCGCGGAAGGCATTGTCAAGCATTCCGCAATATTTCGGGCGCGCGGCACGATACAGCTCGTTTCTCTCCTTGCCCTGCCGTTCGTCCTCCTGTATAACGGCAAGCGCGGAAAACTGCGGTTCAAATACTTCTTTTACGCGTTCTATCCGCTGCGCCTTGCACTGCTTGCGGAAATCCATCTCGCTCTGAACCCCGCATATCTTTCCGCATTGTTTGTGTGACGGCACGAAATATCTTTCCTCGCTGTTTGCGTGACGATACGAACGCGGGGGCGGGTGCGCATATGCGCACCCGCCCCTGTATTTTTTTCGCTATTCACGAATTTCTTTTTGAACTGACAAAAAGAAATTCCGTGAGAAAAAGAAAACCCAACGGTCGCCTGCGGCTTTGCGTTTGGTTTTCCTCGATAGCGCGCAAAGGGCAACAGTATAACGCGCGCTATCTCACTTTTCCGTATAAGCGCAGGCGTGCGCAAATTGAGTACCGCAGCGCAGGGAAACCCTGCTCGCGGACATGATTATGAGCTAAAATCACGGGAAAAGCCGTCACTGCGTTATGGCTTTTCCGCCCCTGATTGTTGCGTAAGCAACTTTTGCGGAAAAGTGAGCCGCCGCGAGCTAAAATGTTGCTATACAGCGGCGGCGAGAGAAACCAAATGCAGAGCGTATGCGAACATTGGGTTTCTCTAAAAATCACGACTTTTTCTTTCATCAGTTTGAAAGAAAAAGTGTGAACCCCTTTACGCCCCCTTCACCCTGCCCACGTCGGTATTGTCACGCCGCCTGTCCGAAAGCGCGCGGACGGGATGTTCCCTGTTCATCAGGCGGTAGTCCTGCCCGAGCCGCTCGATCGCCTTCTCGATGACGGTGTGCGTTCCCGCCGTCTCCACGCTGCCGTGAATGCGCGCGTTGTAAGAAAAGTAACGGAAGGAGTCGGGGAGCTTGTCCACGTCCTCGAACCCCTCTTCCACGCCCGTCAGACGAACGCTCTTCAAGACCTCGCGGATATACTCCTTCTGCGAGCGGAATTTCAGCAGCGCGGGGAATTCGCCGCCCTCGGGGAGTACCTGCTGCCACACCTTTCCGCCGTATGCGCGCAGAAGTTCCGCCGCCTCGTGCAGATGCGCAACCTCTTCCTCGAAGTGCATTTCCCAGATCTTTTTGATGCGCGCGTCCGTCTCGTCCTCGTAACAGGAATAATAGAGATAGCACTCGGTGTACTCGTTCATGAGCAGCGTTTCCCACTCGCTCATGCAGGGATCTTTGAGACAGCCGTACCCCGTGACGTGCTGTTCCTCGATCATGGCGATCTCGTTGAAGAGCTTTCTGCCGAGCGGCGAGGCATACAGATTGCCCACGTTCATGTAAAAGTTCATCGTCTGCTGTTCCGCCGCCGTGATGATATTCACGTTCAGCTTGGTTTTGAGGTCGTTCAGATACCCGTTCATATAAAAACGTACGTCGTCGAACGGATGGCGGTACTCGGACACGGTGGGCCGCCCCGGCATGATCTCGGTATAGTCTCCCACGAGCCGCGCGGGATCGCCGCCCTTTTCCAGTTCCATGAGATCGGCGTAGCGGTAGAGATGATCGAAATCTTCCAAAAGCGCGAAATCGAGCTGTTTTTTGACGTAGCCGTTCTTTTCGCTCATGGCGAGGTTTGCGGTGAGGTCGACGGCGAGCTGTTCGTAACCGATGGTATGTTCGAGAATGCTCTCGTCGGCGGGTTTGAGCGACGCCACGCGCTTTTGTTGGAGCTGTTCGCCGCGGCGCAGATACGCGAGACGGCGGCGCACGTCGTTGTTGGAGCACATCCGCGATATGGCGTGCGTACACCGCACCGACTCGAACTCCGTACCCGACATTAAGATGACGCGCAGGCGCGTATACGGATCGACCGTGTTCTTATCGTAGGGTTTTACGAGCACCTTTTTCCATTCCGTGAAAATCTTATCCGCCTTCTGCGGCTTGCATTCAAAGGGATTCATACCTTACCTCCTGCACTTTTTATTGCCGAGATGAAAAGGTTTATTCATTTGATTGCAAACCGGGCGCAAAATTGTTATAATACAAGTAAAAAATGAAGGAGACGGCGATATGATCGGCGCAGTCATTGCAATGGATTCGGAGGCGGAAGCGCTCCTCGATCAGATGGAAATCGAAAACATTCTCACCGTGCACGGCAAACCCGTGTACGCGGGCAAGGCGTTCGGAAAGGACGTTCTGCTCTGCGTCTGCGGCGTGGGCAAGGTGAACGCCGCGGTCGGCGCGTGCGCGGTTCTGGAAAAGGGCGCGCAAGTTCTTCTCAACTTCGGCGTTGCGGGCGGTCTGCACGGGAACACGGAGCTGACGGAGGTCTACCTCATCGACAAAGCCGTGCAGTACGACTTCGATCTCACGCAGCTCAACGGCGGAAAACAGGGCACGCTGGACGGAGAAACGGAGAACTTTCTGCCCCTCTTTGCGCCCGCCGCGCTCGGCTTCCCCCGCCGCGCGCTCGCCTCGGGCGATCGGTTCAACGACTCCGCCGCCGACCACGACCTGCTCCTCTCCCTCGGCGCGGACATCCGCGACATGGAGGGCGCGGCGATCGCGCAGGTATGCAAATACGCGGGCGTTCCGCTCCTCTCCGTGAAGGCGATTTCCGACGTGTACGGCACGGGCAGCACCACCGAACAGTACAAGAAAAACACCGCGCGCGCTATGCTCAATTTAAAGGCGTTCATGGGGGAGATTTTCGCTGCGCTCGAAGGCTGAAACCCGCGCCCGCCGCGGTATTCGCGCAACTTACAACAGGTGATCATTATGGAAAAAATCCCTTCCTTTCAGAAAAACCACGACGCGCTTTCCGTGGGGCTGTACGCGCAGACGGATTCAAACGGCGTTACGACCTTCGACCTGCGCATGAAAAAGCCCAACGCGGGCGACTATATCTCCCCCAAGGCATTGCACACCGTAGAACACCTGATGGCGACGGCGCTCCGCAACAGCCGCGCGAAAGAAAATATTATCTATTTCGGACCGATGGGCTGCCGCACGGGGTTTTATCTGCTGACGGTGCGCATGGCGTACGAAGAAGTTCTCGCCCTCTTAAAGGAGAGTATTCCCGTCGCGCTCGCCTTGGACGAGATCCCCGGGAGCAGACGCGAAGAGTGCGGCAACTATCTGGAACACGACCTTGACGGCGCAAAGGAAGAACTCCGCGCCTACCTTGCCGTATTGGAGAATTTATGATCGATCTCGGAGATTGGAAAGAGCCGCTCGCGCCCCTCTTTGCGGACGAGCGTTATAAAAAAATCAGGGCGTTCCTCATCGAGGAATACCGTCATCACACGGTTTATCCCGATATGTACGACATTTTCAACTGTTTCCGTTACACGCCGTACGCGAACGTGAAAGCGGTGCTTCTCGGGCAGGACCCCTACCACAACGAGGGGCAGGCGCACGGGCTCTGTTTCTCGGTGCAGGACGGCGTTCCGAAGCCCCCTTCCCTTGAAAACATGATAAAGGAACTGCACGCCGACTTAGGCTGCCCGCCCGTGAAATCGGGCAATCTTACGAAGTGGGCGAGGGAGGGCGTGCTGCTCATGAATACCGCGCTCACGGTGCGTGCCCATCAGGCGAACTCGCACGCGAACTGCGGTTGGAGCTGGTTCACCGACGCGGTCATCTCCATTCTGAGCGAGCAGAAAGAGCACCTCGTTTTTCTCCTGTGGGGCGGCAATGCACGCAGGAAAAAGGCGCTCATCGATACGAACAAGCACCTCGTACTCGAATGCGCGCACCCCTCGCCGCTCTCGGCATACAACGGCTTTTTCGGGTGCAGACACTTTTCCAAGACGAACGCCTATTTGGAGGCGCACGGCATCAGCCCCATCGACTGGGATCTGAGCCGCTGAAAAACGGGGCGCGCGTTCGCTCCGTCCGCAATTTACGCATCAGGAGTGTTACTATGAAATATATCGTGATTTTAGGCGACGGCATGGCGGGGTATCCCATGCCCGGCTGCGGCAATAAAACCTGCTTGCAACTTGCAAAGACGCCCTTTTTCGACGAACTTGCCAAAAAGAGCGCGGTTGGACTCATGAAAACCGTCCCCGACGGCTACAAGCCGGGGAGCGACGTCGCAAATCTATCGGTGATGGGCTACGATCCCGCCGAGTACTATTCGGGTCGTTCCCCCTTGGAGGCGGCGTCCATCGGGATCGGCCTCAAAGACACCGACGTGACGCTCAGATGCAACCTCGTCACCCTCTCGGAAGAAGAACCGTACGAGAACAAGACGATGCTCGACTACTCCGCGGGCGAGATCTCCACCGAGGAGGCGCGCGCGCTCATCGGCGCACTCAAAGCCGGGTTCGACCGCCCGCCGTTCACGCTGTACGCGGGCATTTCCTACCGCCACTGCCTTGTCGTCGCAGACGGAAAGACGGGGCATGACCTCACGCCCCCGCACGATATTTCGGATAAACGCATTTCGGCGTACCTCCCGAAGGGCGAAGGAAGCGAGGTGTTCTTCGACATGATGAAACGCTCGTACGAGATCCTCTCGCACCACCCCGTCAACGAAAAGCGGCGGGCGGCGGGGAAAAATCCCGCCAACTCCGTGTGGTTCTGGGGCGAGGGCACAAAACCCCGTCTGACCCCCTTCGAGACGCTGTACGGCAAGAAGGGCGCGGTCATCTCGGCGGTCGATCTCGTCAAGGGCATCGGCATTCTTGCGGGGATGCAGGTCATCGAAGTCAAGGGCGCAACGGGGAATTGGGATACCAACTTCACGGGCAAGGCAAATGCCGCCGCGGACGCGCTCCTCAGCGGGCTGGACTTCGTGTACGTTCACATGGAAGCGCCCGACGAATGCGGACATCACGGCGATACGGAAAAGAAGATCTACTCCATCGAACAGGTGGACGGCGTGGCGCGGACGGTCGCGGAAAAGCTCCGCGCCGCGGGCGAGCCGTTCTGTATGCTCGTCTGCCCCGATCACCCCACCCCCATCGCGCTGAAAACGCACACTTCCGACCCCGTTCCCTTCCTGCTTTACCGCAGCAACGAAGAGACGGGCAACGGCGCGGCGCGCTACGACGAGGAAGCCGCCGCCGCAACGGGGCTGTGCATCCCGCGCGCTTCAGAGCTGATGCGCGCCTTTCTCCGATAAATTTTTTCACATTTTTTCGAAAAACTGTGTTCTGCCGCTTGCTATTTGTAAATGTTTATTCTATAATAAATTTAAAAGACTGTTGTTTTCAGGGTGATCATATGGAAGATTTTACGGAGGAAATGCTTGCCGAACGGCAGCACGCGCTCGACGTAGACAAATGGCTCGCGAGCGAAGCCGCGGGGTACGACCTGTGCGGGTCGTTCACCTTCTGCGCCCGCTGCGATAAAACGGAAACGCACCCCTGCGCCCGCGCGGAAGCGCGTTTTACGGCGGAAGAGGAGAAGGAGACCGCGCTCTTTGAGGAGACGCTGGAAGAACTCGAATCCAACGAAAATATTCAAGCGAACGAAAGAGAAACTGCCGAAGAAGCCGCCGAGGAAGTCGCCGCGGCAGACGCGAACGCGCTGCCCGACGGCTACGAATGGGTCACGCGGTATCGCCGCTCTTTTAAGTCCCGTCTCATCCAGAACGAAAAAACGCAGGACTTTTACACTGAGATCCGCAACGCGCTCTCCGAGCTTGCGGGAATTCGCTCCCGCGTAAGTCAGGCGTGCGAGAACTTCCGTTTCCACGGTGACCGCATCGCGCGGCTCTCGATCGGCGGCAAGACGCTCACCCTCTACCTCGCGCTCGATCCCGACGCCTACGAAGATACCAAGTACCGCTACGAGGACGTCTCCGAACGCAAGACGTACGCGGAAACGCCCATGAAGGTTCGCGTCACGAGCAAGCGCATGGTCAAATACGCAAAGGAACTGATCGCCGACCTCGCCGCAAAGCACGGCGTTCCCGTCGTCGGACATATCCCGATGGACTACCACGCCCCCTACGAGGACGACGCGGCGCTCATCAAAAAAGGTCTCATCAAGCCCTACAACGTGCTCGTAAAAAAGAAGAAGAAATAAGAACGCCCGAGGTTTCCCTCGGGCGTTTTCCTATTCCGCGATAAGAAATACGCGCGCTTCGGCAAATGCCGAAGCGCGCGTTCCGCTATTTTTTCAGCATTTCGGGCGCACCGCTCTTCTTGCGCTCGTACCGCACGAAGAGATAGGCAACGACGATCCCGACCGCGAAGAGGACAAGTCCCAGCGCAAGATCGAGCGCATTCACGCCGTTCTCCGCCCAGCCCGTGTACACGGCGTACACGTCGGGATTGAAGAACATTGTGACGACGGACCCGAGCGAAAGTCCCACGATGACGAAGAACGCCGCCGCCCGCCGCCGCGCAAAAATTTTGGTGAGGAGCTTGGAGAAGGTGACAAGTCCCAGCAAAAATCCGACGGCGAGGCAGGCGTACACGCCAAACACGGCGGGGTTTTCCTGCCAATAGCTTAAATGTACCGACTGCATGATGGGCGTAAAATAACCGAACGCCATCAAAATCGCCGTCGCGCTCAGCCCGGGAACGACCTGCGTGATCGCCACGAGATACCCCAGCACCAGAAAGAGGATATAATGCCCTGCGTTCAGCCCTTCGAGGGACTGCGCGCCTTCCGTGGCGAACACGGACACGACGGAGATGACGACGGGGATCGCCAGTCCCACCGCGAACAGACCGATGCGGAGAGGCGTCTTTTTCTCCGCGCGCACCTCGTCGTACACGGCGGGGAACGCCCCGAGCATCAGTCCCGCAAAGAGTCCGATGATCGTGAACGGGCTGATATCGATGAGCCGCTGAATGGCGAGGAAGCCGAGCACAAACCCGATGATCAGACCGATGAGAATGGGAACGAGGAACTTCGCGCATTTTTTGAACTTTCTGACGATGTTCCCGAGCGCATACAAAAGTTTGTGGTAGAGTTTGAAGATAATGGCGACGGTAGAGCCGCTCACGCCCGGAACAATGACGGCAAGCCCGATGAAAAAGCCGAGCAGCCCGCCCTTTGCGACTTCTTTGCCGTTTTTGTATTTGAGGTCAGGCTCTTCGGGCGGTACGGCAGGCGTTTCGGAAGCCTGTTCCGCAGGCGTCCCCTCTTCGCCGATTTCCGCTGCGGACGGCGCGCCGTCCCCGTCGGGTTCTTCGGCGGGCGTTATCATGATCTTATCCTGATTTTCGTCCATAATAATTCCTCATAAAAAAGAAACGCCGAGCAGCTTCTGACTTTAAGCGCCCGACAGGTTTCTCTCGAATTTCTTACTTCTTTTCTTTGATCTTTGCCGCCTTCCCCGTAAGACCGCGCAGGTAGTAGAGCTTCGCTCTTCTCACCTTACCCGCTCTCACGACGGTAACGTATGCCACCTTGGGGGAATGCAGAGGGAAGCAGCGTTCCACGCCGACGCCGAACGACAGACGACGCACGGTGAACGTTTCACGAATGCCGCCGTTCTTCTTCGCAATGACGACGCCCTCGAAATTCTGGATACGCTCTTTGCCGCCCTCGATGATGCGGTAGCCGACCTTGACGGTGTCGCCCACGTTGAACTGGGGGACGTTCTCCTTCATGCCCTCGGCTTCGATCGCCTCAATGAGTCCCATTTCCGACTTACCTCCTTATGGTACGCGACGTTCATTCCCGCAAGCGGCAGAGGAACGCCCGAAGTCACTTGTCAATTATAGCGTACCGCCGAAGAAAAATCAACTTTTTTTGCACGTCTTCGGAAAATTTTTTCCGCGCGGCGGCAAGATTTTATTGCGAGGGAGACGCGGGCTGTCTGCCATTCTCATTGTTTTTATTCAGGGGAAAAGGCGTCACTGCGTTATGCCTTTTCTTCTCGGCGGCACCAAGGCAGTGTGCCGCCTACTTCGGCTGCGCTCGTGCGCCGCTTCGCGTCGGACGGTCACGAAATTGCCGCTGAAATGGCAATTTCTTAGTTCGCGGCGCGCGCACACCGCACGGCGGTGCTGCGCATAATGCGCCGCTCACCTCAATTTGCCGCTCACGCGGCTTTCGGGTGGGAGTGAATGCGCTGTCCGCTATTATGCAAGCCCTGACGGGACAGCGCAGAGAGGGAGGTCGTCGTCAGGCGTATAACGCCGTGCCGATGACCTCCCTTTCCCCTCACGGGATTTCATCGCCCCTTTGGGCGATGAAATCCGTGATTTTTACTTCATAAATCCCCTGCACGGCGGCGTAACTGTCCCGACGGAGCAGTTTTTTCTGCACGAGCGCGCCGCGCTCGTCGTAAACGAGCAGATAACTCTCGCTCCGCAGTCCCTCTTTTTCGGCGCGCACCGTTCTGTCCTCCTCGCCCTCGCGTATCTCCGCCTCGGGCGGCGGGATCCGCGCCAGAACGCGGCTCTCCGTCTCGTACCGCCGCCCGTCGGGCTTGCCGTAGATCTCGAACGTGATCTTCCCCGCCGCCGACCTGCCCAGCAGATAGACGGGGAAGGGGTACGGATTGGTAAATTTGAGATCGCTCCAACGGGAGACCATCGCGTCCAGCGAGGGCGGAACATACCCAACGGAAAGGGAATGCGGGCGGCTCTCCGTGACGGTAAGCCCCGCGCGCAGCGCAGCGTTCATGAGCGTGGTGGACGCCTGACACACGCCCCCGCCCGTGCCCGAGACGTACTCCCCGCCCGATATGATGGGCGCTTCCAGAAAGCCGTTTTCCGCCGTCCGCAGCCCCACCGCAGCGTTGAAGGAGAAGGTCTCCCCGGGCAGAAGGACGTTCCCCGCAATACGTTCGCACGCGAGCGCGATATTGTGCGCCCGCGCCGTTTTGGACGCGTCGAACGTGGTGGAGAATGCGGAGAGTTTTTTCGTGCGCGCCTTCAAATCCGCCTGCGTGACGGCGGGAAGCCACGGACGGGTGACGAGCGAGACCTCTTCCGCGCCCGCTTTCAGCGCAGAGAGCGCCGCCGAAAGCGAGGCGGCGTAGTCGCAGTAAACGCCCGCCTTCTCCGCCGAGTACCTGAATCCGAAACGGTTGAAGGAGAGCGCGGCATCCTCGGGCGGGCGTTCCCCTTTTTCGCAGAGCCGCGCAATATCGCGTTCCGCCTCCGTCCATTCCCGCCGCACTTCCGCTTGGAGCGACGCCCCCTTTTTTGCGCGCCGCACGAGCATGGGCACGTTATCCGAGTACTCGATCGCGGGCATGGTATCCCCGAACGGCGTGCGGACGGTAAAGGAAATCCGCTCGGCGGCAAGTTTTTCCCGCACGGCGGAAATAGCCTCCTCGTACGGCATTCCGCCGACCGCCACGCCCGAAATGGTCACGTCCGCCCTGACGCAACCCGCCCTTCCGAGGAAAAAAAACGCGCTCCCGACAAAAAGGAGCGCTAACCAGCAGGCTAAAAATTTCTTCATTCGCTCTCCCGAAGTCGGGCGAACGTCTCGATAAGGCGCGCGTCGGGGAAAAACGGCGGCTGCCCGAGCACGCGGCTGCGCATTCCCTCCGCATGAAAGTCCGAGCCGCCCGTCAGATACAGTCCGTTCCGCTCCCCGTACGCGCGGAAATACGCCCGATCCTCCTCAGTATGGTCGGAATGCGTGTATTCTATCCCGTCCAGACCGCTGCGGACGAGCGCGTCCATCAGCGATTCGCGCGGCGCAAAGGCGAGCGGAATGCGCCCGGGGTGCGCGAGCGACGCGATCCCGCCCGACGCGTGAATGACCTCGACCGCGTCGAAGGGCGTGGGGCGCATCCGGTCGGAATAGCATGGTTTCCCCGCGCTGAAATACTCGATATACAACTCCCCTTTCTTTTTGCCGAGACGGCTTGCGAACGCCCCCACCACGTGCATGGTATGCAGCGGCGCGCTCTTTTTGAGGTGCAGTTTTTCGACGTCCTCCAATGTGATGGAGAGCGAGAACAGTTCGTTCGCCTTGCGGATCATCTCCTGCGCGCGCAGGAGCGCGCCGTCGCGCCGTTTCTGCAAAAATTCGCGGTACGCCGCGTTCGCGCGGCACCCGTAGCCGAGGATATGCACTTTCGCCTCGCCCGCGTAAGAAGAGACTTCCCAGCCCGGGACGAACCCGAGCCCTTCCCGCTCCGCAGCGGCGCGCTTTTCCGCCATGCCCTCCATGCTGTCGTGATCGGTCATGGAGAGGAACTCCACGCCCGCAGCCTTTGCGCGTGCGGCGATTCCGGCGGGGGAATACGCGCCGTCCGAATAGTAGGTATGAATATGCAGGTCGGCTCTCATACAGTCCCTCCTTCAAGACTTCTTTGCAGACAAACAGCCCCGCGCGGATACGGATCTTTCAGATAATTTTCCCCTCTCGAATGCGGATCTTGTTGCACTCTGCACCGTACAGAACGCGTTCGGCGTGCGTGCAGGTGAGAATACACTGAATATCGCGCACTCTGTCCAGAAGTTTTTTGCGGCGCGGGAGATCCAGCTCGCTCATCACGTCGTCGAGAATGAGCACGGGAGCCTCGCCCGCAAGCGTGCGGAAGATCTCCGTTTCGGCGAGTTTCAGGGAGAGCGCCGCCGTGCGCGCCTGCCCCTGCGAGGCGTACCCGCGCGCGTCCGCGCCGTCGATGAGAATTTTAATATCGTCGCGGTGCGGTCCGACGGAGGTAAATCCCAGCCGCAGATCGCGCTCCCGCGCGGCGGAAAACTCTTTCAGGAGCTTTTCGGCGATCTCCCCCTCTTCATCGGGATACCGCCCGTCCATATCGAGAGAGAGCTTTTCCGCGCCGTCGGTCAGATAGGCGTGCGCGTCGCTCGCAAGCGGAGAAAGCTGTTTTAAATGCCGCCTGCGGTGGCGCACGATGCGCGCCGCGAACAGCGCGAGCTGCTCGTCCCACACGGGGAGAGTCTCCATGACGAGCGAGAAGTCCCGCTCCTTCAAAAGGTTGTTCCGCTGATCGAGAATACGCTGATAACGCGCGAGCGCGGTGCAATATTCGCGCGACGTCTGCGAAATGGAGAGGTTGAGAAAACGCCTGCGCTCGTCCGGTCCGTCCTGAATGAGCCGCAGTTCCCCGGGCGAAAAGAACACGCTGTTCATATTCCCCACGAAGTCCGCCGCCCGCGCAAGGCGGTTGCCGTTGAGGTAGAGTTCGCGCTTGTTTTCAAAGATCGCCGCTTCCAGCGCAACGCTGCCGAACCGCGTGGACGCCTCGGCGGAAATGCGCGCGCACGTCTCGCCGCGGCGGATGAGCTGACGGTCGTGGCGGATCCGCAGCGACGCGCCCGTGCAAAGGTAAAAAACCGCCTCGGCGCAGTTGGTCTTGCCCTGCGCGTTGCGGCCCGTGAGCACGTTCAGCCCGTCCGTAAAACGGAAGGTCTCCGCCTCGTAATTTCTGAAATTGGCGAGCGTTAATTTTTTGATGACCATGCGGAATTCTTTGAAAAACGCTTTCTTTTTGGCGCATTTTGTACTATAATATTCAAAATGGATCTTTGAAAACGGGAGCGTTTCCCGTCACATATTATTATAGCAAAATTACGCAAAAAGGAAAAGCGTTTGCGGGGAAATTTGCAAAACATTTCGCCCGAACGTCGCGCGGGCATGATTACGACATCGGGGAGGACATCTGCAAATGACGGAACAGTTTGATTTTTTATGGAATAAGATCCGCGAGCGCGCAAAGGCGCTCATCAACCCCATCTCTTACAGCACGTTCATCGAAAATCTCGTTCCCGTGGACGTGATCGGGAAAAAGATCGCCCTCAGAGCGGAGAGCGAACTTGCCGCACGCACCATCACGAAAAACCACCTCGAAAAACTGCGCGAGGCGGTCGTCTCGGCGGACGTGGGTCTGACGGACGCGATCATCGTCGTGGACGGGAGCGAGGAATTCACCCTCAATGAATCGCCCGACGACGTGGTGGAGGCAGATTCCGTCGTTCTGGACAAACGGTATACCTTTGAATCCTTTGTTGTGGGAAGTTCCAACAAATTCGTGTTTGCCGCGGCGAAGTCCGTTGCCGAAAACCCCGGCGAGAACTTCAACCCCCTCTACATTTACGGCGGCACAGGTCTTGGCAAGACGCACCTCATGCAGGCGATCGCCAACGAGATCGCGCAGAAGAAGCCCTCGCTCAAAGTTATCTACACCACGAGCGAAAAGTTCCTCAACGAGTATGTGGACAGCATGTACGCCAAAAAGGGCGCGGGACGGGACAATGAAACGCGTTTCCGCAACCGCTACCGCGGCGTGGACGTTCTGCTCATCGACGATATTCAGTTCTGGGCGGGAAAATACGGCGTGCAGGAGGCGTTCTTCCACGCATTCAACGAACTCTTTTCCCAGCACAAACAGATCGTCATTTCCTCCGACTGCCCCGCAAAAGAGCTTACCACGCTGGAAGAGCGGCTGCGCACCCGCTTCGAGGGCGGGCTCATCGCCGATATTCAGCCGCCGGACGCGGAGACCAAGATCGCGATTTTGAAGCGCAAGGCGCTCGAAAAGAAATACGTTGTTCCGGACGACGTGCTCGCCTTCCTCGTGCGCGGATCGGATAACAACGTGCGCACGCTCGAAGGGCGGCTGAATACCGTCATCTTTGCGAGCAAGCTGCACGAAGAGCCGATCTCGCTCAAACTTGCCGCCGAGGCGCTGCAGGAAGCCATCAATTCGGACGAGCAGGAAGAGGTCACCCCCGACGCGATCATCCGCGCGACGTGTACCTATTTCGGCATTACGAAAGCCGACCTCATCGGGAAAAACAAGCGGCAGGAGATCGTTCGGGCGCGGCAGATCTGCACCTATCTGATGTGCGATATGCTTGCGCTCCCCCTCGTCACCGTCGGCAAGATCATGGGCGGGCGCGATCACTCCACCATCATCTACGCGCGCGATAAAGTCGTGGAACTGATGCGCGTGAACGACCGCGTCGCCAAAGACGTGAACGACGTAAAAAGCGCGGTACTCAAACAGTAAGTTCACGAAATTCTTTTCGAACTGACGAAAAGAATTTCCGTGAGAGAAAGAAAAACCCAATGTTCGCCTACGGCTCTGCATTCGGTTTTTCTCGCCGCCGCTATTTCGCAACAGTATAACTCGCGGCGGCTCACTTTTCCGCAAAAGCGCAGGTATGCGCAAATGTGGGGCGCGGGCGGAGGCGCAGCCTCCTTGCGCGAGTGATTTTTAACAAAAGGCATAACGCAGTGACGCCTTTTGCAACGTTATTTTATAACATTGGCGCAAAAGCGCGGGTTTACTTGCGGACATTTTTGTACGTTTACACCTTCTTCCGCACACGGGATCGCACAACGGCTCCCCTGTGAAAGGGGAGCTGTCCCGCAGGGACTGAGGGGTTGTTTTCCTTAATACGCAATATTGCCCGCAATCCAAATCATCACGCGAGAAAAATCCCTTTACGGGATTTTTGCATATTGATACCATGAAACAGCTTTTTTCCGAAGGAACGTACGACGCCGTGGTCATCGGCGCAGGTCACGCGGGGTGCGAAGCCGCTCTCGCGCTTGCCCGCACGGGTCTGAATACGGTCATCCTCACCCTGAATCTGGACAGCATCGGCTTTATGCCCTGTAACCCCTCCGTCGGCGGCACGGCGAAGGGGCATCTGGTGCGCGAGATCGACGCGCTCGGCGGCGAAATGGGACTCAACGCCGACCGCACCGCTCTGCAATACCGTATGCTCAACGAGGGCAAGGGCGCGGCGGTACAGTCTCTGCGCGCCCAGACGGACAAAAACCGCTACCACACCGAGATGAAGCGGGTCTTGGAACATACCCAAAACCTGCGCATTGCGCAGGGCGAGGCGGCGGAGATCCTGACGGAAAACGGGCGCGTGACGGGCGTTGTGACTGCATACGGCGGCGTATTCTCCTGCCGCGCCGTCATTGTGGCGACGGGCGTTTACCTCGGCGCGCGCACCATTACGGGGAACGTCATTGCGGAAAACGGTCCGAACGGATTTGCAAGGGCGACCCTGCTCACCGAAAATCTGGAAAAGCTCGGCTGCTCCGTCCGCCGCTTCAAGACGGGAACGCCCGCCCGCCTCGACGGGCGCACCGTGGACACCTCCGAACTCACCGTTCAGCCGGGCGAGGACGTGTTCCCCTTCTCCTTCCTCAACGACCGCGTGCCGCCCGTCGGCGCGCAGACGCCCTGCTACCTCACCTATACCAACGCGGAAACGCACAAAGTCATTTTAGAAAATCTCGACCGCGCCCCCCTCTATAACGGAACGATCTCCTCCACGGGACCGCGCTACTGCCCGTCCATTGAGACCAAGGTCGTCCGCTTTGCCGACAAGGAGCGGCACCAGCTCTTCCTCGAACCCGAGGGTGCGGACACCACCGAAGTGTACGTGCAGGGGCTTTCTACCTCTCTCCCCCACGATCTGCAAAAGCAGATGTACCGCACGGTGAAGGGTTTGGAGCGGTGCGAGATCGTGCGCTACGCCTACGCCATCGAATACGACTGCATCGACACGCTGGACGTGCTCCCCACCCTCGAATTCAAGAAAGTGGAAGGACTGTACACCGCGGGGCAGATCAACGGCACGAGCGGCTACGAAGAGGCGGCGGCGCAGGGACTGATTGCGGGACTGAACGCGTCGCTCAAACTGCGCGGACTGCCGCCCCTCATTCTGCGGCGCGATCAGGCGTATATCGGCGTGCTCATCGACGACCTCGTGACGAAGGGAACGGACGAACCCTACCGCATGATGACTTCGCGCGCGGAATACCGCCTGACGCTGCGGCAGGACAACGCCGACGCGCGCCTGACCGAGATCGGATACGCCTGCGGACTTGTCACGGAGCAGCGCTATCAGGCGTACCTTGCGCGCAAAGTCCTGCGCGAAGAGACCGCGTCCGTCCTGCAAACGCGCGCGGAGCAGAAAAAAGCGGACGCGCTCGTGCAGGAATACGGGCAGCCCCCGCTGACGGGCGGCGTGACGTACGCCGACCTCATCCGCCGCGGCATTCCGCTCGCGCGCATTGCGGAAGTTTTCGGGATCCTTGCGGGCGTGCCGTCCGACGTAAAGCTCTCCTGTGAGACGGAAGTGCGCTACGAAGGGTATCTGAAACGCAGCGAAGAGCAGATGCAGAAGGCGAAAAAAATGGAAGAAAGTCCTCTGCCGCCCGAGCTGGACTATGCGGCGATCGCAGGACTTCGGCTGGAAGCGCGGGAGAAATTGCAGCGTATCCGCCCCCTCAGCCTCGGACAGGCGGAGCGCATTTCGGGCGTCTCCCCCGCGGATATTTCCGTGCTCATGGTGTATCTGAGCATGAAAAAGCAGTAACGGACGGCGCAAAACGCGCCGCCGCACAATCACATAAGCCCGCGGGGGTGCGCATATGCGCACCCCCGCGGGCTTATCGTCTCTTAAAATTTGTTGAATTTCGCAAGCTCTTCCATCGGCTTGTTCTCGGAATGCGCGGGCGCGGGAGCCGCGTCCGCCGCAGGGTAACCCATAACGAGGATCGCCGTCGGGATATAATTTTCGGGCAGGGCGAACTCCGCTCTCACGGCGGCGGGATCGAAGTGCATGACCCACGTCGTGCCGATGCCGAGCGACTGCGCCATGAGCATCATGTGCGTGGTGACGATGCCGACGTCCACCTCGCCGCTGGGCGCGTTATCGTAGCGGGAGCGGCGCCAGCACGCCGTCCGATCGTAGCACACGAGGAGCGCGGCGGGCGCGCCGAAACGGCATTTGGTGCAGCGGTCGAGCTTAGCGAGCGTTTCCGCCTCGTCAAGAACGAGAATGCGCTGCGGCTGTTCGTTGTGCGCCGTGGGCGCGACGCGCCCCGCCTCCAAAATCGTTTGGATCGCTTCCCGCGGAACGGGCTTTTCCGCAAATTTGCGGCAGGAATACCGCTCCTTCATCAACTGCATAAGTTCCATAATTTCCCTCCCATTGTGCAATGTGGCTGTATTTTCATATGCGCATACGATAAATTTTGCGCGGTTCAGCGGTTATCCAGCGTCTCCAACTCGTCGAGCGTGAGCGAGAACGCGGGGATAAAATGCTCGAAAAAGTACCCGACGGCGCGCATCTGCTTTTGCAGGAGCGCCTCGCGGATGGTCTTTTCCGCCTGCACGAACTCGGAATTTCCCGAGCGCAGCTCTTCCAGACATTTCAGGTATGCGGAGAGCTTGTCCGCCGCCTTCACGAACGCGTATTCTTCGGAAGTCTTGTCCGCCTGTAAGAGCGGGTACAGCGCGCCTTTCAGCGGTTCGGGGAGCGTGGCGGCGATTTTATCGACGGCAAGGCGTTCCACCTTCTCGTATTCGCCGTGGAGCTGACCGTTGAAATACTTGACGGGCGTGGGCATATCCCCCGTCATGACCTCGCTGACCTCGTGATAGAGCGCGTACAGAACGGCGCGCTCCGTATTCACGCCGCCGCCGTACACCTCGTTTTCGATGAGACAGAGCGCGTGCGTCAAAAAGGCGACTTGGTGCGAATGCTCCATAATGTTCTCTTCGCGGGTCGAGCGCATGAGCTGCCACCGCTTGATGAACTTCATTCTGTCAAGATACGCGTAAAATTTATCCATAAAACTGACCTCTTTTCCGATTATACTACATTTTGTGCAAAAATTCAATTGACTTTCTGAAAAATTCGCGTTATACTTCAATTATAGAAATTTAATATCCGTCGTGGGTGCTGTAACAGGCTGAGATGATACCACTTGAATCGGGCAAGGTAATGCTTGGACGAAAGACAGGATTTTTTCAGGACGCTCCGCGCATTTTGCATGGGCGTTTTTTGTTTTGTTTTCCCAAAACCAAAGACGGATAATAAGGAGTTGTGTTATGTTAGCTACGTCTCTGTCCTCCTATCAGGACTACTTTGAGACAGGCGAAGGCGACAACAAAATTCCGCACTACGACTACCCCGACGTGTGGACTGCGTTTGCCAAGGATTCGCTCATGAACGTATTCCTGTACGCCGCGATCGCGCTCGTCGTCATCCTCGTCGTCGTCGGAATCTTCGTCAGCCTCAAAAAGCCGGAAAGCATGAAAAACTTCATGCGCACCGCGCTCGGCTTTGCCTGCGGATTCGCCGTTGCCGTCATTGCCGCCATGCTCTCGCTCGAATTTTTCGATATGTATGAAAACGGCTATGTGTTCGATCTCGTGCTCTGGCCCTCCGTCGCCTGCGTCGCCGTTGTCGTTCTGGGAATCGCGGCGATCTATATCTCCTCGCTCTTTACGAAAAAGGCGTTCCGTCTGACGTCCGCTATATGCGGAGGACTTGCCGCCGCCGCATTCGTCGCCCTGTTCGTCTGCCTTGCGATCTACTTCGCCTCGGGCGACGCTACCGCCAACAACGGCGTCGAGATCAGCGTATCGGAGAGCGTTGTCCTCTACGTCTGCGCCGCGGTACTTATTGCCGCGATCGCCGTCTGCGCCGTCCTCTTCGACAGAGGCAACAAGCGCGGATTTGACTCCAAATCCATTTCCTATGCCGCAGTATGTATTGCGATGAGCTTTGCGCTCTCCTATATCGCGCCCATCCATATGCCGCAGGGCGGCTCGGTGACCATCGCCTCCCTCCTGCCCCTCATGCTGTACTCTTTCATGTTCGGCACGAAGAAGGGCGCCGTGGCGGGCGCCGTGTACGGACTGCTCCAAATCATTCAGGATCCGTGGATCATCCACCCCGCGCAGCTCCTTCTCGATTATCCCATCGCCTTTGCCGGCATCGGGCTTGCGGGTATGTTTGCGCACACGAAGAAGCTGGAAAAACTTCCGCAGGTACAGTTTGCACTGGGTGCGGTCGTTGCAAGCGTGTTCCGTTTCGCGGCGCACCTGCTCTCAGGCGTGTTCGCTTTCTCGGCATATGCGCCGGACGTGGACGCATGGATCTACTCGCTCGGTTATAACGGGACGTATGTTTTCCCCGACATTGCGATCGCCATCGCGGCGGGCGTGATCGTGCTCAGCTCGCCCTCTTTCGTAAAACAGCTCCGCAAATTCTCCGCACAGAAAAAGTCTGTTCCGGAGACGGCTGTTCCCGCGGCGGAAGAGGCGCAGCCTGTTTCCGAAACGACGCTGCCCGAATCCCCCGCGCAGGAAGAGAACGTACAGCCCGCCGGGAGCGTTCCCGCCGCCCCCGCTGCGGACAAGAAAGAATAACCGCATAAAACGCAGAAGAGGTTTCCCGCACGGGAGACCTCTTTTTTTGCGGGAAATTTTACCGAACATATTGAAATTCCCCCGCGGATATGATACAATTTCTCTATGAACATAACCGCCGCCCGCGGCGCGGAAACGCTGCGGCACGGCAAAAGGAAGGGGGAAGAAAACATGGCAATCAAAATTACAAGAGAGAATATGGGCGTGGTGTTCACCCCGCGCGACGAGGAGGTGTACTCCAATACTTCGGGCGTGCTGTATCCGCGCGTTCTGGAACTGCACCATGCGGGCGAACTGAACGGGATGCTGCTTGCGACGTTCGACCATTCCACACTCAAAGAGCCGCCCGTCGTACCCGTCATGTGCTCCAAGGACGGAGGCGTGACGTGGGAAAAATATTCTCAGATCGAGGACACGCAGAACGGCTACGGGATCCGCTTTCAGCCGCATATCTACGAACTTCCCCAACCGTGCGGCGATCTGCCTGCGGGCGCGATCGTCATGTGCGGGAACTCCGTTCCGCTCACCTTCGCCACGACCGAGCTTTCCTTCTACGTGAGCCTCGACCACGGCAAGACGTGGACGTTCCGCTCCTCCGTGGTGCAGGGCGGACCGCCCATCGAACAGAACTTCGACGCGCTCGGTCCCGTATGGGAGCCCAATATCTACCTCGACGCGTACGGCAGGATCGTCGTTGCGTTTACCGACGAACGCCCGCACACCGACCCGCGCTTCAACCAGACGCTCGCGCTCGTATGGTCGGAGGACGGCGGCAGGACCTGGAGCGACGTAAAATACACCGTCACCGTTCCCGACCGCACGCTCCGCCCCGGAATGCCCGTCGTGACGCGCATGGGTAACGGGAAATACATTATGGTCTACGAGATCGTCGGCTACCCCTGCTGCGATATTTACTTCAAACTTTCGGACGACGGCATAGAATGGGGCGATCCCCTTCTGCAAGGCGCGCGCGTGGAGACCAAGGACGGCTTGTTCCTCGGCAGTATGCCCTATGTGATCTGGGTGCCGCAGGGCGGCGAAAAGGGAACGGTCATCGTGACGGCGAAGCGCGAGGGCGAGCACATCGGCATGCGCGACCCCGGGTACTACCACGTCAACTACAACTACGGCGAAGGACCGTGGGAACGTATTCCCATGCTCATCACGTACAACACCGACACGTTGCAGGCGGGGTGGAGCATGGGAATGACGACGATTCAAAGCGGCGAATACCTCATTCAGCTTGCGCCCACGCCCATGAATAAGCGGCTGATGCAGATCACGTACGGCATCGGCAAAATCGAAACGGTGAAATAACCGCCGCACGCAAAACATAACGAAAAAAAAATCCCGCTCCTTCGAGCGGGATTTTTTAAACGAATTGCAGAATATCCACCAGGACGGCGAAGCCCAAGAGGAACACCAGCCCGACGAAGTGAATGACCGCCTCCACTTTGCGGTTGACGGGCTTGCCGCGGATCCATTCGATGACGGTGAACACGATCTTGCTGCCGTCCAGCGCGGGAACGGGCAGCAGATTGAACACGGCGAGATTGACGCCGATATACCCCGCGATCTCCAAAAATCCGCGGAAACTGCTTCCCGCCACCTGCGAGGTAATGGCGATCGTGCTGACAGGTCCGCCCAGAACGGAAAGCCCCAGCCTGCCCGTGAGGAGTTCGCCGAGGATCTGGAAAATCGAGCCCGCGATCTTGAACGAATAGACAAACGACCGCCCGAGCGTTTCCCAGAACCCGAAGCGGTACGCCGCGCTCGCCAGAAGATAGCTGCCGCCCTCCTCCGTCTCCTCGTATCGGATTCCGAGCGCCCGCCATACCGAGGAAAAATCGGCGCTGTTTTCCACCGTGACGTCGGCGCGGAGCTGTACTTCGACGTCCGTCTCCTGCCGGTAGCTCTCCCCCTCGTCCGTCATGAAGAGGCGGGAAACGCGGAACGAGACCAGCTCCCCCGCACGTTTCCCGTTGAGCGCCTTTGCGACGTCCGTCGTGAGATACAGGTTCTTCCCCTCCGCTTGAAGGAGAATATCTCTGTCCTGCAAGCAGTATTCGGCGGCGATTTCCGCCGTCGGTTCCGCCTCGTAGACGGCGACCATCGTCTGTCCGTACGCAAAAAAACAGATGATGATCAGGAGGACGGCGAGCAGATAATTCATGAACGCGCCCGCAAGCAACACGATGATGCGCTGCCACGGCTTGCGGTTGACGAACCAATGCGCCTTTTCCTCCTCCGTCGGCACGCGGGGCGCGGGAACATTTTCCGCAGACTCCGCAGTCGCAGCGCCTTCCGTGCCTTCCGTTTCGGGGAACGGTTCGGGCGGCTCGGGCGGCGGCGGTTCTTCCAGACCGTCCTCCCCCGCAAACGCGCAGTAGCCGCCGAGCGGAATGAGGCGCAGGGCGAACAACTCCCCTGTCTTTTTGCTCCTGCGCTTGAACAGCGCGGGACCGAATCCGATGGAGAATTCGTCGATTTTGAATTTGAGGATCTTCCCCGCAACGTAATGCCCGAATTCGTGAACGGTGATCATGACGAGCAGGATGAGGATCGCGAGCGCAACGGAGCCGATGGTGCTCCACACGCTTAAAAGATTATTTGCCATGCGTATCGATAAACTTTGCTGCGCGGCGGCGCGCCGCTTTGTCCGCTTCCGCGAGCTGCGAGAAGCACTCCGCGGACGCCTGCGGGACTGCGCCGAGCGCATCCTGAATAGTTTCCGCAATCGCGGGGAATGTTATGCGTCCATTCAAAAAGGCGCGCACCGCCTCTTCCGCCGCCGCGTTAAGCACAGTCGGCATGATCCCGCCCGCCTTGCCTGCCGCGATCGCAAGCGGGAAACAGGGAAACTTCTCTTCTGGAAAGGGTAAAAACGTCAGTTTGCCGAGCTTGGGCAGATCGAGCGGCGTTTCGCAGGGAAGCCGCTCGGGATAGGTGAGCGCAAGCTGAATGGGAACGCGCATATCGGGGTAGCCGAGCTGCGCGAGCGCCGCGCCGTCCGCAAAATACACGAGCGAATGCACGATGCTCTCGGGGTGAACGACCGCCTCGATCTGCGAAAAATCCGCGTGGTACAGCCACTTCGCCTCGATGACCTCGTACCCCTTATTGAGCAGCGTCGCGCTGTCTACCGTGATTTTCGCACCCATATTCCATGTGGGATGTCGGAGCGCGTCCGCCGCCGTCACGCGGGCGAGTTCCTCCCGCGAAAGACTGCAAAACGGACCTCCGCTTGCCGTGAGCACGAGCTTGGAAAACGCCGCGTCGCGGCGGAAGGCAAGGCATTGGAAGAGCGCGGAATGTTCGCTGTCCACGGGAACGAGGTCGATCCCATGCTCCAGCACCGCCCGCGTGACGAGTTCGCCGCCGCAGACGAGCGATTCCTTGTTTGCAAGCGCGATCTTCCTCCCCGCCTCGGCGGCGAGCAGGGTGTATTTCAGCCCCGCGAATCCGCCCGCGGCGACAAAGGCGACGTCGCAGTCCTCAAACAGGCGCGCCTCCTCCCCCGCCGCGAGTTTTGCAACCTTCTCCGGCGCGTCGAACGTTCCCTCCGCGCACAGCGCGACGGCGGGCAGGAACTCCGCAAGGAGCGATTCAAACGCCGCGCCGCCCCGCCCGCAGGCAAGCGCGGTAAAGCGGAAACGCTCGGGATAGCGGCGCACGACCTGCGCCACCTGCATTCCGATGCTCCCCGTACAGCCGATGAGTGCGATCCTGACCATATCTTTTCTCCGTAAAAATGCGCGCAAGGGCGCGGCTTCTGTAAAAACGCCCGCCTTGCGGCGGGCGCAACCTTGCTGATTCTTATTTTATGCGGGAATGCCGATCGTCATGATTCGTATGACGAAGATCAGCGCGACGATGAGGCTCGCATAGAGGGACGAGTCGATGCGGTCCAGGATCCCGCCATGCCCCGGGAGAAGATTTCCCATATCCTTGATGCCGAGTTTGCGCTTGAAACTGCTCTCCACAAGGTCGCCGAACTGCGAGAACGCGGAGGTAAGCACGCCGATCCCGACGAAAAAGATGAAATCGTGCCATTCGAGGACGGGCGCGCTCAGCGTGAACTGCGCGAATCCCGTCAGCGTCACGCACTTGCAAAGCCCGTAGTAGAAGAAGAACACCGCAACGCCGCCCAGCGCGCCGCCGATGAGCCCGCCCACGCCGCCGACGACTGTCTTGTTCGGGCTGACGTTTGGCGCCATTTTCATGGGGTATTTTTTGCCCAGCGTCTTGCCCGTTGTATAGGCGAACACGTCCGCAAACGGGCTGATGATGAACACGAAGGCGATCGCGACGTCGGAATAGTATTCCAGATGGTTACACACCGTCATGACGACGAGGAACACCGAGGGATACATATACGAGATGAGCGTACAGCCGACCGATTCCAAGCTCACTTTCGTCGGCGCAAAGACGAGCATTCCGAAAATGACTGCAATGCCCGCGATGAACACGACGAGCGTGACGTGCGGCGCATAGTTGCGCCCCGTTGCGGTGAGCGGGTTATCGGGGAATTCCACGCCGAGAATATCGGTAAAGAGAATATCCGCCACGATATACATGACGACGACGAGCAGCGCGAACGTCATGGCGACGACCTGCTGCGAACGGTGGATTCTGTCGCCGAAGGCGCGGATCATTTCAAACGTGCCGAGTACCGCAAAGAGCAGGATGAGCACGTCGAAGAAGAGCCGATGCACGAAGAGTTTCAGCGCGAAAAACAGCAGCAGAACGGCAACGTACACAAGTCCCGAATAGAGTCGGAGCTGCGCGTTGGAGTGACGCGGTTTTTTCGGTTCATCCTCGGGCGGCGTCGGCGCACCCGGGTATTGCTGTTCCTTGATTTCTTCCATTTTATCCAAATCTATCCCCGTTATCAGAGTTTCCCGTAGCGGCGTTCCCGCTTGCCGTAGGCTTCGATCGCCTTATCGAGTTCCTTATCCGAAAAATCGGGGAACAACACATCCGTAAAATATAATTCGCTGTACGCCGCCTGCCACAGGAGAAAATTGGAGATACGGAGTTCTTTTCCCGTGCGGATGAGAAGGTCCGGCTCGGGCATCTCCCGCGTGGAGAGCATGGCGGAAAATTCCTCCGCGTCCACTTCCCTGCCGCGGCGCACCGCTTCGTTGACGGCGGCGAGAATATCCTGCCGCCCGCCGTAGCCGATGGCGAGCGCGAGCGTTCCGCGCGTGCCGCCCGCCGTATAAGCCTCCCCTTCCGCAATGAGCGCGACGATATCCTCGGGCAGGAGCGACCTGTCGCCGATGACCCTGAGCGCGATCCCCTTGCTTTTCAGCCGCGCGGTATTGGCGGGGAAATAATCGCGGAAAAGCGAAAACAAGCCGTCCAGCTCCTCTCTGGGGCGGGACAGGTTTTCGGTGGAGAGCGCAAACAGCGTACAGTACTCCACGCCGCGGTCGAAAATGTGCTCGGCAAGCCCGATCATGCGGTTCATGCCCGCGCGATGCCCCGCGCCGCGCGGCAGAAGGCGTTTTTTCGCCCAGCGTCCGTTGCCGTCCATAATGACGGCAATGTGACGCGGGATCGCCGTTTTCTCTGCCATCAGACGGTCATCAGCTCCTTTTCTTTTGCCGCGACCGCTTTATCGATCTCCTCGATGCAGGCGGAGATCTTCTTCTCCACGTCCTGCTCGCACGCCTTGACTTCGTCCTCGGAGAGCGTTTTCGCGTTCTTCATCTTCTTGACGGAGTCCATTGCTTCGCGGCGGACGTTGCGCGCGGCGACCTTGGATTCCTCGCCCATGCGCTTGATCTGCTTGACGAGGTCCTTTCTGCGCTCCTCGGTGAGTTCGGGGAACACGAGGCGGATCACGTTGCCGTCGTTGGTGGGCGTAATGCCGATATTGGAGGCGAGGATCGCCTTCTCAATGGATTTCAGGAGGGATTTATCCCACGGGCTGACGACGAGGCAGCGCGCGTCGAGCGCGGAAATATTGCCGAGCGTGTTCAGCGCGCTCATGCCGCCGTACGCCTCTACCTGAATTTTATCCAGCACGTGCGGATTGGCGCGCCCCGCGCGGATGGTGGAGAACTCCTCCTGCATGACGGAGACCGTCTTTTCCAGCTTGTCTTCAAGAATGAGGAAAATCTCCTCTACTTCTTCGTTTTCGATCATATTTTACGCTCCTTGCCTGATTTTTTATTCTTTGGAGATCAGAGTGCCGATTTTTTCGCCGCATACGGCGCGGATGATGGAGTCCTTTTCCCCCAGCCCGAACGCGAGCACGGGAACGTCGTTTTCCATGCACATCGTCGCCGCCGTCGTATCCATGGCTTTCAGACCCTTGTTGATGATGTCGCCGAAGGTGAGATGATCGTACTTCTTCGCGTTCGGATTGGTCGCGGGGTCGCTGTCGTAAATGCCGTCCACGTTCTTCGCCATCAAAAGCACGTCGGCGTCGATCTCGCAGGCGCGCTGCGCCGCCGCGGTATCGGTGGAACAGTACGGGTTGCCCGTGCCGCACGCCATGATGACGATGCGACCCTTCTCGAAGTGGTGGATCGCCTTTCTGAGAATGTACGGCTCGGCGACGGACGTCATGATGAGCGCCGTCTGCACGCGGGTGGGGATCCCCTTTTTCTCGATCGCGTCCATCATGGCGAGCGAGTTCATGACCGTGGCGAGCATTCCCATGTGGTCGGCAGTCGTGCGGTCCATATTGGTGCCCTGCCTGCCCCGCCAGAAGTTTCCCCCGCCGATGACAAGCCCGATCTGCACGCCCATCTTATGTACTTCGACGAGCTGATCGACGACCTGAGAGACGACGCCCTCGTTGAGGCCGAACCGCTGTTCGCCTGCGAGCGCCTCGCCCGAAAGTTTGAGAAGAATGCGTTTGTACTTGGGCGTCATTGCTGCGTTTCCTCCTTACCGCTCTTATGTGTTCCGATATGGACGGCGCAGAACCCCGCACCATGCCATTTTAAACAGTATAGCACACCGCGCCGAAAAAATCAAGACGAAATACAAACTTTGCGCGCCGATCTTACAAGCTGCATGAAACAGGACGGGCGCGGCGCGTCCGTCCTGTTTTCGTTTATCCTGCCGCGCCCTGCGCCCGTTCCTGACCTGATGCGCGCGGCGGAAGTTCCCGCTTCCAGCGCGCCGTCTGGCGGAAGTAGAGAACCACCCCCACCGCACCCGTGATCAGCTCCGCCGCGGGGAAGGCGATCCACGCATAGTCCAGCCCGATGAGCGAAAATCCCCAGAAGAGCGGGATCAGGCAGAACACCTGCCGCGTAAGGGAGAGCATGACGCTCGGCAGAGCCTTGCCGATTGCCTGAAAGAACACGGGCAGCATGAGCGAGAGAACCGCGGGGAAAAAGTTTATGCGATAGGAAACCCCGGTGGTTTTGGTTTATCATTTTCCGAGGGGGTTATCTCTTCCCCGATGAGAGAAGTATTATTCGATAATCAAAAAATCTTGGGAATACAGACATGTCTGCTCATCTGCATAAGCCTTTTTTATACAGCAACATCCCCCGCTGCGAATGCAGCGGGGGATGTTCATTTCGTTCGGTATTTTATTTCTTCATTGCCTCGACCTGCTTGGCAACTTCCTCAGAAAGGTCCTCGCTCTTCTTTTCGAGACCCTCGCCGCGGACAAAGAAGCAGAACTGCTTCAAAGCCACGCCCGCACCCGCTTTTGCAAGCACCTGCGCGACGGTGACCTTGTCGTCCTTGACGAACTTCTGATCCATGAGGCAGTTCTCCTCATAGAACTTCTTGATCTTGCCCATGACGATCTTTTCTGCGATCGCTTCGGGCTTGCCCTCGTTGATGACCTCTTGCAGAAGGATCGCCTTCTCCTTCTCGATGGTCTCGGCGGAAACTTCCGCCGCCGTCAGATAACGGGGCTTTGCGAACGCGACGTGCAGCGCAACGTCGTGCGCGACTGCCTTCGCCGCTTCGGTCGGCTCGCCGTCGAACGCAAGCATAACGCCCATCGTGCCGCCCATGTGGATATACGTTTCCACGAAGCCCTCTGCCTCGTACACGGTGAAGCGGCGCACGGAGATCTTCTCGCCGATGACGGCAACCTGCTCCTGCACGAAGGTGTCAACCGTCTTGCCGCCCATATCGCTTGCAAGAAGCGCGTCTACGTCGGCGGGCTTGACAGCCGCGATCTGCTTTGCGACCGCTTCCACAAGCTCGTGGAACTTCTCGCCCTTCGCAACGAAGTCGGACTCGCAGTTGACCTCAACGAGCACGCCCGTCTTGCCCTCTACCAGCGCGTACACGATGCCTTCCGCCGCGATCTTGGAAGCGCGCTTCGCTGCCTTTGCAATTCCGCGCTCGCGGAGCAGATCCGCCGCACGCTCCATATCGCCGTCCGCGTCAACAAGCGCGCGCTTGCAGTCCATCATGCCTGCGCCCGTCTGCTCGCGGAGCTTCATAACGTCTTTTGCCGTAAACTCTGCCATAATATTTTCTCCTTAAAAACGCACTTATTCTGCGGCGCCTTCCGCGGCGACAACTTCCTCAATGTCCTTCGGCGCTTCTGCGGGAGCGGCAACAGCCTGCTCCATCACGGGCGTTTCGCCCTGATTCGCCTCGATGACCGCGTTCGCAATGACGGACGAGATGAGCTTGATCGCGCGGATCGCGTCGTCGTTGCCGGGGATCACGTAGTCGATGAGGTCGGGATCGCAGTTGGTATCGGTGATCGCGACGATCGGAATGTGAAGTTTGCGCGCTTCCGCGACGGCAATATCTTCATTGTGCGGGTCGACGACGAACATCACGCCGGGCATACCGCGCATATTCTTGATGCCGCCGAGGTTATCCTGCAACTTGCCCATTTCCTTTTTGAGCCCCAGCACTTCCTTCTTGGGCAGAAGATCGAACTCGCCGGAAGCTTCCATCTTTTCCAGCTTTTCAAGATAGTCGATGCGGGAACGGATGGTCTTGAAGTTGGTGAGCGTGCCGCCCAGCCAACGGGAGTTGACGTAGAACTGACCGCAGCGCTCCGCCTCTTCCTTGATCGCGTCCTGCGCCTGACGCTTGGTGCCGACGAACAGAACGGACTTGCCCGCCTTGACCTGCTCGACAACGAACGCGTACGCTTCCTCGATGAGCTTCGCCGTCATTTCAAGGTCGATGATGTGAATATCATGACGGGCGGCGAAGATGTACTTCTTCATCTTGGGGTTCCACTTTCTCGTCTGGTGTCCGAAGTGGACGCCCGCTTCGAGAAGCTGCTTCATGGTGATAACTGCCATAATTCCTCCGTTTACCTCCCCGTAGGTACGTTTTCTCCGCCCGTTATCCGCATGAAAAGAAATTTACGGACACGGAGGGCGGCGCCCCGCGGGTGCGGATTGCGCTTTTGCGCATTGGTCATTATACCATATCCGCCCGCCTTTGGCAACTTATTTTACACACGATTTTCCTGTCCCGCACGGAAAAACGCAGGCGGACATTGTGCAAACCCCGTCCCCGCCGCATTTGCGGCGGGGACGGGGTCTTGTCCATTCAGATTTCGTTTTTTAAACGCTCCGCATTATTTGCGCTTGCGTCTCCAGAGTATGACGCCGAGAACGACGCCCGCTCCCACGACTGCCGCGCCCGCGATCGCGAGGCCTACGATCGCGCCGACATCCTGCGGAGGATCTGCCGCGGGGTCTTCCGGCGTCTCGGGGTCTGCAGGATCTTCCGGCGTCTCGGGCGCGGGAGCCGCCGCAATGACGAACTCCACGCTCGCCGTGCCGCCGAGGTAGTTCTCTGTTTCTGCGACGGTAATTGTCAGCTTATAGCTGCCTGCCGCCGTGGGCGCAGCCGCACTGCTGTAACCCGCGCCGTCCGTGCTCTCGTACAGATACGTCACCGTGCCGTTTCCGAGGTTGCCCGTGATCACGGGGGCGTTCGCTGTACCGCCTGCCGTCCAGCCTTCCAGCGTTACGCCGAGAAGCGCAGCCTTTGCAACGGTGAACTCCACGCTCGCCGTGCCGCCGAAGCAGTTCTCTGTTTCTGCGACGGTAATTGTCAGCTTATAGCTGCCTGCCGCCGTAGGCGCGGTCGCACTGCTGTACTGCGTACCGTTGAT
>CALVMN010000017.1:0-33501 GCA_944346365.1 Candidatus Gallimonas merdigallinarum
TACTTTTTCTGCTTATTTCCTTTTTTTGCCATAAAAATATGCACCTCCAAAAGTCTGTCCAACTTTTGGGGTGCATAGCAATATCCTGTCTCTTTTTAAGTATTCTGATTTTACAATATCCCTAAAAACTCACCTTCTGCGCTGTACAAACCAACCCCCACAGTACGTTCTTCCCAATCCTTATTGTCTACTTTATATCTCATCCGTCCAAGCCAATATTTTTGCTCTCCACCGGTAGAAGCTTCTGCAACTATTGATTCTCCCATGTTTAAATCGGTTGTAGACGTAGCTGTCACCAAGGTCATATCTCTATAATCTTCACAATATGTATATGACGAATAAAGCTGGACGATTACAAACACCGTAGAAGGGAAAAGCGTAAAATCGTTTCTTACTGTTGTCCATACCTTGCCATCTCCGCCATTCAATGAAATAGATAGCGATGTATAAATTCCTTTCGTATTGACCTCCTCCCCCGCTTCCGTTTCATCCACCTGAACCGGCTCACTATTTGTGTCTGCCTTGGCTAGCATAGTGGCGCTTCCAAACATCAATAGGAACAATACAACACCTACTAAAACCGCACACATCTTAATTGCCTTTTTCACTTTCACTCTCTCCTTTTTTTCGTTTCATATATAATATAATTAATATTATCCCAACTATAAGTTGAATCACCGATACTACTAATGCTATATAGAAAATATATCTATCAATCTCATCAGAGTTATACTGAATATCTCCTTTATTTGGTGTGATAGTTATAAACCCTAACACTATCGTAACGACCACACAAACTACAAAAACAGCAAACACAATCAATATTTTCCGTCTTATTCGTTTTAAGGCATCATCTCTCAATTTGTATGTTTCAGTCTTTACAGAGACATGCTTATCACTTCTTAATTCATCAGAATAAAAATAATCAGAATCTACTTGAAATATATTGCATAATTTAATAATATTCTCATAAGTTGGAACAACAAGATCTGCTTCCCACTTATAAATTGTCTGCCGCGATACCCCAACCAACTCCGCCAACATCTCTTGTGAATAACCGTTTACTTTTCTTTGAGAACTTATTCTTTCCCCCATTTTCTTCATTCGTACTCACCTACCTCCATTAGCACAAATAAAATGCTTAATTATCTGTTGTAAAATGTCGATCTGCTCATCTGACAACTTATATAAAGAAACCTCTAATTCCCTAATTTTAAGTTTCTGTCGCTCATCCCCTCTTTGTGAGAAAAATTCCGCCAACGAAATATTAAAAAATGCACATATCTTCTCGATAGAACGCAATGATGGACCGTAGTTTGCGTCTCTCTTTGTATTCTTTTTCCATTGATATATAATCGAGGAAATTTCCGCATCCTGCATTAACCGATACTTGCTTACATCCTTCTCTATGCACAATTCATCTATTCGATTGATAATCTCCTCTTTGGTCATATTATGTTTCTCCCTGTATTATACAATTAATTGTAGAACATTATCCAATTTTTAATAAAGTGTTCTCTACACTATTTTTATAGTAATTTATCACTATCCGAAATTCAAGAAACTGTAACGCTGATATGTACAAATCATAATCATAGATTTATTTTTTAAATATAGAAAGGCTCTGAACTTATCGAAAAGTCCAGAGCCTTAGATATTAATCATTGTCGTATTTTATAAAATTAAATAAATAGTTTGAAATCAGTAGAACTACCCGAAAAAAACCATATCTACTTCATTTCTTATTCCCAAAAGTTACTTTACCCGTCGGACCCGTCACACCCGTTGCGCCCGTCGGACCTGTCGGACCCGTCACACCTGTGACGCCCGTTGCACCTGTTGGACCCGTCACACCCGTGACGCCCGTTGCGCCCGTCGGACCTGTCGGACCCATGGGACCCGTCACACCCGTGACGCCCGTTGCACCCGTGGGACCTGTCACGCCCGTTGCGCCCGTTGCGCCAGCCGTTCCCGTCGCGCCCGTCGGACCCGTCACACCTGTGACGCCCGTTGCACCTGTTGGACCCGTCACACCCGTGACGCCCGTTGCGCCCGTCGGACCTGTCGGACCCATGGGACCCGTCGCACCCGTGGGGCAACGGCAGTCAGAACCGCTTCTCACCTCGATCGGCGCATTCCGCCAAATCTCCACACTTGTACATATGCACGGGCAGCACCCGCACACGTTGCATCGCCTGTATATCGTCATTATTCTTCCTCCGAATGGCGCAGAGCGCGCCTTTTGCGGACAATGCACGCATTGCCCCTACTTCATCATATCCTGAAAAAGTGGCGGAGGTGCATATTCATGAAATTATCTCTTTGTATGATCGTTCGGGACGAAGAGAACGTGCTGGCGCGCTGTCTGGACAGCGTAAAGGACGCCGTGGACGAGATCGTGATTGTGGACACGGGCAGCACGGACAATACCGCCGCGCTTGCGAAGCGGTACACACGCGCCGTCTTTCCGCTTGCGTGGACGGACGATTTTTCCGCCGCCCGCAACTTTTCCTTCGAGAAGGCGACGGGCGACTACCTCATGTGGCTGGATGCTGACGACGTGATCGCCCCCGAGATGCTCCCCCGCCTGCGCGCGCTGAAAGCGCGCATCGAAGCGGAGAACGCGGACATGGCGGTGTGCAAATACGTCAACGGCGGGTGCGTTTACTGCCGCGAACGCATCGTAAAACGCGCGGGCGGATTCCGCTGGGAAGGGCGGGTACACGAATGTATCACCCCGCGCGGAAAAATCTTACAGGACGATTTCGCCGTGACCCATCTGGGAAGCGACAAGCAGCGCGGCGCGCGCAATCTGCATATCTATCAGAAGTGGCGCGCCGAAGAGCCGCTCGGTCCGCGCGATCTGTTCTATTATGGGAGAGAGCTCTTCTACAACCGCCTCTACACGGAGGCGGAGGCCGTCCTCTCCGAAATGCTTGCAGGCGACGGTTGGTACGTCAATAAAATCGAGGCGTGCAAAGTGCTCGCTGCCTGCCGCGAACAGAACGGCAACCGCGACGACGCGCTCGCCGCCCTCTTTTCGAGCTTTTCGTACGGAATGCCGCGCGGGGGCGTCTGCCACGAGATCGGGCGCATTTTCCGCGAAAGCGGACGGCACAGAGAGGCGGTCTTCTGGTACGAGACCGCGCTTGCCTGTCCGGATTATTCCGCCGAGGGCGACTTCGACGACGCGAACGCGCGCACCCTCTATCCTCTTCTGGGGCTTGTGTGCAGCTATTGGGCGCTGGGCGAGAAAGCGCGCGCGCTAGAATGCCACCGCCGCGCCGCAGCACTTGCGCCCGAGCATCCCGCCGTGAGGCACAACGCGGCGTTTTTCCGCACGGAAACGACGCTTCCCGAAAAATAGCCATAATCGCTGGACTTTTTCCGCCGTTCGTGCCATAATAAAGCAACGGAACGCGGAGGAGAACTATGGCGGAACGCAATAAAAAAACAAATCGTACAAAGCTGGGGCTGAAAGTCCTCGGGTTTTTATTCACGGCAGGCGGACTTACCTGCACGGTCATCGGGTCGGCGAGCTTTTTCTCCGCGCTCGGCAGCGGCGAACTGCCCACTCTCTTCTGGCTGCTCATCGCGGGGCTTCCCATGCTCACCATCGGCGCAAGCCTGCTCACCTTCGGATTCCGCAAAGAACTGTCCGCAACCGCCATACAGATCGCACGAGCGGGCGAAAATTCGCCCACGGTTGCCGCACAGACCGTACAGGAGGGCGAAAATTCGCCCATCGAACCCGCGCCCCTACCCGAGCAAACGCCCAAAAAAGCCACGCTCCGCTGCCCCGAATGCGGCGCGGAAAACGACGCGGAACTCAACTTCTGCGAGCAATGCGGAAGCGAGCTGACCAAGTCCTGCCCGCACTGCGGAAAACCCGTCGGCGCGCACGCGGCGTTCTGCGGTCACTGCGGAAAAAAAATCTGACTCGTCCGAATAATACGCCAACAAAAAACTGCGCCGCCGTGCGAAATCTTCCGCACGGCGGCGCTTTCTGTACGCCGTCAAAAAATCCCGCGCAAACGCGCGGGATTTTTTGTCTCTTGTCAGAAATCGACTTCCGTATCGTAGTAGCAGCACTTCAACAGCTTCTCCATCTCCTCGACGGAAGGCTGACGAGGGTTGGAACCCGTGCAGGCGTCGCCGATCGCGTTGACCGCGATGTCGTGCAGTCTTGCGAGGAACACGTCCTCGGGAACGAAGCCCTGCTCGCAGGGATAGCTGTCCGCACCGTAGTTCTTGATGCAGTGAGGGATGTTCAGGTCGTCGTTCATCTTGCGCAGATACTTGATGAGGAGCGCGACCTTCTCATCGTCGTTCTTGCCGCCGAGACCCATGTAGTCCGCGATGACGCCGTAACGCTTCTTCGCGGTGGGATCCTTCGCGTTGAACGCGATGACCTTGGGCAGATACATTGCGTTTGCCGCGCCGTGAATAATGTGCGCGCCGTAGTCCGCAAACGCCGCGCCCGTCTTGTGCGCCATGGAGTGCACGATGCCGAGGAGCGCGTTGGAGAACGCCATACCCGCAAGGCACTGCGCGTTGTGCATACTGTCGCGCTTTGCCATGTCGCCGTTATAGGAATCGACAAGGTCGTTCTGGATCATCTTGATCGCGAAGATCGCCAGAGGATCGGTATAATCGCAGTTCGCGGTGGAGACGTACGCCTCGATCGCGTGCGTCATTGCGTCCATACCCGTGTGCGCAACAAGCTTCTTGGGCATCGTCTCGGCGAGGTCGGGATCGACGATCGCGACGTCGGGCGTGATCTCGAAGTCTGCGATCGGGTATTTGATACCCTTCTGGTAGTCGGTGATGATGGAGAACGCCGTGACTTCCGTCGCCGTGCCGCTCGTGGAGGAGATGGCGCAGAATTTCGCCTTCTTTCTCAATTCAGGAATCCCGAACACCTTGCACATATCCTCAAAGGTGATGTCGGGATACTCGTACTTGATCCACATTGCCTTTGCGGCGTCGATGGGCGAACCGCCGCCCATGGCGATGATCCAGTCGGGTCCAAAATCGAGCATTGCCTGCGCACCCTTCATGACCGTTTCAACGGAGGGATCGGGTTCGATGCCCTCGAAGAGCTGCACTTTCATGCCCGCCTCTTTAAGATAGGAGACCGCCTTATCGAGGAAGCCGAACTTCTTCATCGAGCCGCCGCCGACGCAGATGATCGCCTTCTTGCCTTTCAGCGTTTTGAGCGCTTCGAGCGCGCCCTTGCCGTGATAGAGGTCTCTGGGTAACGTAAACCTTGCCATAACAAAAACTCCTTAACATATTTTTTTGTGAACGCAACCCGTTCACTTTATCTCCTGTCTATTATACCACATCCCCGCCGTTCGTCAACCCCCATTTTTGATATTTTCATGGATTTTTTCATTTTTTGCTTCGCCGTCATAAAATATATGAATATATATTCATTTTTTGTTTTGCTTTCCGCCTGCGACTGTTCCGGGACACGACCGCGCGCCGCGAAAATTCGCGGCGCGCAGTCGGTCATTCGTGTCTTTTTCCCGTAAACGAGCTGACGGAAAGCCTGAGAACGCAGGTTTTCGCAAGCGCGGCGGGAGAGATCTCCCCTTCCATGCCGTTCTGCGCGAGCAGGACGCGAAGTCCGCGCTCCGCATCTTCTCCTGAAACGGGAGACAGCTCCCCTTCGCCGAACACGCTTTCAAAGCGCGCCGTGGCGGTGCAGGCGACGCCGTTTTTCGGCGGAACGTTCTCGCAGAACCTGACTGCCGAAAAGGCAACGCGGCTGTTTTCGGCGAGAAGACCGAGTTTTTTCCCCTCTTTCGCGCCGTGGAAATAGAGTACGAGCGCGCCGTTTTCTTCCGCAACGCCGAAGTGCATGGGTACAGCGTAGGGATATTCCCCGCCGTGAAAGGCGACCGTCACGAACGGACAGCCGCGCAAAATGGTCACCGCGTCTTCATAGCCCGTCTCGCGGTCATGTCTGCGCATAAAGTTCTCCTTCTGTTATGCGCGCTGCGGGAGCTTCCCGCGGCGCGCATCGTTCCGAAATATCGTTTCATAATTTCCCGCGTCAGTACACGGGAAAAAGTAAACCCGCTATAAATCATATCCGCGAGCAAAACCACGCTTTTGCGCTGCGGTACTCAATTTGCCGCTTGCGCGGCTTTTGCGGAAGAGTGAGACAGCCGCGCCAAAATGTTGCCACTTGCGCGCTGTCGAGAGAAACCGAACGCAGAGCCAATGGCGAACGTTGGGTTTCTCTAAAAAATCACGACATTGTCGTACCGCAGCACTCGCAAAAAAGATTTCGCAGAAAGATTTTTTGCGAAGAGGAGCGGCGAGCGTTTTCAGCGCGGCGTTCGGCGCAGCCGAACCGCCCGCAGGGTGCGCTCCGCCGCGACGACGTCAGTTCGAAAGAAAAAGTCGTGAATTATTTTACTCCCATTCGATCGTACCCGTGGGCTTGGGGGTGAGGTCGTAGAGAACGCGGTTGACGCCCTTCACCTCGTGCGTGATGCGCTCCGTAATGTGCTGCAACAGCGCGAACGGAACGTCCTCGACCGTCGCGGTCATGGCGTCCTTGGTGTTGACGGCGCGCAGAATAACGGGATACTCGAAGGAACGCTTCCCGTCCTTCACGCCGACCGACTTGAAATCGGGCACGACGGTAAAGTACTGCCACACCTTCCCTTCCAGACCGTTTTTCGCAAACTCTTCGCGCAGGATCGCGTCCGACTCGCGCACGGCTTCCAATCTGTCGCGCGTGATCGCGCCGAGACAGCGCACGCCCAGCCCGGGACCGGGGAAGGGCTGACGATACACCATGTTATCGGGCAGACCCAACGCCTTGCCGACGACGCGGACTTCGTCTTTGAACAGGAATTTCAGGGGTTCGACAAGCTCGAATCTGAGGTCGTCGGGCAGCCCGCCCACGTTGTGATGCGCCTTGACGGGACCGCTCTCCAAAATGTCGGGATAGATCGTTCCCTGCGCAAGAAACTCGATGCCTTCCTGCTTGCGCGCCTCCTCTTCAAACACGCGGATAAACTCCGCGCCGATGATCTTGCGCTTCTGTTCAGGCTCGGAAACGCCCGCAAGTTTATCGAGAAAGCGGTTGACCGCGTCCACGTAGACGAGGTTGGCGTCCATCTGTCCGCGGAACACCGCCACGACCTGCTCGGGCTCGCCCTTTCTCAGAAGTCCGTGGTTGACGTGTACGCACACGAGATTTTTGCCGATCGCCTTGATGAGCAGCGCGGCGACGACGGAGGAATCCACCCCGCCCGAGAGCGCGAGAAGAACTTTTTTCTCCCCCACCTGCGCTCTGATCGCCTTGATCTGCTCGTCGATGAACGCCTCCGCAAGCGCGGGCGTCGCGATACGTTCCATGGTTTCCGGTCTCTTGTTGCTCATAGCTCTCTCCTTATGTGATATTTCTGATTTTGCAAAAGAACTGCACGCCGCGCGGGGTCACTCCCATTCGATGGTTGCCGGCGGTTTGGAGGTAATGTCGTACACGATGCGGTTGGCGTGCGGCACTTCGTTCGTGATGCGGTTGGAAATCTTCTCCAACACGTCGTACGGAATGCGCGCCCAATCGGCGGTCATGGCGTCCACGCTTGTGACGGCGCGGAGCGCGATCACGTTCTCGTAGGTGCGGAAATCGCCCTGCACGCCCACCGTTTTGGAATTGGTGATGACGGCAAAGTACTGCCAGATCTCGCGGTTTAATCCCGCTTTGGCGATCTCCTCGCGGAAAATATAGTCGGCGTCGCGCAGCGTTTGCAGTTTTTCGCGCGTGACTTCGCCCATGATGCGGATGGCAAGCCCGGGACCCGGGAAGGGCTGACGCTGCACGACAGAATCGGGAAGCCCCAGCTCCGTTCCGACGCGGCGCACCTCGTCTTTAAAGAGGTCGCGGAGCGGCTCGACGATCTCCTTAAAATCGACGACGGAGGGAAGCCCGCCCACGTTGTGGTGCGATTTGATGACGGCGCTCTTATCCTTTCCGCTCTCGATGACGTCGGGGTAGATCGTCCCCTGTACGAGGAAATCGACCGCGCCGATCTTCTTCGCCTCGGCTTCAAACACCTTGATGAACTCCGCGCCGATGATCTTGCGCTTCTGCTCGGGTTCGGAGACGCCCTCCAATTTGGTAAGGAAGCGCTCGCCCGCGTCCGCGCGGATGAGGTTCATGCCGAGTTTTCCCTTGAAAACGTCCATGACCTCTTCCGATTCGCCCTTCCGCAGCAGTCCGTGATCGACGAACACACAGACGAGCCGGTCGCCGACGGCACGGTGGACGAGCGTTGCGGCGACGGCGGAATCCACGCCGCCCGACATGGCGCACAGCACCTTTTTATCGCCGATCTTGGCTTTGAGGGACGCGACCTGCTCGGCGACGAAGTTGGACATCGTCCAATCGCCCTTCGCGCCGCACACGTTGTATAGGAAGTTTTTCAGGATCTCGTTGCCGTACTCCGAATGGACGACCTCGGGGTGAAACTGCACGCCGTAGACGCGTTTTTCCGCGCTGCCGTAGACGGTGACGGGACAGCTCTCCGTGGACGCAAGGATCTCAAACCCCTGCGGAACCTCGGTGACGTGGTCGGTGTGGCTCATCCAGCAGACGCTCGTTCTCGGGATCCCGACGGAGAGCAGGTTTTCCCTGACGAAGGAAAATTCTCTCTTGCCGTATTCGCTCTGCGCGGCGTGCTCCACCTTGCCGCCCAGCGTATAGGCGATGAGCTGACAGCCGTAGCAGATGCCGAGCACGGGAATGCCGAGCGACAGGACCGCCTCGTCGATATGCGGAGACGCGGGGTCGTACACGCTGTTCGGTCCGCCCGTAAAGATGATGCCGATGGGATCGTACGCTTTGATCTCCTCAACGGTCATATCGCAGGGTTTTAAATCGCAATAGACGTTCAGATCGCGCACGCGGCGCGCGATGAGCTGGTTATACTGCCCGCCGAAATCGAGGACGAGCACTCTTTCATGCTGCATAATTGTATTTCCTTAAAAACAAGTCATATGAACGAAAACGCCCGAACGGGCGTTTCCGGAAATTGCTTTGTCAGTTTCTCATGGCGTTCATGGAGTAGTTGGGCGCCTCTTTGCTGATGGAGATGTCGTGCGGGTGGCTCTCCAAAAGCCCCGCGTTGGTGATGCGGACGAACTCGGAGTTCTTGCGCAGATCTTCGATGGTCGCCTTGCCGCAGTACCCCATGCCCGAACGGATCCCGCCCACCATCTGATAGACGATGTCCGAAACCGAGCCGCGGTAAGGGACGCGCCCCTCCACGCCTTCGGGAACGAATTTGGAGGAATTTTCCTGGAAGTAACGGTCTTTCGAACCTGCCGCCATAGCGGAGAGCGAGCCCATGCCGCGGTACACCTTGAAACTTCTGCCCTGATAGAGTTCGATCTCGCCGGGGCTTTCCGTCGTGCCTGCGAGCATGGAGCCGATCATGACCGCGCTGCCGCCCGCCGCGAGCGCCTTGACGATATCGCCCGAATACTTGATACCGCCGTCGGCAATGATGCGCTTGCCGTGCTTGTCCGCCGCCTCCGCGCAGTCCATGACCGCGGTGAGCTGGGGTACGCCGATGCCCGCGACGACGCGCGTCGTGCAGATCGATCCGGGGCCGATCCCCACTTTGACGACATCCGCGCCCGCGTCGATGAGCGCTTCCGTGCCGGCAGCCGTTGCAATGTTGCCCGCGATCAGCGGAACGTTCGGGTACTTCGCCTTGATCTCCGCGATTTTTTTGAGCACCATCTTGGAATGCCCGTGCGCCGTATCGATGGCGATGATATCCGCCTTCGCCTCGACGAGCGCGGCGACGCGCTCCATCGTGTTGGCGGAAGTCCCTACCGCCGCGCCGACGAGCAGTCTGCCGTTCTTATCGCGCGCAGAATTGGGGTACTGAATGCTCTTTTCGATATCTTTGATCGTGATCAGCCCTTTGAGATACCCCTTTTCGTCCACGATGGGGAGTTTCTCGATGCGGTGTCTGCCCAAAATCTTCTGCGCGTCCGCAAGGGACGTGCCGACGGGCGCGGTGACAAGGTTCTTCTTGGTCATCACGTTTTCGATGGGCTGATCGAAGTTGGTCTCAAACCTCAGATCGCGGTTGGTGAGGATCCCCACGAGCTTGCCGCCCTTGGTGATCGGCACGCCGCTGATGCGATAGCGCTCCATGAGCGCGACTGCGTCGCGCACGAGGTTCTGCGGTTCGAGGAAGAACGGATCGGTGATGACGCCGTGCTCCGAACGCTTGACCTTATCGACCTCCTTCGCCTGCTCCTCGATGGTCATATTCTTGTGAACGATGCCCATGCCGCCCTCGCGCGCCATGGCAATGGCGAGGCGGCTCTCCGTGACCGTATCCATCGCGGCGGAGATGATGGGAATGTTCAGATCGATCCCCTTGGTAAGCGTCGTTCTCAGGTCCACTTCGTTCGGCAACACGTCGGACGCCTGCGGAATGAGAAGGACGTCGTCAAATGTAAGCCCTTCTTTCACGATTCTACTCATTTGCGATTCCCTCCAAAATTTTAACGATGTTGATATAGTCAGTCGTTTCCTCAAAATTGCCCGCCTGAACCGCGGTAAGAAGCTGATCGCAGAACGCGGCGTCTCCTCTGCCCGCCGCCTCTACGGTGAGCGCGATGACGGGATTTCCCGCGGGGAACGAAGCGTCCGTTTCAGAAAGAGCGAGTTCTATCGCCGCCGCGCGTTCCGCCCCGTCGTCCGCCAGGCGGTACTTGACGCGCGCGCCCAGCCCGACGACGTAGCCGCGGTAATCGTAGCGCACCCCGATGTCGTCGGCGACCTGACTGTTCCGCTTCTCGCAAAGCGCCGCGAACGCTTCCCGATCTTCATAGAGAAGCTCAAACCGGTCGTCGGCAGTCTTATCGTCGTACCCTTCCGTCGCGCATATTTCAAAGGAACGGGCAAGATAGACCGTATCCCCCGAACGCTCGTATTCCTGATAGGCGTAGTCGGCGCCGATCCGTTCCAGCCCGAGCGAGAGCGTCAGCTCCATCATCTGCGCGGGCGCGACCAGCGAAACGATGCCGAACACGGCAAACGCGAGAACAACGGTCACGCCCAGCGTGATGAACGCCGTTTTTAAGATAAGTTTTTTCATAGCGTGCTCATACGGCGGCGGGTGACCCGCCGCACGATTTAAGCTATTTTATCATACGCGCGGGAAAAATGCAACCGTATTGCGGAAAAAAGTCATGAAAAGTCATGCCGCTGCGCGGAAAAACATATTCATAATACCATGAAAAAACGTACGCTTCTCATTCTTGCAACCGCCGCCCTGCTGCCCGCCCTCACGGCGTGCGCTCCTTACGACTACTCCGACCGCCTTTCCGAAGTGCGCAGCGACCTCTTTATCGCACAGACGGAGGAGTTCACCCTCACGCTCGCGTGCGTCGAACGTGAGTATCCCTACGCCGACGACGGCGTTCCCTGCCCGATGACCAAAACGGTGCAGGTGACGCTCTCCCCCGTGACCGCGCCCGCGGGCGACGTGGAGATCTATATCGGCGAAGGCGAAACGCGCTGGGGCGGAGAGGCGTCCTTCCGCACGACATACGGCGATTACACCCTCTCTGAGGGTGTGGACGCCTTCCCCTCCGGTACCGTGACGGTGAGCGTCGTGTACGGAGAGACGACCCATTCGCTCGCCGCGACTTCGGTAAAGAACGAAGATACCCTCACGCCCTCCGAAGCGCTCGCCGCGGGCGTGGAGGCGGAGCGGGAGACACTCGAACGCATGGAGAAAAACGGCGTGTTCTGCGGAGAGCTGTGCGTCCGCCTGCTCCGCAGGGATAAAAACTACTATTATTTCGCCGTCACAAACGGACAGGAACGCGTCTCCCTGCTTTTAGACGGCGAAACGGGCGCGGTCCTCGCGCGGCGGGAAGATTCCCTCCGCTCCTGAACCGTATCCGCAGCCGCGGGATTCCGCAATTTGCGCTATTTCACGATCCGCGGCGCGGATTTGCAGCAGTCTCGCCGAAAATCGCCGCACGCACACGCAAAATTCACGCGCGCGGATTTGACAGCCCGCTCCGAATGCGTTATACTGAATAGGTATTCTACAAAAGCGCTTTCGGAGGAATGCCATGCGGATCTTATGCAAAATACTCAAAGTAACGGGCTTCGTCCTGCTTGCGGTCGTGACGGGGCTGAGTCTGCTCATTGCGTTTGCGGCGGCGTTCTTTTCCATTGCGGACGGCGCGGTCGATCTGACGGCGCGCACCCTCCCCTCCTATGCGCGGGAGGATATTTCGGAAACGCTCGCCAAAGCGGAGTGGACGGAGGAGGACTACGGCTTCCTCTACCGTCAAACGGGGCTGGGAAGGAGCGCGCTGGACGAAATGAAAGACGACCCCGCGCGAATTCTCACCTTTCAGGACGCGCTCTTTTACGACGGCGAACTCGAACATCAGCAGGTCGCCTTCACCACCAAACGCGACGTGTTTGCAGACAGCTACCGCGCGCCCATCGTCGATCTGCAAGACGGAGACGTGCTCGTCACCTCGACCTGCCACACCTTCGGCTGGCGCAACGGACACGCCGCGATCGTCGTGGACGGCAAGGGCGGAAATACGCTCGAATCCGTCTCGCTCGGCACGCCGAGCGTCGTCAGCTACGGCGGCAGCAACTGGTTCCGCAGCGGCACGAACTTTATGGTGCTCCGACTGAAAGACGCGACTGCGGAAGAGCGCGCCGCGATCGCCGCAACCGCGGAGGAACGCCTTCACGGCGTCGATTACTCCATCACCGTCGGGATCCTCTCCCCCAAAGATCAGGGTGAAACGCCCAAGGAGACGCACTGCTCGCACCTCGTCTGGCAGGCGTTCAGGTATTACGGATACGATATCGATTCGGACGGCGGCGCGGTATGTACCACGCGCGACATTGCGAACTGCGATCTGTTTGAAGTCGTGCAGGTGTTCGGGTTCGATCCCGTCGAACTCTGGTAAGACCGCGCGGAAATTTCCGCTCTGTAACATCATGAAACGCCGCGGCGGGCGCAGAATTTCTGCGCCCGCCGCTTTTTTTACAGTTTGATATCGAACTCCGCCACAAAACACTGATCGCCGTCCGGAAGACCGATCGCTCCGCGGAAGTTTTTGCCGAGCACGTCGAACACGTTGCCCGAGAGCATGAGTTCGGGAAGCCGCCCGACGAACTTTCCGTCCTTCATTAAAAACGCCATCTGCACGGGAATGCCAAGATCGCCCGTCGCCGTCATGTCTCCGCCCGAGGCGTAAGCAACGAAGATCGCGTCGCCCGCGGCGGCGTAACCTTCTGCCGTGTTTTCAAAGCGCAGACCCGTGAACGTGGCGCCCGGAACGCCGTCGTATTGGCTGCCCGCAGTCCCTGAAACGGGGAGCGAGAAGAGCTGTGCCGACCGCTTCGTCGTGAGCGCGCCGCAGAACACGCCGTCTTTTACCAAATAGAATTTCCCTTCGGGATTGACAACGCCCTCGGCATCGAAAAAGCGTCCCGTGTACGGCGGATTGCGGTCGACAAGTACGCTCACCCGATCGCCGAACACTTTCTGCCCCATTTTGCCCGAAAGCAGGCTCGCGCCCGAGCTGTACATTTCCGCCACAAAATGGGAAAGGAGCGGCGCGACCGCGCCGGCGTCCGTCACGACGGGAAGTTTTTCCGCAGGCATCGGCACAGGATTCTCGTAGGCGGCGATCATTTCCAGCACTTCGGCAACGACCGCGTCTTTATTGTAAGAAAAGGCGCGTTTTCCGTAGACCATGTCCATGATATTGGCGCTCTTTTTATCCTTGATGGTCAGCGCGTATTCGAGCGAAGCGTCGTGCGAGGTATAGGACGCGCCCGCCGTGTTTTCGTAGGAAACCGTCTCGTAAGAGAGATTGATCTTATTGCCGAAGAGAAACCCGGGCGCTTTTTTGGAAAGCTCCTCCAAAAGCGCTCTGAACGCGGGCACGATCCCGCTTTCGGGCAAGATCTCCTTGGGCGCGGGATCGTGCCGCACGCCGCCCGAGAGATTGCAGGGATAGGCGATCCCCTTTTTCAGGCTCTCCGCCGCCTCCTTTCTGAGCGCGGAAAGATTTGCTTTGCCGACCGCGCCCGCAATGCCGATGCAACCGTTCTCATAGGCGCGGACGGTCGTCGTTTCGTTGAAGTTCTTGCGGAAGGAAGTCACCTTGCTTGCCGCAACGGATACGCTGTACCCCGTTTCCTTTCTTCTGATGATCTCGTATTCCATCGTTCCACCTCACTGCACTCTCATTTTGGAAATGCGCACATACGGTCCGCCGAATCCGACGTTCAGGGGAGACTGTTCCATCTTCCCGCAGCCGCCCGTCACGAAGGAGAAAATCTCCTTTTCATCTGAAAGCCCGTCCACGAGGGAGAGCGTCTCGAACACGTTACCCGTAATGACGGCGATGCGGACGGGGTCGCCGAGCTTGCCGTCCGCGATCTCATAGCAGAGCGTGGGTGCAATGGTGAACGTGCTCATGCCCGAACCGTGCTTCAGATCCTTGATGAAATACCCGTGTTTCACGCCCGCGAACAATTCCTCTTTGGTGAGGTCGCCCGCGTCGATGACGGTAGTCGTCATGCGGACGATCGGCTCGAAATCGCAGGAGACCGCGCGCGCGTTGCCCGTCGGCTGTTCGCCCAGCTCGACCGCCGTCTCCACGCTGTGGAGCCGCCCCGCGAGCACACCGTTTCTGATGAGGTACGTCTTGCCCGCCTTCGTGCCTTCGTCGTCGTACGGCACATAACCGCTGCCGAAATCCAGACCGCTATCATAAATAGAAAGGATATCTGAACCGACTTTGCTGCCCAGCGCCCACTCTTTTTTCATCGTCTCGTCGCCGATCATGAAATCGGCTTCCGATTTATGCCCGAACGATTCGTGCGCAAACACGCCCGCAACCATCGGCGCGAGAATAACGGGATATTCGCCCGCCTCCACGGGCTTTGCGTTCTTCATGAAGAAGATATTTTCCTTTACGAACGCGTCGATCTCCTCCGCGCGGACAATGCCTCTGAGCGCATCAAAGCGCACGTCGGCGCGCTGATAGGCGTTCGTCAGGTTGTTCTCCCCTTCCGCAAGCGCAAACGCGACGCTCACGCCGCACGTCTGAAAATCGTATTTCAGCTCCGCGCCCTTGCTCGAATAGAACTCGTAATCGCTGTGGCGGTCGATATAGCGCACCATCGTCATCTTCACTTCGTCGCCGCGCACGCTCTCCGCCGCGGCGCGGACAAGCGCAGTCTTTTCTTCGAGCGGAACGTCTGCGACCGAGTAATCCGTAAAACGCAGACAAACGTCCTTATTGACCTCGAACGCCCGCACGACGGGGTCGTCGGAGATGCCTGCGGACGGCTGCGCCGCCGCGTACAGCCCGTCCAATTCGCGCTGCAAGTTCTCCGTGTCGCTCGTGGAGGCGTAGTACCACATTTCCCCGTCGTACACGCGCAGAAAAGCGCGCTTCACGCGGGAGGCTTTGCATTCTTCCAGATTGCCGTCCCGCAGCACGATGTGCGTATCGAATCGATCCTCGACGCGCACGTCGGCATAGTAACCCTGTCTGAACTTCAACATACCTGCTCCTTATCTCTCCGACCGTCTGCCGATCGGATAATCGTATCATATCACTTTTTTCCGCAAAAAGCAATCAAGTGTTGGTTGAGCGCCGTTTGTCGCTCTGCCTTCTATCATACCACCCCCCCCCGAAATGTCAACCCCTGCGGCAGAAAAAAATTGCGGAGCGGATATTTTATACAAAAAACGGCGCGCCGCGCCGTTCGTTGTTCGTTGCATTTGATCTCAAATCACGGAAATTTTACGAGCCTTTGTGCGAGAAATTTCGTGAACGCGGAAAAAAAGTGTGAACTACTCCGCGTATTCGCTCAAAATCGCGTTCTGTACGTAGAGGTATTCGTCTTTGATGCGCGTGACGTCGCCTTCTTCCAAAAGATAGTTCTTCGTCTTTTGATAGGCGGAGGAAAAATCCTCCTTCCAATCCGTTCCGAACGCCTTTTTGTACTCCGCCGCCGAAACGCCGTACACCGTGCGCAGTCCGAGCATGACGAACTCAAAGCGCGCGTCCTTTTCGCTCACTTCCTCGCTGTCGATCACGGGATAGAACCCCGACAGAATGCACTTCATGTATTCGTCGAGATCGAGCGTGTTCAAAAGCCGCCGCCCCGAGAAAAAGGAACTCGCCGAAACGCCCAGCCCGACGTATTCGCCCCGCTTCCAATAGTTGAGGTTGTGCCTGCTCTCGAACCCCTTTTTGCAGAAGTTGCTCACCTCGTAGCGCGCATATCCCTTTTCGGCGAGCAGCCCTCTCCCGTATTCGTACAGCTCCGCGACTTCGTCGCCGTCGGGCAGTTCGCCGTTGAGATAGTCGGTGTAGATGGGCGTGCCGTCCTCGGGCGTGAGCGCGTACATGGAGATATGTTTCGCGCCGCTCCCCGCCGCGATCTCGATCGTCTTACGCACGTCCTCTTTGGTCTGATTTTTGATGCCGAGCATGACGTCCGCCGAAAAATTCTCCCCTTTCAGCAGCGACGTGCAGTAGAGATAGTCGCGCACGGTATGAATGCGCCCGAGATCGGAAAGCTGTTCGTCGATCGCCGTCTGCAAGCCGATGGAAAAGCGGTTGATCCCCGCGCGCTTATACAGCGCGATCTTCTGCTCGCTCACCGTCCCGGGGTTCATCTCGATGGTGATCTCGGGACGGGCGGAGAGCGTAAAGCACTCCTTGATCTTGCGCATAGCGGCGTAGATATACTTCGGATCGACGACGGAGGGCGTTCCTCCGCCGAAATAGACGGTATCGAAGGTGCGCCCTTTCAGCTCCTTGCCGCGCATCTCGATCTCCTTGATGAGACACGCCATGTACGCCTCCGCAACGTCCATGCGGTTGGGAAACGAACAGAAATCGCAGTATGTGCACTTGTGTTTGCAGAACGGAATATGCAGATAGATGCCCGCCATATTACTCCTCCCAGCGGTATTTGTTCAGATCGACGTATCCGCCGACGACTTCCACGCCCTCCGCCTCCAAGAGGCTTGCCTGCACCGCTTCGCCGCCGAACGCGAACGCGGGCGCGAGCCGCCCCTCGCGGTTGACGACGCGGTGACAGGGAATGACGCCCGGCTCGGGATTGACGTGCAACGCCCAGCCCACCTGCCTTGCGCAGCGCGGCGCACCGATCGCCGCCGCCACCTGTCCGTAGGTGACGACCTTCCCGCGCGGCACGGTTTTCACGTATTCGTAGACGCGTTCAAACAGGCTCATGCGTTCGCCTCGCAAAGGAGCGAATACAGCTCGTCGGGAAGGAGTTCTTCCATCGTCCGCGGGAAATTCTCTGCGCACGCCGCGCCGTTGAGTTCCTTTTCCAGCCAAAGTACGCCCAGCCAACGCCCGCGTTTATACCCCTGTTCGGGGAAAAACGCGACCCTGCGGTAGCCGACCGCCTCGTGAAAGGCGCGGCTCGCGTTGTTCCCCTCCGAAACGAGCGCGTACACCTTGCGGTAGCCGAGCGCCTTCAAAAACACGGAGACCGCGCGTTCCAGCGCCCTGCCCATGCCCTGTCCGCGCAGATCCTTCCGCACATAGACGGAGAGATCGACGCTCCACGCGTATGATTTGCGCTCAAAGGCAGGCGCGGCGTAGGCGTATCCGCACACCTCGCCGCCGCGCTCGTACACGAACACGGGGTACTTCGCCATGAAATTCATCATGCGCGCCATGAACTGTTCCGCCGTCGGCGCGTCGTACTCGAAGGATATCGTCGTCTCCTCCACATAGGGACGGTAGATCGCGAGCATGGCGGGGACGTCCGCCGTCTTTGCAAGCCTGATTTCGTACATGGTATGCCTATTTTCTGTCTTTATTCGTTTTGAGGATCTCCATAAATACTTCGGAAGGAACCTCCACCGTGCCCACCTGACGCATCCGCTTTTTGCCCTCTTTCTGCTTTTCGAGGAGCTTTTTCTTGCGGGTGATGTCGCCGCCGTAGCACTTGGCGAGCACGTCTTTGCGGACCGCCTTGACCGTTTCGCGGGCGATGATCTTCCCGCCGACCGCCGCCTGAATGGGGATCTCGAAGAGCTGGCGCGGAATGGCGTCTTTTAAGTTCTCCGCGAGCATTCTGCCCCGCTTGTAGGCGTGGTCCTCGTGCACGATGGTCGAGAGCGCGTCGCACACCTCGCCGTTGAGAAGAATATCGAGTTTTACGAGCTTGCTCCGCTCGTAGCCCGCGATCTCGTAATCGAAACTCGCGTACCCCTTGGTACGGCTTTTCAGTTCGTCGAAGAAGTCGTACACGATCTCGTTGAGCGGAAGGCGGTATTCGAGACGGACGCGGCGGGCGTCGAGATAGGTCATATCCTTGAACACGCCGCGCTTGTCCTGACACAGTTCCATGATCGCGCCGAGGTATTCGGGCGGGGAGTACACTTCCGCCTTGACGATGGGCTCTTCCATGTACTCGATATCGGTGGGCGGCGGGAGGTGGGAAGGATTGTCCACATAAAAGCTCTCGCCGTTCGTCTTGTGGACGAGATAGCTCACCGACGGCGCGGTGGTGATGATATCGAGGTTGAACTCCCGCTCGATGCGCTCCTGCACGATCTCCATATGCAGCAGACCCAGAAAGCCGCAGCGGAATCCGAACCCGAGCGCCACGGAGTTATCCGGCTCGAAGGTGAGCGCCGCGTCGTTGAGTTTGAGTTTGAGAATCGCCTCTTTCAGATCGAGGAATTTGCTGCCGTCCAGCGGATAAATGCCGCAGAACACGACGGGCTGCACCTTCTTGTACCCGGGGAGCGGCTCGGCGGCTGGAGCTTCCGCGTTGATGACAGTATCGCCCACCTCCACATCCTCGATGGACTTGATGCTCGCGGCAATGTACCCGACTTCGCCCGCCAGAAGTTCGCTCTTGGGCTGCAAACGGGGCGCGAACGCGCCGACTTCCGTCACGTCGTACCTGCGTTCGGAGAGGAACGTCCTGATCGTATCCCCCACCTTCACGCTGCCGTCCTTGATGCGCACGAAGAGGATAACGCCCTTGTAATTATCGTAATAGCTGTCGAAGATGAGCGCGCGGAGCGGCGCCTCGGTATCCCCTTCGGGCGGGGGAACAAACTTAACCACCGCTTCCAGAATATCGCGGATATTCGTCCCCTCTTTGGCGGAGACGCAGGGCGCCTCGGAGGCGTCCAGCCCGATGACTTCCTCGATCTCCTGCTTCGTCTCCTCCACGCGGGCGGATTGCAGGTCGATCTTGTTGATGACGGGAACGAGTTCGAGGTTGTTTTCGAGCGCAAGGTAGACGTTTGCGAGCGTCTGCGCCTCCACGCCCTGCGTCGCGTCCACCACGACAAGCGCGCCCTCGCACGCGGCGAGCGAGCGGCTGACTTCGTACGTGAAATCGACGTGCCCGGGCGTGTCGATGAGGTTGAACTCGTACTCATTGCCGTCGAGCGCGGTATAGAACATTCTCACGGGCGTGAGTTTGATTGTGATGCCCCTCTCGCGTTCGATATCCATCGAATCGAGGAGCTGTTCCTCCATATCGCGCTTGCTCACCTGTCCGGTAAGCTCCATGATGCGGTCGGCAATCGTGCTCTTCCCATGGTCGATGTGCGCGATGATGCAGAAATTGCGTAAATATTTGCTAGCCTTTGCCATATCTGCTCCGTCGCCCGCAGGGGGCGTTGATTTCCACTTATTATATACGGTTTTATAAAAATTTGCAAGCCTATTGCATTTCCCCCGCAAAGTTGCTATAATGAATTATATGGATATTCCCTCTTTTTTAACGGCGCTTCCCATAGCGCACCGCGGTCTACACGACCATGATCTCCCTGAAAACAGCCTCGCCGCCTTCCGCGCGGCGATCGCGCACGGCTACGCCATCGAGACGGACGTGCGCTTTTCCAAGGACAAAAAGCTCGTCGTCTTTCACGACGACAGCGTGGACCGCATGACGGACGCCTCGGGCAGCGTTTCGGCGTTTACCGCAGACGATTTAACGACGCTCCGCCTCGGCGGCACGTCCGAACGCATTCCGCTCTTTTCCGAATTTCTGGAAGAGGTCGCGGGAAAAACGCCCGTGCTCCTCGAAATCAAGGATATGGAGAACGTCGGCGGCGCGGAGATCGCACGCGCGGTCGCGGAAGAGATCGCGAAACACCCGCTCCTCGTCTATGCGGTGCAGTCCTTTCAGCCCGCCTATGTGAAGGCGTATAAAAAACTCTGCCCGCAGATTGCCTGCGGCATTCTCGCCACGGGGCAGAAGTTCACGAAAGCGGACTTCGGCGGCTCTCCCCTCTGGCGCATCAAGGCGCACGTTCTCAACAACATGAGCCTGAACTTTTCCGTGAAGCCCGATTTCGTGAGCTACCGCACGGAGGACCTGCCGAACAGGAAAGTGAGCGCGTTCAAGGGCGCAAAACTTGCGTGGACGGTGCGCTCCCCCGAAGAGGCGGAACGCGTGAAGGCGTATGCGGACAATATCATCTTCGAGGGCTTTTGTCCCGCAATCGTTTGACATTTCCGCGAAAAGAGCATATACTGAAAGCTGAAATTATACAGAGGCGTGCTCTATGTTGACAATCGAAAAAATCATTCATGCGCAGCGCGTGCTGGAAGAGGCGATCTATAAGACGGACGTCATCCGCACGAGCGGACTTTCGGACGAGTGTGAACTCTTCCTGAAAGCGGAGAACCTGCAAAAGACGGGTTCGTTCAAGATCCGCGGCGCGTATTACAAGATCAGCCAACTCTCCGCCGAGGAAAAAAAGCGCGGCGTCATCGCCTGTTCCGCAGGCAACCACGCGCAGGGCGTTGCGCTCGCGGCGCAGAAAAACGGCATTCCCGCCCTCATCTGCCTGCCTGAAGGCGCGCCCATCTCCAAAGTGGAAGCGACGCGCAGCTACGGCGCGGAACTGTGCCTTGTGCCGGGCGTGTACGACGACGCGTACAACCGCGCGCTTCAACTGCAAAAAGAGCGCTCCCTCACCTTTATCCACCCCTTCGACGACGAGGACGTCATTGCGGGACAGGGTACGATCGGGCTTGAAATCCTCGCGCAGGTCAAAGATATCGACGCAATCGTCGTTCCCGTCGGCGGCGGCGGGCTTATTTCGGGCGTGGCGTTCGCCGTCAAGCAGATGAACCCGCGCGTGCAGGTCTACGGCGTTCAGGCGACGGGCGCGGCGAGCATGGCGACTTCCCTTCACGACGGGAAGATCGAGTGTCTCCCCTCCGTTTCGACGATCGCGGACGGCATCGCCGTCAAGCAGCCGGGCGAACATACCTTCGACTACTGTAACCGCTTCGTGGACGGCATCGTGACCGTGACGGACGAAGAGATCTCGGCAGCCATTCTCGCGCTCATCGAAAAGCGCAAGATGATCGCGGAGGGCGCGGGCGCGACGCCCGTTGCGGCGATCATGGCGGGCAAGCTCCCGCAGCTCAAAGGCAAAAAGGTGTGCTGCGTCGTCTCGGGCGGCAATATCGACGTTACCATTTTAAGCCGCGTGATTACCCGCGGGCTTGTGATGAGCGGCAGACAATGCACCCTCAACATCGAACTTCTGGACAAGCCGGGGCAGCTCGTCGCCGTTTCGCAGATCATTGCAAAATGCGGCGCGAACGTCGTGGGCGTTCACCACGAACACGCGAACGCGGGCAGCGAAGTCATCGGGTGCTACCTGCGCATCGACATGGAAACGCGCAATTTTGAACACATTCAGGAGATCAGGCGCGCCCTCTCGGAAGCGGGATTCAAGATCTGCGACTGATTGATGGTTTTTGAGGAGAAACGAATATGCAGAAAATTTACACGGAAAACGCCCCCGCGGCAATCGGTCCTTACTCGCAGGCGGTGAAGGCGAACGGATTTGTATTCACATCGGGGCAGATCGCCCTCGACCCCGCGACGGGTGCCGTCGTGCAGGGCGGCATCGCCGAACAGACGAAGCGCATCTGCGAAAACCTCAAAGCCGTGCTTGCGGCGGCGGGAAGTTCGCTCGATAAGGCGGTCAAAACGACGTGTTTCCTTGCGGACATGAACGACTTTGCCGCATTCAACGAGGTGTACGGGCAGTATTTCACCGAAAAGCCCGCGCGCAGCTGCGTGGCAGTGAAAACGCTCCCCAAAAACGTGCTTGCGGAAGTGGAAGTGATTGCAACGGAATAAATTCACGAATTTTCTCGTCCTGACGCGGAAATTCTTCGTGATTTGAGAAAAAGTCAGTCCCGTGCGGGGATTTACAGTCCGCCCGCCGTTCTAAAAAAGAACGGCGGGCGGAATTTATTTTTCATAAAAAACGCGCCCCCGCGGGCAGATATGCCCGCGGGGGCGCGTTCTATAAACGTAATACAAATTAAAGTTTCCAGATGAGTTCCTTATAGTCCGTCACCGAGCGGTCGGCGGAGAACTTGCCCACCGAGCAGAGATTGACGAGGCACTTCGTATCGAATTCCTTCGTGCCGTAGTCGCGCAGGAGCTGTTCCTTCACGCGGACATAGTCGGCAAAGTCGTACAACACGAGGTATCTGTCGGGCTGGTATCCCGACATAAGGCTTTCGTACAGCTTTCTCAGCATCCCGGAGCCGTCCTCGAACGTGCCGTTGATGAGCGTTTCGACGGCGCGCTTCAGACGGGGATTGTTCTCCACCTGCTCACGCGGGCAGTAGTACTGCTTGACCGCCGCGACTTCCTCGACCGTCGCGCCGAAGATATAGTTGTTCTCGCGCCCCGCCTCTTCGCAGATCTCGACGTTCGCGCCGTCCAGCGTGCCGAGCGTGACCGTGCCGTTGAGCATGAACTTCATGTTGCTCGTACCCGAAGCCTCCATGCCCGCCATGGAGATCTGCTCGGAAATATCCGCCGCGCAGACGATCTTCTCGGCATAGGAGACGTTATAGTTCTGCACGAACACGACCTTCATTTTGTCGGCGACCGCGGGATCGTTGTTGACGAGCTTGGCGACTTCGTTGATGAACTTGATGACCGCCTTCGCCATGTAATACCCGGGCGCGGCTTTCGCGCCGAAGATGAACGCCGTGGGCGGGAAATCGGTGATTTCGCCGTCTTTGATGCCGAAATAGAAGTACAGCACCGAAAGCGCGTTGAGCATCTGGCGCTTGTACTCGTGAAGGCGCTTGACCTGCACGTCGAAGATGAAATCGGGCGAAACGGCAATCCCCTCGTGTCTGAACATATAGTCGGCGAGCGCCTGCTTGTTCGCCTGCTTGATGCGCTTGAAGTCGCTCAGGATTTCGGGGATATACGGTTTGAGCTTTTGCAGCTCGTCGAGCTGCGTGTGCCAGCCCGTGCCGATCTTGCCGTCGATCACCTTCGCCATTTCGGGGTTGTTCAGAAGCATCCAGCGGCGGGGCGTGATGCCGTTGGTGATATTGACGAACTTTTCGGGGAAACGCTCGTACCAATTTTTAAAGGTTTCGCGCTTCAGGATATTTGTGTGAATCTCCGCCACGCCGTTGACGTGCGCAGAGACGAAAATGGCAAGGTTCGCCATATGCACCACGTTGTCGCGCACGATATAGAAGAGGTTGGGATCCAGCCCGTCGCGTTCGAGCTTCTGCTGGCAGGCAACGATCTGCTCGTAGACCTGCGGCAGAAGATCGCTGAGCGCGAGCGCGTCCCACTTTTCGAGCGCCTCCGCCATAATGGTGTGGTTGGTGAAGTTGAAGCACTTGGAGCAGACCTCGAACGCCTCGTCGAAGGTAAGCCCTTCCGTCTGCAAGATGCGCAGCAGTTCGGGAATGGCAATGACGGGGTGCGTGTCGTTGAGCTGGAAGCACCGCTTTTCGGGGAGCGCGCGGAGGTCTTTTCCGCTCTTTTTGAATTTTTTGACGATGTCCTGCAAGCTCGCGCTCACCATGAAGTACTGCTGGCGGAGGCGCAGGATCTTGCCCACCATCGTGTTGTCGTTGGGGTAGAGCACGTCGGTGATCTTGGTCGCGTTGAAGTTCTCCGTCGCCTTGACTTCGCCGCGCATCTCGTTGAAGCTGGAGAAATCGAACTCCTGCACAGGCTCGCTCTGCCACAGTCTGAGCGTGTTCACGACGCCGTTTTTATAGCCGAAAATGGGCATATCGTAGGGAACGGCGCGCACCGTCTGGTCGGCGAACTTCACGAGCACCGCGTCCCGCTCGACGCGCACGCTCCACGGGTCGCCCCATTTGAGCCAATCGTCCCCTTCCTCGTGCTGGAATCCGTCCACGAAGGTCTGGCGGAACAGCCCGTAGCGGTAGCGGATGCCGTAGCCGTCCAGCGCGATGTTTTTGCTCGCCGCGCTTTCCAGATAGCAGGCGGCGAGTCTGCCGAGCCCCCCGTTTCCGAGCGCGGCGTCCTCGACCTCTTCAAACTGCTTCAGATCCTCGCCCACGGACGCAAGCGATTTTTCCGCGTCGTCCAGAATGCCGAGATTGAGCAGGTTGGAGAAAATGGAACGCCCCATCAAAAACTCGGCGGAAAAATATCCGCAGCGGCGGCGTTCGGAAGTCTTTTCCCTGTTCCAATCGTCGTAAATGCTCTCCATGACCGCCTTGGATACGGCGTTGTACAATTCTTTTTTTCCCGCTGACTTCATGTCGCAGGCGTAATCGGCGTGGAGCACGCGCTCCGTTTCCGCAAGAAATTTCTTCTTATCAAACGTCATAATCGTCTCCGTAAAATCGTAAGCTGTAAAATATTTGCATCTGTATATCGACAATACGATATTTTACCATACCCCTTTTTCAATGTCAAATTGTTTTTTATTTGAAATCCGCACGGCGATACCATGTGAAATTTTGCAGGAAATAAAGACAAATTTTTACATTTTTCCAAATACTCTTGATAAATTCGCGCGCGTATGTTATAATAAGGTAATACCATTTTAAATTCCCCGTTTTTGGGAGATGAAACGGGCATTTTTTATGATAAGGAGGTTGTTATGAAGGAATGCGAAGCCGCATGCGGCACGGCGGAGCAGGCTGAAAAGCTGCAAGCGGTCATCGAAGAATCGCGCTCCACACCCGGCTGTCTCATGCACATTTTGCAGGAAGCGCAGGGCATTTACGGCTATCTGCCGCTCCCCGTGCAGAAAACGATCGCGGAGGGACTCGGGATCTCGCTGGCGGAGGTGTACGGCGTCGTCACCTTTTACTCGCAGTTCTCGCTCAAACCCAAGGGGAAATACCGCATCAGCGTATGCCTCGGCACGGCGTGCTATGTAAAGGGATCGGATAAGATCCTCGCGGAGGTGGAGAAGGAACTCGGCATCAAATGCGGCGAATGTACAGAGGACGGGCTGTTCTCCATCGACAGCTGCCGCTGCGTGGGCGCGTGCGGTCTCGCGCCCGTTCTCATGATCAACGAGGACGTACACGGAAAGCTCACCCCCGAAATGGTAAAGGGCATCCTCGATAAGTACAGGGAGGCAAAGGCATGACCATTCAGGAACTTGAAAGCATCCGCAAGAAGAAAAAGGCGCTCATCGACGTGAGACGCGTCGTCCGCGAACAGGGCGAAAAACTCGCCAAACAGACGGGATACAGAAAACAGGTGCTCGTCTGCGGCGGTACGGGCTGCACCTCCTCGCACTCGATGAAGGTCATCGCCCAACTGGAAGAGAGCCTCAAAGAACTCGGGCTGAACGACGTCCTGCTCGTCAAGACGGGCTGTTTCGGGCTTTGCGCGCTCGGTCCCATCATGATCGTCTACCCCGAAGGCGCGTTCTATGCGCAGATGACGCCCGAACACGCCAAGACGGTGGCGGAAAAGCACCTTGTAAAGGGCGGCGAGATCGTAAAAGAACTGCTCTATCAGGGAACGGTCGCAGCCGACGGGAGCATTATCCCCTTTGCGGAGACCCCCTTCTATAAAAAGCAGATGCGCATTGCGCTGAGAAACTGCGGCGTCATCGCGCCCGAGGACATTGAAGAGGCGATCGCCGCGGGCGACTACGAGGCGCTCGAAAAAGTACTTACGGGCATGACGCCCGACGACGTCATCAACGAGATCTCCGCATCGGGTCTGCGCGGCAGAGGCGGCGCGGGCTTCCCCACGGGCAGAAAGTGGTCGTTTGCAAAGGCTTCGCAGGGCGAGATCAAATACGTCTGCTGCAACGCCGACGAGGGCGACCCCGGGGCGTTCATGGACCGCTCCGTGCTGGAAGGCGATCCGCACTGCGTACTCGAGGCCATGGCGATCGCGGGGTATGCGATCGGCGCGCATCAGGGTTACATCTACGTGCGCGCGGAATACCCCGTCGCCGTCGAGCGTCTGAAAATCGCGATCAGACAGGCGCGCGAATACGGACTTCTGGGCAAGAACATTCTCGGGCTCGGTTTTGATTTCGATATCGAGATCCGTCTCGGCGCGGGCGCGTTCGTCTGCGGCGAGGAGACGGCGCTCATGACCTCCATCGAGGGTCACCGCGGCGAGCCGCGTCCCCGTCCGCCCTTCCCCGCGGTCAAGGGTCTGTTCGGCAAACCCACCATTTTAAACAACGTCGAAACGTGGGCGAATATCAACCCCATCATCACCCGCGGCGCGGCTTGGTTCGCAGGCATCGGCACGCAGACCTCCACGGGTACGAAGGTGTTTGCGCTCGGCGGAAAGATCACCAACGTCGGTCTCGTGGAAGTCCCCATGGGGACCACGCTGAGAGAGATCGTCGAAGAGATCGGCGGCGGCATTCCCAACGGAAAGAAGTTCAAAGCGGCGCAGACGGGCGGACCGTCTGGCGGCTGTATCCCCGCGGAGTGCATCGATACCCCCATCGACTACGACAGTCTCATCGCCATCGGCTCGATGATGGGTTCGGGCGGCATGATCATCCTCGACGAGGATACCTGCATGGTGGATATTTCCAAATTCTACCTTGAATTCACGGCGGACGAGAGCTGCGGAAAGTGCACGCCCTGCCGCATCGGCACAAAGCGTCTGTTGCAGCTCCTCACCAAGATCACCGAGGGCAAGGGCGAACCGGAAGATCTCGTCAAGATCGAAGAGCTTGCCTCGCACATGAAGCAGTCCTCGCTGTGCGCACTCGGACAGTCCGCGCCCAACCCCATTCTCTCCACGCTCCGCTATTTCAGGCAGGAATATGTGGACCATATCGAAAAGAAACACTGCGACGCGGGCGTGTGCAAGGCGCTTCTGACCTACTCCATCGACCCCGCGAAGTGCCGCGGCTGTACGCTGTGCGCGCGCAACTGCCCCACCCACGCCATTACGGGCAAGGTGCGGGAGGCGCACGTCATCGACAAAGACATCTGCATCAAGTGCGGCGTATGTATGACGAACTGCAAGTTCGGCGCAGTCGTGAGACAGTGAGGTGAGCATCATGGCAAAAGACGTAACGTTAAAGATCAATAATATTTCCGTCACCGTTCCCGAGGGAACGACGATTTTGCAGGCGGCGCGCAAAGCGCACATCGAAATCCCGACGCTCTGCTATCTGAAAGACGTCTCCTGCGTCGGTTCCTGCCGTATGTGCGTAGTGGAAGCCACGGGCGCGAGAGGACTGGTCGCCGCGTGCGTGTACCCCGTCGCCGAGGGCATGGAGGTGCGCACCAACACCGAAAAGTGCCGCGAAAGCCGCAAAATGACCTTGGAACTTCTCCTTTCCAAGCACAAGAAAAAGTGCCTCTCCTGCGAGCGCAACCACAACTGCGAGCTGCAAAAGCTCTCCCTGGGTTACGGCGTGGACGAGGACAGATTCAAGGGCGAGGACTTCGTTCTGCCCATCGATACCTCCGCGCCCTATGTGGTGCGCGACAACGACAAGTGCATCAACTGTATGCGCTGCGTGGCGGCGTGCCGCAAACAGCACGTCAACGCCATCGGCCCCATCGGGAGAGGGTTCAACGTACATATCGGAAGCGCGTTCGATATGCCCCTCTACGAATCGGTGTGCGTGGGCTGCGGACAGTGCATCGTCGCCTGCCCCGTGGGCGCGCTCTCCGAACGCTCCACCATCGACGAAGTGTGGAAAGCGTTTGCAGACCCCACCAAAAAAGTGGTGTTCTTCACCGCGCCTTCCATCCGCGCAACGCTGGGCGAGGCGTTCGATATGCCCATCGGCACCAACGTCGAGGGCAAGATGGTCGCCGCGATCAGACGGCTCGGCAGCTGCGAAGTGTTCAACATGGACGTGACCGCCGACCTCACCATCATGGAAGAGGCGAGCGAGCTTATCAACCGCATCAAGACGGGCAAGCCCATGCCCATGTTCACGTCGTGCTGCCCCGCGTGGGTCAAATTCGTGGAACAGAAGTATCCCGAAATGATCCCCCACCTCTCGTCCTGCAAGTCGCCCCAGCAGATGTTCGGCGCGCTGTTAAAGACGTATTGGTGCGAAAAACACCATATCCGCCCCGAGGACCTCTTTACCGTCTCCGTCATTCCCTGCACGGCGAAGAAATACGAGTGCCACCGCCCCGAGATGGAGGGCGAAGTCAACGCCGCCATCACCACGCGCGAACTTGCGCGCATGATCAAGACGGCGGGCATAAAGTTCACCGAACTTCCCGACGAGGAATTCGACAATCCCTTCGCCACGGCAACGGGCGGCGGCGCGATCTTCGGCGCGACGGGCGGCGTAATGGAAGCGGCGCTCAGAACGGCGGCGCATATGCTGGACGGCAACTTTGAAGTCCTCGACTTCTTCGCGGTGCGCGGCTCCAATCCCATCAAGGAGGCGACCTACCTCGTGGCGGGGCATACCCTGCGCGTTGCCGTCGCGTCCGGACTTGAAAACGCCGCGACCCTCCTCGAACAGATCAAATCGGGCGAAAAGCACTACGACTTCGTCGAGATCATGGCGTGCCCGGGCGGCTGCGTCAACGGCGGCGGTCAGCCGACGCTTTCGGACAGCGTACGCAACTCCACCGAACTCAAAGAGACGCGCGCGAAGGCGCTGTATATGAGCGACAACCGCAACGAACTGCGCCGTTCCTCCGGCTCTCCCGTCATCGATATGCTGTACGAAGATTACTTCATCTTCCCCAACAGCCACAAGTCGCACGAGGTCCTGCACACCACGTACAAAGAGGACAAACGCATTTAATCCCAACAACAAGGGCGGAGAACTCCGCCCTTGTTTATTTGAAAACAGCCGGCATAGCGGAAAGACGCCCGACGGAAATATTTCCGTCGGGCATCCTTGGCCGATTGTAAAAATTTACTGCGCCGCCGAAACATACAAAGTTACGAAATCGCTTCCTTCATCTTTGCGACGGCGTCGCCGCGGGAGGAGACACCGAGCTTCACATAGATCGCGGAAATATAGTTGCGCGAAGTTCCGTCCGTCAGCTTCAGCGCGCTCGCGATCTGCTTGTTCGTAAAACCCTCGTAGATCATGAGCGCGATCTCCACTTCGCGGTCGGAGAGCGAAAACGCGCGTTTCAGCCTGATCTCGCGGTCGGTGGAGACCATCTTCGCCGCATCGGCAATGCGGCGGGCGATCTTGGCGGGCAGAATGGTATCCCCCGCGTATGCGTTCTCGATCGCGTCGATGAGCGCGGCGGAAGAAGTATCTTTCAGAAGATACCCGCTCGCCCCGTTGTTGATGGCGTTGAGGATATAGTCGCTGTCGTCAAAGGTCGTTAAAATCAGCACCTTGACTTCGGGATGACGGCGTTTCACCTCCTGCGTGGCGATGACGCCGTTCATGTTCGGCATACGGATATCCATTAAAATCACATCCGGCTTGCACTTTTCAAGCAGTTCGAGCGCCTCGAACCCGTCAGCCGCAATGCCGACCACCTCGATCTCGGCGCACGAGGAGAGCACGCTCCTGATCCCGTCCGCGAGAATGGACTGATCGTCCGCCAAAAGCACCCGTATCTTTTTTTCGTTGTCCATATCCGTCACCTCATTCTTTCGTTCCGCACGCCGTCCGCAGGCAGCGTGATGTGAATTTCAAATCCTTCGCCCTCTTCCGTCTCAAAGCGGACCGTTCCGCCGAGCGCCTCGGCGCGCGCGCTCATGCCGCGCAGTCCGAACCCCTCTTTCAGTTTGGTGACCGCCATGCCCGAGCCGTTATCCGAAAGCAGGAAGCGGATCTTGTCTCCCTCCCGTTTCAGCTCGAAATAGAACGCCGTCGCGTTGCCGTGCCGAAGCCCGTTGGAGATTCCCTCTTTGAGCGTGTTGCGCAGAAAACGGCGTTTCGCGTCGCACAGCTCGATATCTTCGATGTCCGCGCGGATCACGATGCCCGTGCCGTCCGTCGATTCGTGTATAATGCTTAAAAGCGATTCTTTGAGCGTCATGCGGTCCGTTCCGCCCGAGAGCAGATGCACGCTTTCACGCAGTTCTTCCAGCGCGTTCTTCGCCTGCAGATTGGCGGCGGCGATCATACGTTTCGCCTCGGCGGGATCGCCCCCGACGGCGAGCTTCGCCGCTTCCGTCTGCATGATGATGGTCGTAATGGAATGCCCCGCCGTGTCGTGAATATCTTTCGCGATGCGCTGCCGCTCTTCCAGGGCGGTTACTTCCTGCAAATGCCCGTATGCGACGCGCAGTTTTTCGTTGCTGTCGCCCAGTTCCTCGTACGCGCTGCGGAGCTTTTCGTTGCTCTCGCTCAGCTCCTTGTACATTGCCGCAAGCTCTTTGTTCTTGCGGTAGATCTGAATGGCAAAATTAAACACAAAGAAGTGCAGAGCCATCAGCAGAAGATCGTTGAACGCGCCCGTGATCAATCTGACGAGATTGAGACCGTCGCCGTTGAGGAATCCGGATATGGCGCGCGCGGCAAGGAAAATAACGATGCTCGCCGCACCCATGGCAATGCTCCCGCCGATCTTTTCCTGTCCGAGATAGAACTCGGAAAGAATGACGATATAGAGCGTGGAGATGAGCTGACCGTTCGTGAAGATCGTAAGGACTATAAGACAGAGGATATCGAGCACATAGCAGGCGATCTTCTGCGTGAACGTTTTCAGCGCCCAGATCTTGACGGCATTTTCCGCCAGCAGAACGAGCAGTACGGGCAGATACCCCTGCCATGCCCTGACCGTGACGAACACGGTAAGATTCCAGTTATCGACGGCGAGCAGAATGCCGACGAACACGAGCAGGAAGAAAACAGCGCCGCTGCCGATACTGATGAGCGTGGAAATTTCAAACGGTTGATTTTCGCGCTTTTCTTTTACGGGCATATTCTTCCTCCGATGAGGTTGTTTACGTTGAAGTTCCGGCGGATCTCCTCCATCCGCCCGACGAGGAAATAGCTGTACGTTCCGTCCGTTCCGACGATGATATGGTCATACAGCCGCACGTTGTTCAGCGAACAGAGCATTTGCAGCTGCGCGGTAAAACGATCGTCCGTATCGGACGGGACGGCGGGCGAAGCAGGATGATTGTGCGCAGCCACCAGCCCCGCGGGACGGTGCGTCGCAAGAAAGCGGCTGATCTCTTCCGGTTCGACGCGCACCCGCTGCGTATCGCCCGCACTGAACCGCTTGCCGAAACGGATGCGTTCGTTCGCGTCGATGCAGAACAGTTCCAGCGCCTCGCAGTCGAGCGGAGCGAGCCGCTCGGAGACGAACTCGGAAAAACCGCGCACATTGAAGAATTTGGGCAGTTCCCGCTTGCGCTTCCCCATGCGCTCGAAACAGAGGCCGACGCACTTTAAATACGCCGCCGTCTCTCTTCCGACGCCGTCTACGCTTAAAAGCTCCTCAAATTCCGCGCCGAACACGCCGTCGAGCGACGCGAACGCGGAAAGAAGTTCATGCGCCAGAGGATTGGTATTCTTCCGCGGGACAGCGTTGAAAAGCAGGATCTCCAACAGTTCGTGATCCTGCAACGTATCCGCCTTCAAAAGGCGTTCGAGCATACGCTGTCTGTGTCCCTCGTGCATGATGACGCCCCTTAATCCATATTGTAACATATTTTTATGATTTTTGCATGAAAAAACACTCGATTTTATGCTGTTTTTTGCGCAATTCCCGACTTTTTCGCGCGCCCGCGCGTTGTTTCCGACGATTTATTTGACAAATGAAATGCGGGTATGTTACAATGACCGTGAAAATTTTTGGAGAAGCTGTATGACCGATCTTTTGAAGCAAACCGTAACAAGTATCTCCGAGAGCATTCGTTTTGACTCCTCTCTCGCCGACCCGATTCAGGATATGCCCTTCGGACAGGGTGCGGCGGACTGTCTGAAACACTTTCTCGACACGGCGGAGCGGCTCGGATTCGAGACGCGCAATTACGATAATTACGCGGGCGAAGTCCTCTTCGGCGAAGGCGAGGAATCGTTCGCCGTGCTCGCCCACCTCGACGTCGTTCCCGCGGGCAGCGGCTGGGCGCGCGACCCGTTCGGCGGCGAAATTGCGGACGGCAGGATCTGGGGGCGCGGCGCGATGGACGACAAGGGCCCCGCGTTCTGCGCGCTCTACGCCATGAAAGCGCTCAAAGACGCGGGGTTCAAACCCAGTAAGACGATCAAACTCATCGTAGGCTGCAACGAGGAAAACGGCTGGGCATGTATCGAGCACTACGAAAAAGCGGCAGCCATGCCCGAGGTCGGGTTCTCGCCGGACGGCGGGTTTCCCGTCATCTATGCCGAGAAAGGCATTCTGCACGTCCGCCTGCACTTTCCCGTCAGCGACGCGCCCTTCATCTTCTTTGAGGGCGGCGAGAGCTACAACATGGTGTGCGACCGCTGCGAGGCGACGCCCCGCACCCTCACCGTGACCCGCGCGCGGGAGTTCGGGTTCGAGATCAGAAACAAAAAGCTGATCGCGCACGGAAAATCGGCGCACGCGTCCACGCCCGAACTCGGCGTGAACGCCATCGAACCGATGCTCTCCTACTTTGAAAACAAGAGCTCGGATGTAAAGCGCATTCTGGACTGCCTGTTTCGCGACAAATACGGACTGAAAAAGCTGCACGACGAGACGGGTTACCTCACCCTTTCGCCAGACCTCATCAAGTACCGCAGGGGCGAATTGCAGGTCGTATGCGATATCCGCTATCCCGCGACGCTGCCCCTCTCGGCGGTCACGGAGAAGCTCTCCGAAATGGGCGTGAAGTACGAAACGCTGCGTCATCAGGCGCCCCTCATGCAGGAAAAGGACGGCAAACTCGTGAGCGAGCTGCTTGCCGCTTACGAGACGTACATGGGGCGGAAAGCCGAGCCTGTGGCGATCGGCGGCGGCACATACGCCCGCGCGCTGAAATGCGGCGTTGCGTTCGGTCCCGAAATGGAGGACGACGAACCCGTCGTGCATCAGGCAAACGAGTATATCACCGTCGCGCGCGTGGAGATGCTCCTCGCGGTGTATGCGGACGCGCTCCGCCGCCTGACGAAATAACTCACAAAAAAAATCGTTATCCACGCGCATTTCGCGCGTTTTTTCTTTGATACCAAAAAGCGCGCCCGCTGCATTTTGCAGCGGGCGCGCGCCTTTATGCAATTTATTCTTTGACGAGCGTCA
>CALVMN010000018.1:0-31394 GCA_944346365.1 Candidatus Gallimonas merdigallinarum
GTACGAGCGGCCGCAGACGAACGACCCGATCGAGCGGATCAGCCATCGGCGGATGTACGAGAGCATGATCGAGGAGAGGATCTTCGAAGAGATCATCAAACCGTTCTGCGCGGGAGAGTAACGCCGTATTATGCGGCGTATGCCGCCGCGCAGGCGGAAAACCCCGACGCGGTATGTGCCGTGCGGGTCGGTGATTTTTATGAGGTATTCGGCGACGGAGCGGTGACGGCTGCGGAAGAGGCGGGACTGACACTTACGAGCCGTGACGTTGGTCTCAAAGAGCGCGTGCCGATGTGCGGATTCCCTTTCTTTTCCGCACAGGCGTATTTTGAAAAGTTGCTTGCAAAGCACGACGTGCTCGTCTTAGACGAAGGGCAGGAGCCACGGCTCATCAAGGCGCATGCGCCCGAAGTCGTTCAGGCGACGCAGCAGAAGGGCATTAAAGAGCGTGCAAAAAAAGTGGCCACGCTCTTCGACGTTGCCGCATCCGCCGAAAAAAGCGGGAAAAATCAGCTTATCGAGCGTGTCCTGAAATGTGGGAGCGGGTTTGAGGACGGACGAATCCGTATCTATGAAAAGTATCAAAAGAATCCGACTACCGAAGAGTTTGCCCGTTTTCTGAAAGACGAATACGGAGTCGGCGGGTTCGGCAGGTACGGCGGAGACAACAGCGATCATGATGCTAAAGGCATCCGTATGTCGTACTTAGGGGAGCATGGCGAGAAAATCGTTGATACATTCCTGAAATGGAACGAAGTCGCGGTGCGGATCGCCGATCTCATTGACGCGAACGATTATCTTTCGGACGAAGATAAGGCGAAGCTCGCTAAAATCGAAAGTATCGTCAGCGGGATGGTGGAGAACGGTACGCAGAACACCAACGACAGCAGTTGGGTGACATATTTTGACGAGTTTGGCGAGGATGAGGAATTTGTCCGTAAAAATGAGCGCATGATCCTGAGCAGACTCTCCGAGCGGGAAGAAGTCGCCGAGATCGAACGTTTGGAAAACGGAGTTGACCTTACATTCTATCTCAAATATTGTCCGAACTATGAAGATATTTGGGATGAGCTTGCCGAAAACACACCTTCTGCAGAGCTGCAGGAAAGTGTACGAAAAAATGATACCGCAGTCCCGCTGCAAAATTACCGCATGACGGATGCGGATTTTGAGACGCGTCCGCCGAAAGTGCGTGTACGGGATAATATTGCCGCTATCCGCACGGTACAAAAAATTGTTTCGGAGAAAAGACCGGCAACGTCGGATGAACAGGAAATCCTTGCAAAGTATGTGGGCTGGGGCGGGCTTGCAGAAGTATTCGATGAGGGTAAGGCAGGTTGGGCGCAGGAACGCGGCGAACTGAAAAGTCTCCTCACCAAACATGAGTATGAGGGTGCGAAGGAGAGTACGCTGAATGCGCACTTCACGCCGAAGGCAGTCATCGACGGGATCTATGCGGGATTAGAGCGGCTCGGCGTACGAGATGCGCAGGTATTGGAGCCGTCCTGCGGGACGGGGAATTTCATCGGCTGCGCGCCCGAGGAAATGAAACTCAGGTTTGACGGTGTGGAACTTGACGGACTGACGGCGCAGATCGGAAAAGCGCTCTATCCCGAGTCGAAGATCAAAAACAGCGGATTTGAAGACATTGCCGTGAAGAAAGACGGTTACGACGTCGTTGTCGGGAACGTGCCGTTCGGGAATTACAAGCTTTATGACAGCGCATACGCGCGTGAGAATTTCCTCATTCACGATTATTTCATTGCCAAGGGATTAGACGAGCTGCGCGCGGGCGGCGTGATGGCAGTCGTGACATCAAGCGGGACGATGGATAAAGCGGATGATCGTGCGCGCAAATATTTTGCGCAACGTGCGGAGCTTTTGGGCGCATACCGTTTGCCGGACAATACGTTTGGCGGAAATGCGGGTACGGAAACTGTAACGGATATTCTGTTTTTCCGAAAGCGGGAAGAAGAACTTTCCGCGGAGGAGGCGGAGCAAGAGCCGTGGGTGCGCGCCGTTCCGCAGGCAGACGGATTAGGCACGCTGAATGCACATTTTGACGAATATCCTGAGCACGTTCTCGGCACGTTCACGCGGGTAAGCGGACGATTTGGCGATGAACGCACCGTAAAAGCAAATGCGGAAGATCTTCGGGAGCAGCTCAAAAGCGCCGTATCCGATCTTCCGCAGGGGGTATACCGTGCGGCGGATAGAGTTTCTGCCGAATATCGGGATGAAACGGAGCTTGCGGGGAAAGATTATAACTACGTTCTCGACGGCAGCCGCGTATATATCAAAGCGGGCGCGGAGCGGTGGGAGCCGCAAAGCAAGCAATTGCAGGGCGAACTCACGCAGTCCATGTTCAAGCGCGTGCAGGCGTATATCACGCTCCGCAACACCGTAAACGGGCTGATACAGATCCAAGTAGACGGGTGCAGCGATGAAGCTTTGGCGGAAAAGCAGGCTCAGCTGAACGCGCAGTATGACGCGTTCGTAAAGAATTACGGCTATCTGACAGCGCCGCAAAACGAAGTCCTATTCCGCGGCGATAACGATTATTCGCTCGTCTCGACTTTGGAAAACTACGACAAAGAGACGAAGACGGCGGAAAAGACAGAGATCTTTACGCAGCGGACGATCCGGCGTGCCGAGAAAAAGACGCATACAAACGATGTGTTCGAGGCGGTCGATCTGAGCCGCAATCATCTGGGCGGCGTGGATATACGGTATATCGAACGACTGACGGGGCTTGGGTACGAGGATGTTATCGCTCAGCTGAAGGAACACATTTTTCAGGAGATCACGCCCGCCGATATCTATGCGGGACGAGCAGACCGATATACGGGCTGGCGCACGCGGGACGAGTATCTTTCGGGGAACGTGGTGGAAAAGCTGAAAACATGTCGCTCGGCGCTTGCAGCTTTGAGCGCGTCGGAGCCGGAAGAGCAAGACGCGCTCCGCGCCCGTCTTACGCATAACGAAGAATCTCTTGTGAGCGTTCAGCCCAAACCGCTTACAAGCAATGAGATCCGCGCGCGCATGGGTGCAACATGGGTGGAAGCGGATGATTATTGGAATTTTTTAGAGCATTTGGTTGCAAATGATGGATATATCCGCAAATACTCATCGGACGGCATTGAATACAGCAGCTATAACGGGCAATGGTATGTTCATGCGCAGCCCGGTTACCGTCACCGCGTCGAGGCGCGGTCAGTGTGGGGGACGGAGCGGATGAACGCGCTCGATATTTTCGACTGCGCGCTCAACAGCCGTACGCCCACCGTTTACGACAAGGTTCGGGATGCGGACGGCAAAGAGCGGCAGGTGACGAACCAGGCAGAAACGGCAATGGCGCGGGAAAAGTTGCGCGCCATGCAGGAGGAGTTCGGCAAGTGGCTGTGGGCGGATCCGCGCCGGAAAGAAAAGTACGAGCGCATCTATAACGAGCGGTTCAATAATACCGTTCTTCCGGAATATCACGGCGGGTTTCTGACTTTTGACGGCATGAATGCAATGATGCGGCTGCGGGAGCATCAGAAGGACGCGGTTGCGCGGATCGCTGCGGGCGGGAACGTACTTCTGCACCACAGCGTCGGCGCAGGCAAGACGTACGAGATGATCGCGGGTGCGATGAAACTCAAAGAATACGGCGTTGCGGCAAAGCCTATGTTTGTCGTACCCAACGCCATCATCGGGCAATGGGCAAAGGAGATCAAGACGCTGTATCCGCAGGCGAAAGTCCTTGTTACGACAAAGGACGAGTTTGAAAAAAAGAATCGCGGTCGGTTCATTTCAAAGATCGCTGCGGGGAATTGGGATATGGTTGTAATCTCCGAATCGCAATTCTCTAAAATTCCGGTCTCGCCCGAACGGCAGCTGCAAAAGCTGGAAGCGGAAAAAGAGCACATCGAACGCGCATTGAGCGAAGTAAAGGAGCGCGGATATTACCGCGAAGGCGGTCGGCTGACGGTGAAAGCGCTTGCCGAGGCGAAAAAACGGTGCGAGGCGAAAGTCAAGTCTGTCATGGATAAGATCGAGAAACGGCAGGATAACCTCCTTACGTTTGAACAGCTCGGCGTGGATTATCTCTTCGTTGACGAGGCGCACGCGTACAAGAATAAGGAGCTTGTCACGCAGATGCGAAACGTTGCGGGGCTGTCTACAAGCGGCAGCGAGCGTGCGTTCGATATGGAGATGAAGATTGAGTATCTTTCGGAACTGCACGATGGTATGGACAAAGGCATCGTTTTTGCAACGGGTACGCCGATCTCCAACAGTATGGCGGAGATGTATACGATGCAGTCCTATCTCGGAAGAAACGATTTGCAGAGGGCGGGTGTGCAGTTTTTTGACGCTTGGGCGAACACGTTCGGGGAGACGGTGACGTCGTTGGAATTGAAGCCGTCGGGCGATGGTGTGCGCCCGCGGACGCGGTTCTCACGTTTTGTGAACTTGCCTGAGTTGCAGCTTATGTATCGCAAGTTTGCCGACGTAAAGACGGCGGAAATGCTGAATCTTCCTGTGCCGGAAGCGGAACGCATCACGCATACATTGCCGGCAACGGAACAGATCCTGGAATACAACGACGAGATCATCGCCCGCGGCGCGGCGATTGAGCGCGGCGGTGTAGACCCGTCGCGGGATAATATGCTGAAACTCACGTCGGACGGGAAGAAACTTGCGCTCGATCCACGGTGTTACGACCCGTCTGCTAAGGACGAGCCGCAAACAAAGGTCAATGAATGCGTTCGGATTGCCCATGACATCTATCAGCAGACAGCACAAGAAAAGGGGACGCAGGTCATTTTCTGCGATCAAAGTACGCCAAAGGGGAACGAGTGGAGCGTGTACCGCGACATCCGTGAAAAACTTATCGCCGCAGGCGTGAATGCGGAAGAGATCGCTTTCATCCACGATGCGGATACAGACGCGAAGCGGGAAAAACTGTTTGAGGCGATGAATGAAGGGAAAATCCGAATCCTTCTTGGAAGTACACAGAAATGCGGCGTGGGGGCAAACTTCCAAAAACGGCTCAAAGCGCTGCACCATCTGGACGTGCCGTACCGCCCCGCGGATATGGAGCAGCGCGAGGGGCGCATCATCCGTCAGGGAAATATGAATGAGCGAGTCGAGATACATACCTACGTTACGGAAAGGACGTTTGACAGCTATTCGTATCAGATCTTGGAGAACAAACAGCGGTTCATCTCGCAGATAAACAAGGGTGATATGAGCGTACGCGAGGCGAGCGATATTGACGATACGACAATGTCGTACGCGCAGATCAAGGCGATCGCCACGGCGAATCCGGACTTTTTGCGGCAGATGCAGGTTATATCCGATATTAAAAACCTGCAAATGCTCAAACAAAAGCATGCGGAAACGCAGTCTGCGCTGCGCAGGCGGGTCTCGATCGAGTTGCCGCAGGAGCTGGCCGCAGCCGAAAACAGGCTCGCGCAGCTCAAAGCGGACATGGAAGGGTATACGGAAACTCCTGTTTTGGAACTTGACGGCAAGATTTACGACACCATGACCGACGAGGCAGCAGAGCATTTCAGGGAGGTCTGCGAAAAAACACCGAACGGACAGACGATCGGAATGTACGGCGGTATGAAAATCGCTATGCGTACGGCGCAATCATTTACGGGCGCAGCTGTCGGGCAGGAACTCATGCTTACGGGCGAGGGGTGTTATCGCACCGATGCAGGACTGAGTGCCCGCGGGAATCTGACAAGGATCGGAAATTTGTATAAAGGGCTGCCTGATGCAGAAAAGAATACGCAAGACCGTGTTGCTTTTCTGAAAAATCAGATCGCCGAGAGTACAAACCAAGCCGAGAAACCCTTTGAGCGGGAAGAAGAGCTTTCGGCACTTCAAAGGGAGCTTGACGAGATCAATGCGCGTTTGCAGGTGAACAAAGACGAAGTTGCAATCGAGACGCATGAGACGGAATCAGGCCACGATAAGGAAATAAGTGATCGGGAGAAGGTATATGAAGAAAAAAATGTTTACACGGGGCAAAATATTAGATCTTAGGATCTCGCTCTTGGATTATGCGATTTGGTTTTTTGCAGATGCGATCGTGTCATATGTGATCTGCGTGCTCGTGGGTTGTATCGTCCTCGGTGTAGGGTTCAGCGGTATTTTATATGCCATGAATCACAGGTATGTGCTGATCGCAACGCTGTTGGTCGCGCTGGTCGGATTTGTGCCGCTTGCGCTTGTGATGCGTTTTCAGCTTGAACAGCACTATGTGATGCGGCGGCTGAAAAACGCGAAACGCGGAATAGACGGTAACCTTGAAAATTCGCATTTTCAGACGATGCGCGAAATGGCTCAGAACGGATACCGGATTTATAACTCGATTGACGAGCTGCGCGACGCAGAAAGCGGAATCATTTTGAATATGGAAGAACGCGGAAAGGGAAAAATGCGCACGATATTCTCCCCCGAAACGATCCACACGTTGGTCATCGGTACAACGGGGAGCGGCAAGACGTCAAGTTATATCATTCCGTCGATCAAAGCGCTTGCATTGACGACGGAAGCGACGCGCCCGTCATTTTTGTTCACGGACCCGAAAGGCGAACTGCATGAAAAGACGGCATGGTACCTGAGGGAACATGGCTACAAGATTCTGACGCTTGATTTCCGACATCCTGAACGCTCGATCCGTTGGAATCCATTGCAGTATGCCTGGGTAAAAATGCGCGAAGCGCAAGGCGTGCTCGATAAGATTACAATGCAAACGGCGCATGGAATCCCGACATATCGTTTGAACGGGCGGGAGTATGACGGCGATGCAATTGACAGTGCTGCCCGAGCAGAGATCCAGCGGTTGGAGGACGAGGCGTATGAAGAGATCATAAATATCGTTGCGGCGCTCTGTCCGATCACATCGGCCAAAGACCCGATCTGGGACGAGGGGGCGAAGGGGCTGATCCAGGGCGTTGTGATGGCGATGCTCGAAGACGGCATGTCGCCCGATGATGTCGGCATGACGGAAGAGAAGTTCAATTTTTATAACCTGCATCAGATCTGTACCCACGCGGGCGCGGGCTATCAGGATCTCATTGCATATTTCCAGTACCGTGATAAGAAGAGCCGTGCGGTAACGAGTGCGGAAATCGTGCTCGTGGCTCCGCAGCAGCAACAGGGAAGCTATATGTCGTCCGTACAGCAGAAACTTCAGATGTTCAATGACCGCGGGATCTGCAACATGACGTCAGACAGCGAGATCGATGTAAAGGAGCTGGACGAGCAGCCGACGGCAGTCTATCTGATGCTTCCCGACGAAAAAGAGGGACGTCATCCATTGGGGTCGCTGTTCATCTCGCAGTGCTACAAAAAACTTGTGGAGAAGGCGGTGGAAAGCGGCGGGTCGCTCAAACGGCGGGTGTTTTTCATGATGGATGAGTACGGGAACATGCCGAAGATCGACGGCGTGCAAAGTATGTACACGGTTGGGCGGTCGCGTGGCATAATACAGATCCCCGTCATTCAGTCATATTCACAGATCATCGATAAATACGGACAGGAGCTGGCGCGGACGATTTTCGGGAACTGTAACACGGAAGTATTTATTGGGTCGAAGGACAACGAGACGTGTAAGCAGTTTTCAGAAAAGTTGGGGAATTACACGGTACTATCGGCAAGCGTAACAGGCGGAAAACACGCCGTGGAGCACAGTTTCAACGAATCGGTGAAGGAGCGTCCGCTCATGTATCCGCGAGAGCTGACGTTGCTTAATAACAAGCACGATATGGGAAACGTGGTCGTGATCAATCAGGGATACTCCCCGACGCTCGGTACGTTTACGCCGTATTTCAAGTCAAAGGTATTCCCGCTCGGGGAAACGCCCGAAGAATTGTTCACGCCCCGTGCGTTGGATGAGGACGCGGTGCTGTTTGATTTCAAGGCGCGGGCGAAGGCGATCATCGCGGATTATGAGGAGGCAATGGCGGACACGGAAGACGGCGGAGCGATAAAACGGCAGGAGAACAAAATTCCGGAACAAACGCTGCCCGAGACGCTCGCGGCGCTCACGGAACGGCTGAATGATATTGCAAAACCGTACGGGCTGGAATTTACGGACGACGTCATGGAGAATACGGAGACATTGGAAGCGCTCATCGACGCGCTGCGCTCGGACATGAAACTTACGCTGATGAACGAAGCAGCAAAATTAAAAACGGAATATCTGCAGGCTGTCGGTCAGACGGCGGGGAGAACGCAGGAATGACAAGACGGAAGGCATTTTTATCGGTCATATTGTTTTTTGTGCTGTTTGCCGCAGCAGTGGCAGGGAGTATGTTGCTCTCGCCCATGCAGAGACAGACGGCAGATGCTGCGGTGGCATCGAGCGGTTCAGTCGGGCCAACGCTCTTAAAGCCTGTGGATAACGGGCGGGAAATTTACGAGAATGCGTCGATATATGTCAGCTATACATATCCGAATTATATGTACGATTCTCAATCGACGTATATTCTGAAAGTGACGTACAGCGTAAGTGCAGACAGATTGGGCAATATGTGGGGGGCGGATACCTATTCGCTCTCTACGGCGGCTGTTTATCGAAAAGACGGAAACGGGGTATATCAGCTCTATACGCCGACGCAGGCATTCGGTCTCGTCAGACGGCATTTTGCACTTGGCGGCGCAAAATACGGATCGGGAAGAATCAACGACGAGACGGACATTAAAAAGGATTTTGAGGAAACAAAGAAAGTGATCGTCGATGTGCCGGTCGGAGCAAAGTGGAGCGATTTTCTGGCAACGGGAGACGACACGACGAATCCGTCGAACGGGAATAAATCGCTGACGCTTACGGTAAATGAGCCAGGGGAATATAAAGCGGTATTGTGGTGTCTCGGATATGATGCGGGACCTGTGAACGCGCAAAAGGTCGAATATGAGTTTACATACGGCAACGGCGCGAATACGGGAAATGCGGCAGGGATGGGAAGCGCTGAGACAGCAGGCGGGACGCCGCTGTCTGTCGGCGCATATACCAACGAGGCGATCACGTTCACGGCAATGGGCGGGACGGAGCTGTATCTCGACGGAAATCTTCAATCCGGAACATCGGTCACCGTATCAAGTGAAGGACAACATTCGTTTTGGGTCGAGCCGAAGATCGGTTACCGTGCGCAGTATTATTACTTTATTGATAAGACCGAGCCGACGTTGTCCCTTGACGGAGCAACGAGCGGTGGATTTACACAGAGCGGGGTGAAAGCGGCAGGTTCGGATAACATGGGCGTAGCGTCCGTTAAATACAGCTATAATACGGGCGGCTCGTTTCCATCAACCGCCGCAACGGATTATACCGGTCAGACGTTGACGGATGCGGGGAATTACTGCATGACGGTGACCGACCACGCGGGAAACAGCACAAGTTATACGTTTACGATCGACAATTCCGCGCCCGTATTGTTTTTGAACGGCGTATCGGACGGCGGGTACACGAACGGCAATGTAACGGTGTCATGGGATACAAGCGTTACGGGAGTATCGGGACAGCGCGCCAATGAAAATGACAGGCTGAGCGTGACGTATGCCTGTTCCGCAGACGACACGTTCCCGACGGAGACAAATTTGACGGCAGCTGTGAATACGAAGTTTTCGCAGGAAGGGAATTATCTTATCAAGATCACGGACAGTGCGGGGAACAGCACAAGCTATACGTTCACGATCGATAAGACCGCACCGTATCTGTTTATCGGGGCGGAGACCGCAGGCGAACGGACGTATGGCGGTACACCTGTGCTGCGGTACGAGGATAATTTTCCCGGCGTGACCGTAGCGGCACAAAAAAGATCGATCACCGTCTCGGTCGACGGGATCATGGTCGGAGAAGTGCGCGATTTCGATGTATCGTTGGGGGACGGGTTACAGAACGGGATCTATACGATCGTGCTGACGGATGAGGCGGGGAACAGCAGGTCGTGTACGTTTGCGGTCATCGGCAGCGTGACGGAGTATAACAAGGCAACGATCGGAAGCACGGGGTATCTGAGTTCCGGGACATATCGGGTGAAAATCCCGTATATGCGATCGATCGCGGTTGCCGCGACGGGGAAAGACGGTAAGCCGTCAAGTTATCCCGGGACATGGAAAAATACAAACACATATGTTTTTTCGTGTTATGAAAATGCGCTGCGGTTCATGATCGAAGTCGAAATGGAAGAGGCGGTAACGGACAACGGGAACGGGACGTACACATACTATCAGATAAATAACCATGCGGCGACGACGACATACGGCGATGTCGCGGGAGCCAAGGCGACGATGGAGGAATTTTATCAGGCGCTGGCAAAATACGCCGCCATGTATGTGAGTGAATACAGCGTTCCGTCCCTGAGCTCGCCGTATATCGGAGCGAATACCGTGATCATGGATGCAGAAGCGCTTTCCGGATTGACGCCGGACGGCGTGCAGAGGATCGGCGGCGACTATGTATTCCGCGACGAGAACTATACGTTCGCTGCGGATGGACGCACGTTTTCATATTCCACGACGGCAGGGCTGCGGATCGAGCATAACGGGAGAGTTGTCTTTGACGGCGCGCCGAATGGGGCAATGAATTTCATGGGGCTGATTTCATCTGTCAGTTCGTCGGGCGCTGCGGGCGGCGTTTACACCGTGACAGAGACAGATTCGGTCGGGAATAAGGTAACCTATCAGGTATATCTCGACCGCACGCCGCCGTCATTCCTCGCGCAGTACACATATTATCACGCATATACAGACGAAAAAGGTGACCTGCAATCGGAGCTGATGTCGGGAGAGAGGGAGCTTTCGTCCAATTCCCAAATCGATGCGAACCTGATATCGCTGGTTGTCAGCAAAATCCTGGATAATGCGGATGAGATCGTGACGGCAGTAGTACTTCTGCCGGACGGAACGAGCGTCAGGATGAGCGATCTCGGAGAGCTGACATTCGGTGCGGACGGGCATTTTACTGCGGGCGGAGAATATCATCTGAAACTGTACGATCGCACGGGGAATGTGTTTGACTATGTATTCACGATCTACGGCGGCGCTCCGCGCGTATCGACGCAGATCCGCGGCACGGGCGACAACCGCAATATCACGATATCGTTTGCGAATGCAAACAGCTATTCGTCTATCGTGCGGTTTGCGATTTACCGTTACGGCGAACGTCTGCCCGCCGGGGAGTACAACGAGATCGTTGACGGTAAGATTTTGAACACGGTGTATATCGAGCAGGATGTATGGAGCTATACGTTCGTGCTCGGCGGCGTGTACACCGTTCGGTTCGAAGACAGTTTCGGGAATGTGACGGAATCGGAAGAGATCGTGTTCGCAAAAGGATTGCCCAAATATACGCTTTCCGGCGTGAGCGACGGCAGTAAGACGCGGAAGAATGCGTCCTTGACATTCGAGAACAGTGCGGGATACGAAGTGTATAAGGATGGCGAGCGTGTGACGCTGCCTGCAAATTCCGTTACCAACGGGCAGGAGCTTGAAATCATCGCTTCCGAAGAAAATAACGGAACATGGGAGATCAAACTGTACGTCAAGAGCGATCCGAATACCTATGTGATCGTGCGATTTACGATGGATACGGCTGCGCCGAAGGCGTCAGCCGAAAACGAAGAGGGTATTTCGATCGCATGGGATACGACAACGCAGACAGGATTCCGCATCGTATGGAATGATACCGATGTGGAGCGCGTGCGGTATCAGATCGACGGCGGCTTATCCAAGACGTATACCGCGGGCGAACTTCTGACGGAGGACGGCGTGTATACGATCACGCTCACGGACGACGTCGGCAACAGCGTAACTTACAGGATCACAATGGACACGGCGGTAAAATACGAGATCGATTTTAACGGCATTAATACCGAACAGGGCGGCGTTTGGTATGTCCGCGGAGGATTTACCGTCGTCAACGACGAATGGCTTGAAATGGGCATTTTTCGCGACGGAGCGAAGGTTGATGTCCCGAGATTCAATTATGAGTACGTCACCGAGGGTGCGTACGAGATCACACTTGCAGACGGCGTCGGCAATCAGGCGATAGTGACGGTCGTGATCGATAAGACCGCGCCCGAGATAGAGATCAGACATGGGGCGGATGAGTATTCGTCCGTCACGGTCGAAGTGGAGAGCGGGGACGTCAATTCGATGACGGTGCGTAAAGACGGAAAGGCTTACAGCATCGAGCTTGCAGACGAGATGACGTTTTCCGTATGGGGCATGTACGAGATCACGCTCAAAGATATGCTCGGGAATGCGAGGACGGAAACGTTCGGCATTGCCAAGAAACCGCCGAAGGCAGAGATATTGACGACGGACGGGACGGAGATCGCCGACGGCGGGAGCACCAATAAGTCAGTGTATATCGTATGGGACGACGGCGACGCTGCGGCGCGCGTAACACTGCCCAACGGACAGTCCAGGACTTACACCGCTAAGACAGTGCTCATGGATGAAGGGACATATACGGTCAGGATCACGGACGCAGCCAAGAACGTCGTGAGCGTGACGGTGACAATTACGCGGACGATCCTCTACAAACTGACTGCTGCGGACGGCACGGAGATCGAACCCGTGTGGATGAATGAACGGCTGAACGCAACGCAGGATTTTGCGGTAACGTTCGGGGCAGACATTACTATACAGGCTAAAAAGGACGGTGAGTCTTTCGGGTATGAGAGCGGGCAGATTATTTTCGCGGACGGGATATATAAGTTCATTCTGAAAGATTCCGTCGGCAACGAGGAGCGGTTCGCGATCTGTCATGACGTAACCCCGCCCGAAGTTACCGTGACGGCGGGGGAGCGGGATACGGACGCAGTCACCGTTACGGTAGGTGAGGCGGGCGCGGTCATTGTCCTTACGCACGTTGCGGCAGGCAAAAAGTATACATCTGAGCTGACGGGCAAGACGGAGTATGTGTTTGCAGATTGGGGCGAGTACACGCTGGAAATTTCAGATGTGCTCGGGAACACCGTCAGAAAGTCGTTCACGGTCGCCAAAGTGCCGCCGCAGATCTATGTTGTGACGACGGCGGGAAGCATTGTTCCGGACGGTGCGTTTGTAAATTCAGCCGTGTATATCGAATGCAACGCAGATGACGTCGTTATCCGTTACCGCGTGGGCAACGGGTTCAGCCATATCTATAAAAACGGTACGGTGCTTTCGGGCCAGGGCATGTACGAGATCACGGCGAGGGACATTGCGGGAACAGAAGTGACGATCACGTTCACGCTGGATTCCGAAGTGCTTGCCGAGGCGTGGATCGACGGCGGGTATGTGCGCACGATGAGCGATCATATTTCGGGCAAAGGATATATTGATTTCGAGTTCGGTGAAAGCCTTTCGCTCGACTGTACCCGTGACGGCGCGCCGTACAGCGTTTCAGCGACAGACGGAGCGCTTCGCATCAGCGATGAGGGGAAGTATATCCTGACGCTCACAGACGGCGTGGGGAACGTCATGACGGTCATGTTTACCATTGACCGCACTGCACCTGTGTTCGAGCTTTCGACGGATGCAAGTGTTACCAAAGATGACGTTGCGGTCATACTTGACGATCTCTCGGATGTGGACAGCTACAAACTTATGACGGACGGACGCAAAGCAAATAACTTCGTGCTTGATACGCTCAATACATTCGATTCGGAAGCAAGTTATCAGCTCACGCTTGCGGACGCGCTCGGCAATACCGCCACGGTTTCTTTCCGGATCCGTCGCTCGATCGAGTATTCGCTCAGCATTCCGGATGCGTTCATGACGGCGGATGACGTCACGCTTACGCTCAGGCAGACGGCAAATGTTTCGGCGATGAGAAACGGGGCGGTGTTCGAGACGAAAGCGGAAAACGGCGCATACCGATTCAGCGAGGACGGCAGTTATTCTCTTACACTCACGGATGAGCTTGGGAATGTCGTTACGCTGACGTTCGAGATCAAGAGCAATCCGTACACGGCGAAGTTCGAGTATACTATCCCGCGCGACAGCACCTACAAGTTAGTCCGTGACGGTGTGACATTGGCAGAAGAGGAATACGTCGAAGGCGATAAGATCGTCGTGACGGAGGATGGGGAATATACGCTTACGCTTCGCCGCGGCGGGCGCACAGGTATATTCACGTTCATTGTCGATACGCTCCTGCCCGCCCTCGTCCTTAACGGAACGGAGTATGCGAGCGGCGCGCGGATTCCTAATCTCAAGAGCGATTTTACGATTGCGGCGAACAAGAGCGCGTGCTCGATCGAGGTGTTCTATAACGGCGTTTCGGTTCCGTACAGCACGGATGCTCAGAGCGCGAACGGGCAATACAAAGTAGTTATCACGGACGCGCTCGGGAACGTTGCAGAGTATGAATTCCAAAAGGATTTTACCTTCAATGCAGGCGCGATCACGCTGTTCGCTGTGGGCGGCGCAGCCGTTGTACTTGTGATCTTGCTGCTCGTTCGCCGCAGGATCAAGATGCGTATCAGGTAGGGTACAGATCTTCGCCGACGACAGTCGGCCGCTCGCAAAACGGTTTCCGTTTTAGCGAAAAACGAGGTGCCACATAAGTGCCACAAATGCGGAACACTTGTGGCAGAGACTTAATATATACAAAGTATATATTAAAAGTTGCAAAAATCGGCACTTGTGGCACCTTCTTATCTTGCCTGACGTAAATTTTCGGGATTTTTGCTATACATGGAGGTTCAGGAGTGCGGAAAATTGAGAAACCGTCTGTAAGGATTTATGCGCGTGTTTATGATGAGGAGCTGCTCACGGAAATGGAGCAATTAGTTCGCACTGGCAGCTTTGAATCCAAGTCGGAAATTGTCAGTAGGTGCATCGAACTTGCGCTGCCCGTACTCACGGGCCGCGCGGGGAAAAACGGGAATAGCGAAAAGCAAGAGTACGATATGACAAAGGCGCTCAAACAGCAGACAGCGGTCATCCGCGAGCTGTCTGTGCAGATGACCATGACGTTTAATCTTCTCGTAGGGTTATTCCGCGAACGGGAACTTGCTCTAAGCGGTGCGCGGACAAACGGAAGCGATCTTGCGGGCGGGAAGTACGAGGTGCTTTCGGAGTACTATCAGGATCGTATGAACGAACTCATGAAACTGCTGTAACCGAGTCTGTGGGCGGCGCTCATTGCCGCGAGGCTAGGCGCTCAGGCGGCGCGCCTGCCTGAATAGGCGCTGCAAATTTCAGCGGGCGTCCGCCAAGCCTCGCAGGGGCTTGGCGGACGCAAAAGACACAAGAAAAAACGAGGTGCGAAATGGCAGGATCATCGTCAACGAACGTCGTCATGCTCATGGCATTCACGAAGGCAAGCCCGCCGACGGGCATGAAGGGCGAAAAACGGATGGCGTATATGGAGGAGCGGGCGTGGTTCTCGGGAGACCATATCGACTACGCGGGGCGCATGGGAAAGTATGCGGAGAAGGCGGAATCGCACGACGAGCAGTTTGCGCAGCTCCCGTCGCATGGCAATTTCATGGATTATGTCTCGCGGCAGGGTACATTTGCGGGCAAGGGTGAAGCGGGCGGTCATGCGCCGTCGGGGACGGGTGTGTTCGGGCGGCATGGCGCGATCGAAGGCAAGGCACTCGAAGATCTCCGCGCCGAGTTGAAAAAGACGAAGAGCATCATCTGGCACGGCGTGATCTCGCCGCGGAAAGAGATAGGGGATAAGCTCCTTGCGGGCAAGTTCGCCGCGATGGAGTTTATGAACGCCAATTTTGACAGGTTCCTGAATATGACGCACCTTAAAGCCAAGAACGTGGAATGGTATGCGGGCTGGCACGATGACAGCACGAGCGGGATCAAACATATCCAATTCGCGTTTTGGGAGAAAGCGCCGCATCCGAACGCTAAGGGCGGCACGTCCTATACCCGCGTCGGGAGTATCAGAAAACAGGCGCTGGCGGACGGGCTGGAATTGTTCGAGGAGTATTTTTCGGGGCATCAGCACGACGTGCATATCGTCCGCGACAACCTGAGCAAATATTTAAGGCAAGCATCCCCCAAAGAGGTCAAGCGCGAGATCGCGAACGATCTGATCGCGCTTGCAAAGGTCCTGCCGAAGGTGCGCGGCCGCGCAGGGTATAAGCATCCCGATTACGCGCCGTACCGCAAACAGATCGATGCAATTGCGCTGAAAATGGTGCGCGATGTGCCTGCGGTCAGAATGCGGTATCAGGCGGTCATGGATCGGGTCGCGGAGCGTGAAGAACGCTACAAGGCGGTTGCGGCGGGCATGACGAATATGCAGCCGTCAGAGGGCAGAATGGACGAGCTGCGGGCGGACATTCAGGCACGACTCGGAAATTCAGTCATCGGCATGGCGCGGCGGTTTGCCTATGACGAAAAGACCGTCGAATGGGCAAAGTATCGCGAGGAGCAGGACTATCTGCGGCAGAATCAGCTCAAACGCCGCGCCAAGCAACAGCAGGAGCGCGAGCGGAAACGGAACTTCAAACGCATTTCGCGGATGTTCGACGCATGGTATTCATCCGAAGGTCAGGAAGTGTTGGATTTTTACGAAGACCTTGAAAATATTCAGGAAAGAGGAAACGGGCAATGTCATTCCGCGAAGCAATAGAAGGGTATTTCAAAGAAAAAAAGGCGGAAGGAATGTTCATCGTCCTCGATCATACCCCGCGCGTTCTCCAAGACGTCGGCGTGCCTGATTTTCCCGTCCTGATTTCTCCGCAGACGGTCAAAAAAGCGATATTTCCCGCAGGGAATACGGGCGACAATTATCACGGGTTAGGCGTTAATATGATGGAAAGACTGCCCGATTTGATCTCCGATCCCGAGATTGTCATGAACTCCCTTTCTCATCCGCAGGACAGCGTCGTGATCGTGACGGGTGAGAGGGATAAAGAAAACCGTCCGGTCGTAGCTGCAATGCAGGTAGACCGAACGGCAAGATCGAACTTTCTGTATGTGACGAGCAATGTGATCGCAAGCGTGTACGGGCGGGAAAACTTTGAAAGTTTTCTCAAAGACAATATTGCCGCACAGAGCCTGCTTGCATTTAAAAATAAAAAGGATCGGCTTTGTTTGAATAGGGGGCTACAATTGCCCGATATTCGTTCCGCCGATCGCATGATTATTATACGCGACAGGGCGCAGAATGTCAACGGTTTGCAGGAAAGAATTTCGCGCTTGAGGACAAATAAAGTAAAAAATCCCGAAGCGTATGAAGAAATGGTTCTTCAAGGAAGACGTGAAATCGAAAGAGCCGTATTCAGCAGAACACGAACGGCAGATGCCGTGGTGAATATACAGGAAGGAGGTTCATCAAGGATGAACAACGAAGTAACGTTGCAGGGCAAGCTCGTGGACGAGGTCCAATTAGAGACCTCGAAAAACGGAAAGCATTTTGCCCGCGGTAAGCTGGCGATCGAACAGGCACACGGTGAAGAGGTTAAAACGCATACCTACCCGTTTACCGTGTTCGGGGCGGTTGCCGAACAGCTCGCCGACTATAAGGCAGGCGCACAGCTGGAGGTTGCGGGGCAACTCAACCGCGACGACTACACGACTGCGGAAGGGGAGCGGCGCACGTCGTTCTCGATCGTCGGACGCGAGGTCAAACGCCCGCAGGAGGTTGGGTCGAAGAACGCGATCAAACTCTCGGGATTTGTGCAGTCGCAGGCGGAGGACGGGTCGCTTGAACTGAAAACATCGCAGGACGGCAAGACGCAGTTCGTCAATTTCGGACTTGCGGTCAAGCGCGACAGCTTCCACCGCGAAGGCGAGCCGAAATCCAAGGCGCAGTACGATACGTTCTATCTCACGGCGTTCGGCGATGCTGCGAAACAGATCGTATCGAGCTATCATAAGGGCGATCTTGCCGAATTTCACGGCAACGTGAATATGGGCAAGAACGGCATTTCTCCCATCGCGACGTCGGGGAAAATGATCCGCGAAGCGTCTGTTATTCAGGACGCACAGGCTGATCGTGCGGCAGAGAACGAGAACGTGCAATCCGCGAAGTCGGAGCGCGTACATACCAACTGATCCATGAAGGAGAATGAGTCATGAATACTTATGAAGCTTTCATCAATTCGGGCGTAAAGCCGCTGTATGATTTCCTCAATGCAGCGTTGCCTGCGCTCATCGGCGTCGGGTGCGTGATCTGTCTGTTTTTGGGTATCATCAAGCTCATCCAGGCAGCGAAAGCCGAGGACGACGGCGAAGCCGTTAAAAAGCGCCGTGCGGCAATCGCTGCATTCGTCACGATGCTGGTATTTGTCGTCATAGTCGCTATCTATGTAGCGGTTCGCGAACCGCTCCTCGATTTGATTGCAAGCAATCTCGAATCACTTACAGACTGATGTGGAAGAGACTATCGTTTACCTCGCGTTTAACTTTGGCGGTTGCTCTCGGCGGGATCTGTGTGGTGCTTTTTATAATATTGGCGCTGTGCGGGGGAGCTTCCGCCGCTACACGGGAGACAGAGGAACGCAGTATGCGAACTGCAGATGCATTTCTGTTGGAATACGGGCGCATCTACACGGGAAATACGCTGGACATCAACGCTGTAAACAGCGACGGCGCGAGCGATCCCGTGAGTGCGTTCATCCTGATCGCAAAGCAGAACGTGCACGTCACGAGCCTTACCGTTATTACGGACAAGCTCACGGCAGACGCGGAACTGGCCGTAACGGCAGACGGACCTGACGACGGGGAGGGCGGCAAGCCCGATATTCCGTTCAATACGGTATTGACGGCGCAAGCAGGCGATACGGGATTTTCTTCGGAGATCTCCGCGGATATTCTTGCGGGGAGCTGGCTTATCGTCACGTTTTCGCGGGAACTTTCGGTACAGGCAATTTTTGCAAGTTATTCTTAAAAGAAGGAGTATAACAATCATGAATAAGTTTTTGGTCATCGGAAATTTAACACATGACCCCGAGTTGGGTCAAAAAGGAGATACAACCTACTGCAAATTCTCGGTGGCGGTCAACCGCCCCGCAGCGGGGGCGGGCGGCGAACGAAAAACGGACTTTTTCGACTTTACCGCCTTCCGCGGGCTGGCGGAGACGGTGGCGCGTTACTGCAAAAAGGGGCATAAAGTCAGCGTCGAGGCACGGGTCGAAACAAACAACTATGAGGACGCGCAGGGAAACAAGCGGTACGGCTATAATTTCGTCGCGTCGGAAGTGGAGTTCCTTACGCCGAAGGGAAAGGATGAAACGGAAAGCGCCGCCGAATAACGGCGGCACGGGAGAAAAATATGTTAGGGTTGGATACGCTCTTCCATAAGCTGCTGTTCGGGATCATCGCGACCGTAGCGAACATCGTAGACGTCATCATCGATTTCATACGCATGATTTTAGGGCTTTCACCGCTCGAAGGAACGGACGGCGTGGCAAATATTCTCGAAGATAACCTGTGGACGGAAGTGGTGCTGCAGGCGTTCGGGGTCGTCATTGCGATCTCCGTTACGCTCATCTTCGTGTTCGCGCTCATCCGTATCGTCCGCACGCATATGGCGGAAAAGGATGAGGGCGGGCATTGGAAGGCGGCGCGGGGTATCGTGGAATCGATCGCGCTCATGTTCGTCATCCCGCTCTTCGCGGGGGTGATCATCCTCGCCGCGTCCGTTACGGCGCAGGCGATCGACACCGCCACACGCGATACGCAGGGCGCGGATATTGCCTATTCCACCGAAGTCGTGTTCTCTACCGTGGATCAGACAATGCTGACGACGGCAGGGAATGCATGGTATCATGGAGAAAGGCAAGGCTATACGATCTACGACGGGTACGGGAATCAGATCACGAAGATGAACGCGGTCAAACTCGTCTACGGCGGGTGGGTAAACGGCGTTGCCGCGGAGGACAAGTACTACACGGACGCACAGTGCTCCGTCGTGCTCGAGCCGCCGCTCGCGGGGCAGAGCGATTTCAACCGTCTCACGGCGCTCGTGAGCGAGGGCGCGTATTTCGATACGTTCATCCTGCCCATGCTCGGCGGGTTCGTCATGCTGTGTGCGCTCGCCATGGCCGGGATCACCATCGCGCAGCGGATCTTCTCCGTCATCTTCCTGTTTATCATTGCGCCGCTCCCCGCGTCCGTACGACCGTTGGACGATGGCGCACGGTATAAAAAGTGGTCCGAGATATTCCTCGGCAAGGTGTTGGGCGGATACGGCATCATCTTCGCGCTCAACGTGTTCTTCTCTTTGTGTCCTTTCATCATCTCGCAGACGTTCTTCTATGATGCGTTTTCCAACGGCGTGGCGAAACTTATCGTCTATATCGCGGGTGTGGTGTTTGCCACGGGCGCAAATGTGCTCATCGGTCAGCTCATCGGCGCGGACGCAGGCACGGCGGAACGCGACCAGGCGTCGCAGAATTTCCGTTCCAGCATGGCGGGCGCGTATTGGACGGGCTCGGCGCTGCGCGGCGTACGGCGCATGGCGGGGTATCCGTTCGGGCGGAGCAAAAAGAGGAAAAATCCAGCACTCGGAAATCGCGGCGGCGACGGAGATGGCGGCGGCGCAAAGGACGACGGGGAAGGCTCTGTATCTTCAAGGATCGGCGGCGCGATGGGTTCGTTGGGTTCTGCCTTTGCCAAGGGCACGCCCGGTGCGGCGTTTAAGAACGGCGCACGATCAGCGGGCAAAGGGATCGCGTCCACGCGTATTGCGCGTGCTGCCGTCGGGTCTGCCATGCTTGCCGGAGGGATGGCTGTCGGCGGGGCGAGAGCCGTCCGTGCAGGATGGTATCGTACCGCGGGAAAGAATACGTATGCAGGGCTGAGTTACCGCGCGAGCCGCGCCGTGGCAAAGTATAAGAAGGCTGCGCCGGAGAAGCGCGCAAAAATGCGCCAGGATCTGCAGGCGCTGCTTGCGCAGCGTTCGGCGGCGAAGAAGGACCGCCCGTCAAAGAAGTGAGGGCAGAAAAAGGGGCGCCGCCCTTCGGCAGCGCCCTCAATGTCCTTACTTATGCGGGACGGAATTCGATTTTCAGGTTGCGGACAACCATGCTCGGATTACCTTTCGGAAGACATGCTATCCATACCGCTTCGCCGGCTTTCCAAGTCCCGTTCGGGATCGAGGCGTAATTAGAGGAAGCGTTTGCGGAAGACTCAGGGGTCATCACGAAATCAAAGGAGAACTCGCCGTTACGGGGAAAGGTCTGATTGTTTTCATACATATCCGTGGTAATGTCGGTCGGAAAATCTATCCGCATTTCATCTCCGAATCCATCCTTGTACCAATCCCAATTATAGTACGCCGTGCCCGTGATCCTTGTTACGATAACATCTTTGGTAGGAACTATTGTAGTTCCGCCCATTCTGTCAGTAGGGATATCAGAACCCATCATCTTTTCTAAGTTCTCAGTACCGCCACCAAAGTCCTTGAAGTAGTCCAAAGCATCGTATTCCGCATTCGGGTCAGGAGTGTTGTCGCCGCAGGCGGTAAAGGGCACAAGAAGGGCGCAAAGCAACATTGCAGAAAGTAAAATTTTCAGAACTTTTTTCATAATTTTCTCCTGTTTATTGTCAAGTAAATTATACCACAAACAAGAGGAAATTGCAATGGAAAACAAGGAAAAACAAGGGAAAGCAAGGAAAAATTTGACATGGGATTGACTGAAAAAGTGTATTCCGCGCGTGCGCGAAGATGGAATACAGAGATGACGGGAGGTAAAACACCATGCAGCGAATGATACCAAAACAATCGAAAACTCAGTTCATGATCAGAGGGCTTACGATCCGCGACATCCTGTTCTTAACGGCATGCCTTGCAGTGCTCGTTCTGCTGCTCCTCTCCAACTTCGACTACCACTATTACGTTGCGGTCGGCTGGGCGCTGTTCGTGTGTATTCTGTTCTTTTTGAAGGTAGATGACAGGCTGTACTACGAGCTGTACACCATCATGTTGTTTGCGTTCTCCCGCAAAAAGTGGAACGGACACGATCTGACTGCGGTATCTTCTGTAGACGGCGATGTCATCAAGTTCAAAGACGGGTACTATGCGGGCGTACTGCGTATTGACAGCTCAGAGTTTTTTCTCCTGCGGGAAGAGGAGCAGGACAGGATGATCGAAGCGTTCTCGGGTGTTTTCAAGAACCTGAATATCGGGCAGAAGATCTCGCTCATTCGCCTTGACCGTCCCGTGTTTCTTGATGAGCGCATCGAAGAGCTGAAAGCGAGCAGTGCGAAGCGGATGCGGAGCAGCACAAAAGGCGAACGTGCGGCGGCGTATATCCGAGCGGAACGTCTGAAAAACTTAGAAGCCATCAATACGAACGAGAATTGCTTCTATTACAATGCGTTTTACCTCGTACTGTATGGTTATAACCGTGCTGCTGTGGATAAGACATTGCTTGCCGACGTGCGGGATCTCCGGGCAAACAATCTGCGGGCGACGCGGATCGAGGGGGCGGAACTTCTCGGCTTTGCCAGGCGCACGCTGCGCTCGGCGTTCGATGAGCGAGAGTCTGCAAATATTGTCGGGACTAAGGCACAGCAGGAATTTGTATCGCCCGAAGCGGTTACTTTTAACTCCAAGTTTGCCGAAGTGGACGGGATCGCAGAGAATACATTTGTGATCACGCGCTATCCGACACAGACGTTCAATGCGTGGGCGCGTGCGCTGTGCGATATGCCGTATACCAAGGTGGTGATTTCTGCAACGCCTATTGAAGCGGAAAAGGCGGTGCGCGCCATCGACCGAACGACGGCGGAGCTGAAAGATAAGTATGCGCGTTCCTCAAAGATGAGTTCGGATACGACGACGCAGCTGCACTATGAAAGTCTGCAATATCTCATGGAAGAGCTGATGAGTTCCAACGAGGTCATGCTCAATGTGTGTACGACGGTCACAGCGTACGATTACGCGGGCGAGGGGAAGGAGTTCCGCCGCTCCATGCGCAAGGCGATCAATCGTCTTGGGTTCCGCACGAGCGCAATGCTGTGCCGTCAGGCGGAGGCGTTCCGCGCGGCAACCCTGAACACATCTTTTCCGAAAGCGCCTACATATACCCAGGGAATCAACTCCTCGTCGCTTGCCGCGGCGTATCCGTTCGTCGATACGCAGATCATCGAACCGAACGGCGTGATGCTCGGGCAGAACTCTGCGCCCGTCATCGTGGATTTCTCCAAGCGGTCGGATTTCTACAAAAACTCGAACATTGTTATCCTCGGCGGCGTCGGAGGCGGGAAGTCGTTCTTTGCAAAATCTCTTTTTGTGAACTTATTCTCCGAAGGAGAACGAATTTTCATTCTCGATCCCGAGAATGAGTACAGCATCCTTGCCGACAATCTCGGTGGGAAGGTCATCGATATGGGTATGGGCGGGAACATCATCAATCCGTTCGCCGTGCTCACCGACGTCAACGACGACGATGATACAGGAAATCTTCTGCTCGCACATATCACGTTCCTTGAAGAGTTCTTCCGCACGACGTTGGACGGGCTTGGAAGCGAGAATATCGAGCTGTGTCTGTCTCTGATCCCTAAGGTGTACAAGAAAAAGCGGATCACCACGCGAACAGACCTCAAAAACTTCAAGGGAAAGTTTCCGACATTCGACGACTTCCTCGCGGTCGTTCGCGAAGAAGAGGAGAATGCCGATACTTCAGAGCGTGGTGCGTACAGGATGATCGCGACGTTCCTGAGTAAGTTCACTAAGGGCGGGAGATTCAGTTACCTGTGGAACGGGCAGACCAATTTGCAGGCAAGCGAGGATTTTGTCGTGTTCAACTTTCAGACATTGCTTGCAAACGCGAACAAGACGATCGTTGCCGCGCAGATGTTGTTACTGACACAGTTCCTGAACAATGAGCTGATACATAACTTCAACCGCATTAAACAGGGGCAGGCGGTCGCGCCTATCACGATCGCCGTCGATGAAGCGCACGTCTTCATCGATCCGCATAACCCCGTGGCGCTGCGATTCATGAAAAATACTGCCAAACGCTGCCGTAAGTACAACGGCAAACAAATCGTGGCCACGCAGTCGGTCAACGATTTCCTCGGAAACGAGGATCTTGAACGAGAGAGTAAAGCGGTGATTACGGAATGTCAGTACACTTTTGTGTTTCCGCTGAATGCGAGCGGCGCGGCGGACTTTTTGCAGCTCTACGATAAGCTCGACGTCACGGAAGAGGAACAGAATGCGCTCCTCGATCTTGCGCGCGGGCATACGTTCTTCATCGCGCATCAGAAAATGCGCACGGAATTCGAGGTCGTTACTGCGCCCGCGCTCAGACGGCTGTTTGAAGAGCGCGGCGTGACGGACGCGATCGAGGAGGCGGAGCAGGCCGAAACAGCGGATAACGTGCCAGAACCTGCGGCACAGTCGCAGGATAGCGTACAAGACAAAGAGGTGTCGCCGGTAGACGATATGACCCTCGGCGAAGAGGAGATGCGGGATATATCGCGTGCGGAAGCAGAGCGTTTGGACGGAAGCACAGATCCTGACAAATATTCGATTGCGGAGACTGCCTGCGAGGACGAAATAACCGTCATGTCGGAGGATGTGCTGGATGCCGTCATCGATGGAGATCTTACGGAAGATATATCTGCCGCATTGTCTGACGGGGCGACGGACGGGAGCGGCGGACAAACGTCCGGATCTTCCGTACCTGGGTGCGAGCCTGAGGTCGCCTCAGATCATACAATGCCGGTATCGGAAGAGATCGGACATGAAAAGCGGAGCAATAAGATTCACCTCATTCTCCGTCGCGTCAAAAAATAATTCCCTTGCAAAAACAAGGGAAAACAAGGTGAAGGATATGTTCGATTGATATGAAGCGGTGAGAAAGCACCCGCGGCGGCTGAATCTGAGCGGGAGAAGGGATCTGCCGCCGATCCCCGAGGGGTTGGCGGTAAAAGACGGTCTTATCCTGCGCGGTAGCGGGATACGGGAATTGCCGGACGATTTGCGGGTCGGGGCAATCCTGTGCCTGTCAGATACGAAAATCCGAGAACTTCCGAGCACGATGTCGCATTGGGTCGAGACGGAGCAAGACGTGTGGGTCAATCCTCGGAGTTTGAAATGGAAAGGAGAAGAAGCATGAACGGAAAATACCGCGCGGAACTGATAAAATATTACGCGCTGTTCTCCGCCCGATCGGAAGCAGCACTTGCGCCGGATACGATCGAATATTTGGGCGTTGCAAAGGTAAAAGTGGTGATCGAAGACGGATTCCATGCGTTTCATAGCGATATGCGGTATACGCGGAAAAATGTGACAGACCGCGTAGCGCAAACGATTCAGACCGTTTTGGAGCGGTCGGGACATAACAGAACTGCCGCCGCTGTTCCGTTATGGGTTTCACCGAATTTCATGAAGCTGTATTTCGATGAGGGAGAGGGGCTTGTCTTTGCGTGCCGCACGGTGGGTTCGGAGGAAGTGATCCGACAAGTAAGGGCGTATATCGGATACTTTGAAAGCATGTTAAGGATGAGCGATATTTCATCCGCGCAGGAGACGGGTGAACTGCATTTCAGATGGGGATCGGATAACAACGAAAATCAAGAGCGGAAAATATGAGCGAAAGAACGGCACAACTGAATATTCCCGAAGAGAGCGGATGGGTGTTTGTGCCGTATTCGTTCATCGGAACGGAAGTCTGCGGCAAGAAAAAGCCGCAGGCGGCGCTGCTTGTGGAGAGCATGGTCTATTCGTTCTCTGATCCCGAAAACAGCCGCGTATGCCGTCAGTCGTATGCGGATATGCGGGAACGTCTCGGGATCTGCAACGACACGGTGGCGCGCAGCGTCCGCATTCTGACCGAATGCGGAGCGGTTGTCCAGGACAAGAGCCGCAGGGTCTGCGCGGAGTATTCGCACAGCGCGCTTTCGCGCGGTCTGAGCGGCGTAGAAGTGCCCGATTTCCTGCTCACCGAGGAATTTACCATCCGCGGGAAGAAACGCCGCGACGGCAGCGTTACGCCGCAAAGGGTGCGCACGCTCCGCCCCATGGAAGCCGTCATCCTGAGCGAGATCAGGCGCGCGCAGAAGAACGGGGCAAAGGATTACGCCACGTCGGACAGCCGTCTCGCCAAACAGTTCCGCCTGAATAAGAGTACGGTCAACGAGTACATCACCGCGCTCATCCGCAGCGGGCTTTTATACCGCGCGCAGGAAGGGCGCGGCTGCAACGGGCGGTATCTGAGCAGATATACCGTCAACGAGAAGCTGCTGCGCGTTCTGCGGAAACGCAAAGCAAGGGAAAACAAGCAAAAACAAGGAAAAGCAAGGGAAACCTTGTTTTCCGCAGGGAAGCTTACGGGCGACGAGCGGGCGAGGGCTGTACGGGAGATCGCCGAGCGCAACGCACGGAATGCTGCGTTCGACGCGCGTACGGAGCGTGAGCATTGGTATGCCGTGCGCCGTCAGGAAGCAGAGAACAGGGCGCGGCGGTATCTCCGCATCGCGGAACAGGACGAGGCGTACAGCGCCGCGCAAAAGGCAGTTAAACGGCTGGATATCGCGATTGCAAAGGCGGAAGTGTTCCGCTTGCCCGATCTGGAAGCGCTGAGACGGGAACGGCTCGAACAATGCGCCGTCCGCGCCCGCAGGCTTGCGGCATTACATATCTGCGAGGAAGATCTCCGTCCCGCATGGCACTGTAAAAAGTGCGAAGATACGGGATTTGAGATCGGAACGGGACGACCGTGCGGCTGCTATTCTCCGCCAAAGGGAGATGACGTATGACGGCGTACAGGAAGTGCAGGCGAACTGAATAGAGGAAACGAGCGCGGAAGATCTCCGCGCTGTCTGCCGTACGAAGAATATGGATATATGTACGCCGAACGGAGCAACCTCTGCGGCGTTTTTCTTTGTGCGTTTTACCGTTCGGAAAATCGGATTTTGTTTGTCTGCTTTACCGAATACCGTGCACCGAAATTCCGAACACATTATAAATTATATGAAATAGTTATTTGAAAGGGAAAAGCGCCTTTCCGGAAAGATAAGGAAATGGTACAAGAAAAATCCCCTCCGGCGGCAAAGCGATTGACCGCGGAAGGGAAATATGATACAATATAAAAGGACGGTGCAAGCCGTTCAGAGCAATATGGATGCCATAGGCGGTTAGTCCCTTGGGGGGATATGATGAGTATTCTTCCGAAAAGGGGGTGGTCGTATGGATTTTACAATCCTGCGCCTTTTGTTCTACTTGTTGGAACAGGGGTTCATCACTTCTTTCAGAGTGACAAAGGACAAAATCTACGTGATCATAAAAAAATAACCGCCCTATAGTTGGTAGCTCAGGCGGTTATTTCATGTAACCATGCAGGGCTAACCGCTGAACGGCAACCCTCTATTGCTCTTTTATTTTATCATGAAGTTTTCTTCCTGTCAACCGATTGGAGAAAATTATTTTTGCGGGTGGGGGATTGACAGCACTTTTTATTTGTGCTATTTTACTGAGGAGGAAGAAGTATGAATAAGATGGTATTTGCGTTTGACGAGGTGCGCGCGAAGCGGGATGGGGTAGATCCTGCCGCGCTTTGGGCGATGGTGGACGGCTGGGTCGATCAGTGCGTAAAAGCGCACCATGGGCAATATATCAAAGAGCCTGACCCCGAAGGTGGGGTCGCCTATATCGGTTTGGGTCACGAAACCGATTGGTGGCCAACTTTTTTTGGCATCACTATACAGGCGTATTTTTCTAAAGATATGGCGAAATATTGCTCTAAATGGGAATGGTACTATGACGAGGATGAAGAGGATGAGCAATTTGCAGAAGATGTTCTCAGTAATTTTTTAGAAAAAAATGATTTTTATCGCATGATGGATCGGGCATGAAATGCGAGCGAAAAACGTATAAGGCAATCAATTTCGATTTCGATACGAAAAAACTTGGTAATTTCAGATAAAGCAGAGAAAAACAAGAGAAACCTTGTTTTTATTTTAAACAGGCATACGTCTGTCATATTTATGTGGTATAATACAAAAAATCGAGAAGGAGAAAGGAAATGAGCGAACAGTTGCAGTTCATGAAAGCAATGTCACACGGAAGCGGGACGCGGAAACTCAACAAATATAGCCTGACGGTCGAGCAGATCGAGGAAATGTACGCAGCCCACGAGCGCGGGGAGATCAGCGAGATCGAACGCAGCTTACCTTCTTTGACGGATTTATGCAGGAAGGCGGGATGGTACGGGAAGATGGCGTACGAGCACATGAAGGACACGAATTTTCCGAAGTTCATGCGGATGTACTCGGATTTCACGCTGTGGGAGGAGCTGGCGGAACTTCCGGAGAAGATCGAGACGTTCAAGGACGAGATGTGGGCGGCGTACGAGCGGCCGCAGACGAACGACCCGATCGAGCGGATCAGCCATCGGCGGATGTACGAGAGCATGATCGAGGAGAAGATATTCGAAGAGATCATCAAACCCTTCTGCGCGGGAGATTGATGTCACAAGAAAAATCCCCTCCGGCGGCAAAGCGATTGACCGCGGAAGGGGAATGTGATACAATATAAAAGAACGGCGAGAGCCGTTCAGAGCAATATGGATGCCATAGGCGGTTAGCCCCTTGGGGGAATATGATGAGTATTCTTCTGAAAAGGGGGTGATGCTGATGAAGCAAGAGTACATACTCCTTCTTCTCAACTTGATTGAGAAAGGTATCGTCTCTTCGGTCACAGTCTCCAAGACGATGGTCGTCATTCGCATAAAAAAACAATAACCGCCCACGAGCTGCTAACCTGGTGGCAGTTATTGTTTAACTGAAGCTGGGCTAACCGCTGAACGGCAACCCTCTATTGCTCTTTTATTTTATCACCGATTTTAATCTATGTCAACCGTTTGGAGAAAATTATTTTTTGCGTGTGGGGGATTTACAGCACTTTTTATTTGTGCTATTTTACTGAGGAGGAAGAAGTATGAATAAGATGGTATTTGCGTTTGACGAGGTGCGCGCGAAGCGGGATGGGGTAGATCCTGCCGCGCTTTGGGCGATGGTGGACGGCTGGGTCGATCAGTGCGTAAAAGCGCACCATGGGCAATATATCAAAGAGGATGATCCCGAAGGTGGGGTCGCCTATATCGGTTTGGGTCACGAAACCGATTGGTGGCCAACGTTTCTCGGAGTGGTGATTTGCGGTCAAATGTCCGATCGTTTGGCGAAATATGGAACGAGATGGGAATGGTACTATGATGAGGACGAAGAGGACGAACAGTATTTTGAAGATGTTCTCGCTCATCAATTTGAAAGAAACGAAATCTTTCAACGGGCAGATCGGGCATGAAAGGCGAACGAAAAACATATAAAGCGATCAATTTCGATTTTGATACGAAAAAACTTGCTTTGGCGCGCGGGAGTGCGCCGAAATGTTATTATGAGATCCGCAAGACGATGAAGCGGCTCGGGTTTGATCATCGTCAAGGCTCGGGGTACGTTTCGAGAGAAAAAGTTGATTCGACATATATTGCAGAAATAGTCAGACGTCTCTATGAAGCGCATGATTGGCTGCCTGACTGTATCAAGGAGTTCGACATCACCAATGTGACGAGGCGGCAATACTCCATGAAAGCGGAGTTCGCGCAGGCGAAAGCACAAGTGGACGCGCGCATGGCAGAGGATCCGCTGTACGCGATGCAGATCAAAAGACAGCGCGAGCGCGTTCGCAGCGCTGGAGACGCGGCCGCGCATGACGGGGAATCAGCCGCCGCGCCGAGCCTACGAACTTTGACGGCAATTTCAGATAAAGCAAGGGAAGGAAAAAACAAGGGAAACCTTGTTTTATAGGAAGTATCATGAAGTATATCGTTTTTCATACGCAGGCAGACGGGGAACTCGAATCATATACTGAGATTTGCCGCGAGAACGCGCAGAACAGGATCGATTTCTATGAATACGACCGTGCGGACACATCGGTTTATGACGAACAGAAACAGGATGTTACGGAGGAATTTCGTTTCGTCCGGTAGACTATACTATATATAATGTAAAGAAAGGCAGAGTTAAAACTCTGCCTTATTGATAAACGGGTACGATGCTTGGATAAAGTTCTTAATCATGTTGGGGGCAAATGGGGGCAAATTTCAATTTATAGGGCAGAAATGCTGTTTTTTTCTTAAAAAATGCCCTTTTTTGACCAAATTTTGTGCAGATAAAAGATTCAAGTCCCTTCGTCCGCACCAAACAGAAAAACGGAGCTTTTTGCTCCGTTTTTTGTTTGGTAAGAAAAAGGGAACACGAAGGGACTTGAAGGGGGAGGCGCGAACGTGAGAGAGCGGTTTGCGGCAGGGGGAAAAGAAAACGGAAGGCGGGAGAGCAAACTGCACAGCCCTGCGGGCTGTGCACCGGGGCGCGCCGCAAAGGCGCAAGTCCCTTCGTCCGCACCAAAATTGGCTGAAAATAGGCAAAAATTGCCTATTTTCAGCCGTTTTTCGTCTAATAGAAAACCCACCGGCTATGCCGGTGGGTGAGGGGGGACGGGAATTACATAATCTATAACCACTTAAGTGTGATTATAGAAGTAATAGAATTCATAATTCAATTCAGGAAATGTCCATTCTCCTACCCAATTGAATATGGAATTCAAATGTTTACCATCTAAAGAGCTTTGAGAACCGTCCGCAATTCTGGATAATCCCTGTGTCGCACATTTCGCTCAACAAGACTGCCTCTCCGTCCATATTGATCACGGCATCGATGTTACTGTCATCATTATAAAACGCAATTCCTTTGAGCTCGTCAACTTCAATTTCGCCGTCCGCATTTGACATGTAGGGGGATATCGTCACGACATTGCTGTCCGAGTTGTATGTAAATTCATACCATACGCGAGCCTCCGCTGCCTGCTCTTTGTCAGAAACAGAAAGTTTATCCAACTCCTCAAGCAAAGATGCATCCAACGATTGATACCCTGTAAAGGTCGTAAGCGAGCCGTCCTGCGTTAATTCAGCATCTTTGAATTCATTCAGTACAGCCTGATTGTCGATCGAGGTCTCTTGTAAAGTGATCGTCCGGACGGGGGTTTTATTGTTGCCTGTGTTTCCGACCGAATAGACGATCGCGATAATCAGTGCGAGCAAAATAACAAATCCCGAGTAAAGTAGTGCTTTGTGTTTTCTTATAATAAAATTTTTCCAAAAAATGATCTGTAAAATTATAGCAAATTGTTTTTTATTTGTCAAAGATAATGCGTAAGGACAAGGAACCGGTCGTTGTCAAACTTCACCGATTGCAGATGCAATTTTCCACAAGACGATTCTGTTCTTATCGCGCTTGCCGAACATACCAAGAGTGCGCTCGCTATTGAAGCGAATAGCGCAGAGCCATATAGGATGACGATACAAACCGTGTTTGACGGAAATTTCAGATAAAGCAAGAAAAGAAAAAAACGGCTTGACGCATAAAGTGTCAAGCCGTTTTTGGTGCCGCTGATCGGATTTGAACCGATACGCCTT
>CALVMN010000019.1:0-31102 GCA_944346365.1 Candidatus Gallimonas merdigallinarum
TGCACTTTCAGGGACTCGAACCCTGGGCCCATTGATTAAGAGTCAATTGCTCTACCAACTGAGCTAAAAGTGCATATGGTGCGGATTTCTCCGCAAAGTCGCTCTTGCAGAGCGGCTCCTTCGTGGTGGTCCATCCGAGATTCGAACTCGGGACACCTTGATTAAAAGTCAAGTGCTCTGCCAACTGAGCTAATGGGCCGAGTGGCTGGGGTGGCTGGATTTGAACCAACGTAATGCCGGAATCAAAATCCGGTGCCTTAACCTCTTGGCTACACCCCATTAAAGTGGGGCGGGCGACGAGAATCGAACTCACGACCTCCAGGGCCACAATCTGGCGCTCTAACCAACTGAGCTACACCCGCCATAAATGGTGCGCCTGAAGAGATTCGAACTCCTGACACACGGCTTAGAAGGCCGTTGCTCTATCCGACTGAGCTACAAGCGCATGATGCTCACGACATTCATCCACTTGCTCAATTGCGAAAATGGAGCGGGTGATGGGAATTGAACCCACGCGACCAGCTTGGAAGGCTGGGATTCTACCACTGAACTACACCCGCAGTTCGTCAGCGCTTATATACTCTACCAAAGTTTTTATCAGAAGTCAAATGTTTTCAAGGGATTTTTACATTTTTTTCAAAAAATTTTCCGCATTTCGCATGCGGAGACGGGAGTTTTTCGCGTCTTTTGTCCGATAAAATTTCCGTTCGTTTTCTGATATAAAGGAACATTTTGTAAGAATCGCAAAATTCCCGCGTTCTTTTTTGAATTTTAACGGAAATTTATGTTATAATGACAGTGAGGAAAATATCGGAAAATCGGGATTATTGTATGAAAACATTATTCGTGTCCGACTTAGACGGGACCTTGCTTACACGGCACGAAGCGGTTTCCGCTTACAGTACGGAACATCTGAATCGACTCATAGAACGGGGAATGGCGTTCACATATGCCACGGCGCGTTCTGTCGGGAGCGCGCTGCGCGCGCTCCGCGGTCTGAATGTCCGTCTGCCCGCGATCTTTTATAACGGCGGACTTATTTTCGACGTCGCGACGCGCGAGACGCTCAGATATATCGTCTTTGAAGAGGCGCAGAAGCGCTATGTGCTTTCCGTTCTCGAAGAACATGGCATTTCGCCCGTGGTATTCGGCGCAAACAGCGAACGCGAACATCTTACATGGCGCGTCGGGGAGGAAAGCGTTGGCGTAAAACGCTATTTGGAACGCCGCAGGGACGATCCGCGCATGACGCCCGCGCATTCGGACGAGGAACTGTTGCAGGGGAGCGTGTTCTATTTCAAGTGCATCGGTCCGCGCGGACAGCTGGAAAGCGCGTGGAACATTTTAAAAATGGACGCGCGGTTCATCTGCATTTTCCATCAGGAGACCTATCAGAACGATTTCTGGATGGAGATCTCTCCAAAAGAGGCGACGAAGGCGAACGCTGCGCGCTTTTTGAAAGAGCGGCTCGGCTTTGATAAACTCGTCTGTTTCGGCGACAGCGCCAACGACTCCGACCTGTTCGACGTGTGCGACGAAAAGTACGCCGTAAAGAATGCGGACGATTGGCTCAAAGAAAAGGCGACGGACGTGATCGGGTACTGCGAGGAGGACGGCGTCGCAAAGTGGCTGGACGAACACGCCGGCGTATAAGAAGAAAGGCGGGGCGTTTTACAGAAAAAGCGCGATTCCGCGGAACCCAAGGTAGAAACAATATAGATTGACAACTGCGAGCAGGGGCAGCGCGATCATCAGCAGACAGTTTTCCAAGCGGTAGCGCAGGATGAACATGGTCGCGTACATTGCGGTCGCGCCGCCGAGAGCGGCGGCGAGCAGCAGTTTGCCGTCTCCCTCGCCTTCCTCCCGATCGCCCGCTTCCACGCCGTCCCGCTGGGTTTTGATGAGGCGGAATGCGAGGAAATTGACGGCAAGGATGTAAGTTGCCAAAAGGATATAGAGCAGGATCATACCGTCCACAGTATGTGCGGCGGAAAAAATTTTAGGCGGAAAGACCATGAAAGCGAAAAAAAGGGCATACGTCAGTGTGTACAACAAGGAGCGGATCGTTGAGTTCTGCCAGTATCTCGTCGAATACGGCTACGAGATCATCGCCACGGAGGGGACCTGCAAAGTCCTGCGCGAGGCGGGGATCGCTGCGCTCTCCGCACACGAGCTGACGGGGTATCCCGAGCCGCTCGGCGGCAAGGTGCGCGCCATGCATCCCGCAGTCTATACGGGCATCATTGCCAATCAGCTCACGCCCGAACAGTTCAAGGAGCTTGGCCGCGCAAAGGCGAAAGTCTTTCCCATTGAGCTGGTCGTCATCAATCTCTATCCCTTCAAAGAGGATATGGAGGCGGGGCTTCCTTTCGAGGAGGCGGCGGAGCATATCGACGTCGGCGGCGTTGCGCTGCTGGACGCCGCCGCGCGCAACTTCATGCACACCGTCGCCGTGTGCGATCCGGACGATTACGACCGCGTTCTGTGTGATCTTGCGGCGGGGGTGATCGCCGAGGACGATCGAAAGTATCTCATGTATAAGGCGTTCTCCTATACGGCTTCATACGACGCGCTCGTCGCGCAGTATCTTTCCTATCAGCTGAAAATCGCCTTCCCCAAGACGCTCACGGTCACATACGAAAAGACGCAGGATATGCTCTACGGCGAAAATCCGCACCAGCATGCGGCGGTCTACCGAGAGCCGCTTTTAAAGGAGGGGTCTATTGCGCGCGCAAGGCAGCTTGCGGGTGCAGAGCTTACTTATAACAATATCCACGACGCAAACTCCGCGCTCGAACTCGTCAAGGAATATGACGAACCGGCGGTGGTCGCGTGCAAGCACGGGGAGCCGTGCAGCGTCGGAACGGGAAACGATCTCTTTGAGGCATGCGAGCGCGCGGCAGACGCGGATCCGCTCAGATTCCGCGGCGGCATTCTCGCCATGAACGGCATTGTAGACGCGCGAATCGCGGCGCGGGTGCGGGATATGGGCGTCGAGGTGGTCATCGCCGTCGGCTTTACGCCCGAGGCAATGGGAGAGCTTCGCTTCCATAAAGCGCTCATTCTGCTTGAAATGCCCGATATCCGCAGCAAGGTTCAGTTCACGACCTTCGATATGAAAAAAATCTATGGCGGACTGCTTGTGCAGACGTACGATACCGTACTGATGGAGGATGCCTTCTGCGCGACGTCGCGCAAGCCTACCGAAGAGGAGATCGCGGCGCTTACGCTCAGCTATAAAGTGGCGAAGCACGCGCATTCGAGCGCCGTCGTCGTGGGAACGCAGAACGCGACTTGCGGGATCGGCGCGGGACAGACCAACCGTATGCTCGCGTTGCGCTTTGCGCTCTCGCTTGCGGGCGAAAAGGCGAAGGGCGCGGTGATCGCTTCCGACTCCGTGCTTCTGAACACGGAGAGCGTGGAGGAGTGCCGCGAGGCGGGCATTACCGCCGTCGTGCAGACGGGCGTTCCCGATACCAAAACGCTGAAACTGTGCGATAAATTCGGCATTGCGGTGCTCTGTTCGGAAAACCGTCACTTCAAGGCGTAACCTCGGAAGGGTATGCTGCGCAAGGGGCGGCGTATCCGGTAAATATTGGATAAATATCGGCTGAATAGCCGGATATGAAAAGCCGCGGAGCATTTGCTCCGCGGCTTTGGCGTTTTCTGATCAGTTGGCGTCCGCCTTCTTTTTTGCAGCCGAAAGGTAGGGTTCGAGCGCGTGCGCGAGCTGATCGGGACAGGAAGTGTTCTGACGGCAGCGTATCCCTTTCAGGAGAGGAACGACCTCGTCAGGCGTCTTTCCCTCTACAAGGCGGCTGATGCCTTGCAGGTTACCGCTGCACCCGCCGATGAATTTCACGTTGTGGATTTTGTTTTCCTCGTCAAGATCGAAAATGATCTGCTTGGAACAAGTGCCTTTTGTCGAATAAGTGACCATATTTTTACCTCATCGTCTGCTGATTAATCTACGAGCGTATCGTAAACAACGGAATACAGCTCGGAAGCCTTGTCCTCCCACTTTTTATAGATGGTGTTCGCCGTTTTTTTGTCAGGTACGACGAATTTTAATTCCAGCATGGGCTGAACGGGTGCGAGGATTTTCAGGAAAACCGTGTATGTTCCGTCTTTATTCTGATAATAGTCCGATTTACACTCCTGACGGTTGCGGAATTTCGTGCCGTTGTTCTTGATGAAACGCGAAATCTCTTCCCGCGAACTCTTGGGAATGCTGATATAGTAATTTGCGAGCGCCTCTCGTCCCTCCGTCGTGATGGTATAGAGGGGATCGTCGCCCCCGGGGATCTCGCAGATGAAGCCGTCCTTTTTGAGCTTGTGGATAAGTACGATGCAGTCCATATAATTGAGCCAATCGTTGGACGACGTGCACATATCGACGAGCGTTCGCTCGGAAAGAGGGCTCTCCATTTTGTCAAAGACGAAGAGAAGGATTAACTTGTTTACCGAAGTTTCGCCTTTGACCTGCATGGCGGCTCCTTTTTTTTCTTTTGATGCCGTTTGGAAATTTCTGAGACAAGAACAATAAGCCGCTCAACGGGGTCAAGCGGCTTTGTCTGTCAAAAACCGAGAATTTTATCTGTTATTTCGCAAATTTCGCAAGTTTTTCGAGAATGTCCGCGCAGTCGTCACTGTAAATCTCTACCGTAAGGGGCTTGGAGAGATCAAGGCTGAAAATACCGAGAATGGATTTCGCGTCGACGACGTACTTGCCGCTCTTGAGCAGGATCTCGCAATCGCAGTTCTGCGTGATCGCAACAAAGTCTTTAACGCGCTGCGCCATTTCAAGGGAGATGGTCATGGATTTCATTGTCATTTTTCCTCCAACACAATCATTTTTTACATTATACATAAAAACGGAGACAAAATCAAGATATTTGGGAAAAATTCTTTCATATTTTTTTCTGATGTGTTATAATGGACGGGAAAAGACGTTTTGAAGGAGGAATCGCGCCGCCAAATGCCGCGCGGAAAGTGTATGGAGGAAAAGATCGAGAGAATAGAGCGCTTTCTGTCGGTTTGCGACGAACTCGTCACGGGTTCGTATCTTGCCGCCGACGTGAAGATTTCCGAGGCGCTCAAAGGTGTGGCGGGGAGCCGTGAACTGACCAACCTGTTCGCCGCCGTGACCGACGGTTACGACTATCCCGCGGCAAAGCGCGCCTTCCTGCGCACGCCCGCGGAACGGGGGGCGGGACGCGTCGTCGCCTATCTCCCTGCGGAACGGCAGGATATTCTGGCGTTCGTGTTCTGTCTCTTTGTCGAGCTGGACGCGGGCACGCTGCGTCTCAACGAATTTCTGCTCCATTACTTCTATGTGGACGGCAGTTATACTGCGAGCTATTCGGTGTTTGCCGAGCGCATGATCAGACCCTTCCGCGACATCGTCAGGGAATGTTTTCCCGAATGCGGCAAGCGTGGGCAGATCGCGCTGAAACGCAAGAAGCAGGAGGATGCGCTCGCGCGATTTTCCGCCGCGCTTCCCGTGGAGCGCAACCGCGTGATGGGCAGGGAACTGCGCGAGGAAGAGGCTGCGAATGCGGACCTCATCTTCGGCGAGCTTTCCGCCGCCACGGGCAGACGGGATATGATCGAAGTGCGCGCGCTGTTGGCGGGGTATCGGTACTTCCTGCGCTATATCGGCGGAGAGGGGGCGGAGAGCGCGGCGTTCTTCGCGCTTGCGGCGGAGCTTTAAGGATAGACGCGCCACGGCGTCGGACGGGAGGTCATATCTTATGGATCTGGAAGAGAGAACGGTACAAAAGAATTATATCTACCGGGGGAAGATCGTCAACCTGCGCTGCGACGATGCGGTCCTGCCCGACGGACGCCCCTGCAAACGCGAGGTGATCGAACATTCGGGCGGCGCGGCGGTTTTGTGCGTGCTCGACGGTAAGGTCGCGCTCGTCAGGCAGTTCCGCTACGCGTACGGCGAGGCGATCTATGAGATCCCTGCGGGCAAACTCAACGCAGGCGAAGATCCCATGCTGGCGGCAAAGCGCGAGCTGGAAGAGGAGACGGGGCTGCAAGCCGAGCGGCTCGTCCGCCTGTTTACGCTCTATCCGACGCCCGGGTACACCAATGAAAAGATCTATATCTATGAGGCGGAAGGCGCGAAAGCGGGCGCGCAGCACCTCGACGAAGGGGAGTTTCTGAACGTCGAATTCATGTCCGTGCAGGAAGCGTTCTCTATGGTTGAGAACGGAACGATCAAGGATGCAAAAACGATCGTTGCGCTTCTGGACTATGCGCGGAGAAATCCCGCCGTATAACCGAGTTTTGCAATAAAATAAAAAACACCCCGTCCGTTTGGAGCGGACGGGGTGTTTTTGTGCCCTGTAAAAGGCGGCTCTGCGCGATCGGACGGAAAGTTATGCGGGAAAATCAGTTGCAGCCGCAGCCGCAGTCGTTGCCGCCGCACATTCTGCTGAAAATGTCTTGCAGCGTGCCGTTTTTGCACATACAATAAGCAAGCGCGGCAAGGATGGACCAGCCGCATCCCCTGAACGCGCTGGACGAGAATACGTTTCCGCACGTCCCAAGAATGAGCAGGATGATGAGAATCCAAAGGTAGTTGTTGCCGCCGGAACAGCAATTCATAATATTTCCTCCTTATCGTTGTCCCCGCGGGCGGACGCCTGCGGGAATGATTGCCGCAGAGTATGTAATTTTTGGTTGTTCTGCGGTCGTCTGTTATATCTTACGCGCCCGCGCGCAGAAAGGTTCCTTATTCGTTCCGCGCGGGCGCGCGAGAGGCACAAAACGGGGGCAACTTGCGTGAAATCGGCAGGTTTTCCGCGGAAAAGTGCGCCATTTAGTTGCAAATCTGCGCGGGGTTTGGTATAATCATGTATGGACTTCGCCTTATGGCAGAACTGCACGCGCAGGCGGCAGTATCCGCTTCGGCAGGTTCAAATACATTTTTTCTACGGATACCCATAGCGGATCCGATGGAGGTTTACAATGGAATACAAAGAAGCAGCCGAACCCGTGGAAATGGGTTCGGAAGAGACGGCTCCCAAAAAGCCGCGCAAGCGTTTTTTCGACGCAAAATCGATCGCATACTTCGGCATTCTGACCGCGCTTGAAATCGTCCTGCTCCTGTGGGGCAGCGCCGTACCCGTCGGTGCGGGCGGCGCGTCGCTGAATTTCTCGCTTGTGCCGATTGTGCTCGGCGCGATTCTGATGGGGCCCGTCGCGGGCGCGCTTCTGGGGCTGATTTCCGGTATTGCCATTTTTATTATGGTGATCCTCGGCGCGCAGGGTCCTGTTTTTTCTTACCTGTTCACCGCGCAGCCCGTCATGATCGCGCTCATCTGTTTGGTCAAGACGACAGCTGCCGGCTTGGTGAGCGGGCTTTTATACCGGCTTGTTGCGAAAAAGAACCAAAAGGCGGCGGTCTTTGCCGCGGCGGTCTCGGCTCCCATCGTCAATACGGGGCTGTTCGTGCTTGGAATGCTGTGCATCAGCGGCGCGGTCGAGGCTTCGGCGGCGGAGTTCGGCTTTGCGCAGACTTCTGCAATTTCCGTTATTCTGCTGGTGTTTGTCACCTATAATTTCTTTATCGAATTTGCAATCAATCTTGTTCTTGCGCCTGCGCTCTGCACGGTTATTCACGTTGTGGAGAAGCGGTTTGCCAAAAGGAAGGGAAAAGCGTGATTCTCTGCATTGACGTCGGAAATTCCAATATCAAATACGCCGTGTTCGATGGGGACGCGCTGAAAGTCTCGTTCCGCGTTTCGACCGATCTCAAACGCACGTCCGACGAGTACGGCGCGCAGATCGTCGATATGCTCTCCGTCAACGGCATATCCCCGTCCGACGTTAAGGGCGGCATCTTTTCGTCCGTCGTCCCGTCGCTCGACTATACCATCGAGCATATGCTCCGCGTGTACTTCGGCATCGTGCCGTTGCAGATCGCGCCCGGGCTGAAAACGGGTTTGAAGATCCGCGTGGACAACGCGCACGAGGTGGGGGCGGACCGCGTGGTCAACAACGTCTCCGCGCTCAAAAAATACGGCTGCGGAAAGCCGATGATCGTCGTCGATTTCGGCACTGCGACGACCTTCAACATTCTCAGCGCAGCGGGCGAATTTATCGGCGGCGTCATCGCCCCGGGGATTAAAGGCTCGCTGGAAAGCCTTGCGAGCGGCACGGCGAAGCTCCCGCGCGTGGAGATCGAAGCGCCGAAGAGCGTCATCGCCACGAACACCGTCACGAATATGCAGGCGGGTATCGTGTTCGGCTGGGCGGGGCTGGTGGAATACATTGTAAGAAAGATCAAAAAAGAACTTCATGAGAGCGACGTGCTCACTATCGCGACGGGTGGATTTTCCGAGACGATCGCAAAGGAGACGGACTGCATCGACGTCATCGACAAGATGCTCACGCTCAATGGATTGAAGTATCTGTACGATATGAATGCATTAAACGGTTCGGAGGATATCACATGAAAAAAGTCGGCGTTGCCATTCTCGGACTCGGCGTCGTCGGGGGCGGTACTTACCAGATCCTGACGGAGCACAGGGAATTTTATCAGCGCACGCAGGACGTGGACATCGTCGTGGAGAGCGTTTTGGAGCTGAACCGCGAGCGTGCGCGTTCGCTCGGCGTTCCGGAAGAGAAGATCGCGTCCAATATCGCGGAGATTGTCTCCAATCCCGACGTGAACATCGTCGTCGAGGTCATCGGCGGGATCGACGCGGCGCGTGAATTTGTGCTTGCCGCGCTCAATGCGGGCAAGACGGTCGTCACGTCCAACAAGGAGCTGTTCTGCAAATACTCGCACGAGTTGGAACGCGCGGCAAAGCGTCAAAACGCGGGGCTGTACTTTGAGGCGAGCTGCGTGGGCGGCGTTCCGATCATCCGTACGCTTCTGGACGGCGTGCAGGCAAATGTGATCACCTCCATGATGGGGATCATCAACGGCACGACCAACTATATCCTCTCGAAAATGACGGACGAGGGCAGTTCCTACGAGGATTGCCTGAAAGAGGCGCAGCGGCTCGGCTATGCCGAGGCGAACCCGACGGCGGACGTCGAAGGGTTTGACGCAGCTTACAAGCTCTCCATTCTCTCCTCGCTTGCTTTCCACACGAAAGTTCCCTTCTCCAAGGTGTTCCGCGAGGGCATCACGGGCGTTTCCAAGGAAGATATTGCCGACGGCAAGACGATGGGGTATGTGCTCAAACTCCTCGCCATCGGCAAACAGTCGCACGACGGCATCGAGGTGCGTGTTCACCCGACGTTCGTCCGCAAAGATCATCCGCTTGCCGCCGTCAACGACAGCTTCAACGCCGTCTACCTCACGGGCGATTCGGTGGGGGACGTTATGCTGTACGGCAGAGGCGCGGGCGCGCTTCCCACGGGCAGCGCGATCGTAAGCGACATTATTTACGCAGCCACTCACAGCGAAAATAAGTATTCTACCTTCAAGAATACCGCCAACGCCGACAAAGACGTGAAGTTTGTGAGCGACTTCAAGAGCGCGTACTATATGCGCCTGACGGTGGAGGATAAGGCGGGCATTCTCGCTAAGATCGCGTCAATTTTCAGCAAAAACGGGATCTCCATCGTGGAGATGGTGCAGAAACCCGCCCGTGCAGACGGAAAAGTGCCGCTCGTGCTCATCACGCACGAGACGAAGGAACTCTCCGTCCGCAGTGCGGTTGCGAAGATCGATGCTTTGGAAGAGATCGCGCACGTCGATACCGTCCTGAGGGTCGTTACCTGATCGGGAACAAACATATAAAACTCAATCCCGCCGCATGATTTCATGCGGCGGGATTTTCATATCATAATAAAAAAAACGGTTTCGCGGAAATGCGAAACCGTTCTTATTTCAGTTAACCTACGATCAGATTGACGAGCCGCCCGGGAACGACGATGCATTTCTTCACCGTCTTGCCCGCGGTCTTTTCCTGCACTTCGGGCAGCGCAAGCACGAGTTTTTCGATTTCGCCGTTTTCAAGACCGTTTGCAATCATCGTCTTGCAGACGATCTTGCTGTTCACCTGAACGGCGTATTCCTTCTCGTCGAGCACGAGCGCCTTGGGATCGGCAACGGGGTACTTCTGTTCAAACACAAAGCCCTTGCCGCCGATTTCCTCCCAGAGTTCTTCGCAGAAGTGGGGCGCGAAGGGGGCGAGCATGAGCACGAGATCGCGAACGCCCGCTTTGAGGACGGTAACGTTTTTCTCCGCCAAACCGTCGTATTTATACAGCGCGTTCACGTATTCCATGATGCGCGCGATCGCGGTATTGAAGGAGAACACCTCGGTATCCTTGGTCACGCGGTCGATTGCGTAGTTTTTGGCGTATTCGAGCGCCTTTTCCTCTGCGCCGAAGGTCTCGTTTTTGTTCGATTTGCAGGCGTGGACTTTCAGGACGAGTTTTTCAACGCGGTCCATGAACTTCGCGATCGCCTTGATGCCGTCGTCGTTCCAAGGTCCGCCCTCCGTGTAGGAGAACCCGAACATGAGGTAGAGACGGAACGCGTCCGCGCCGTACGTTTCGACGTACTCGTCGGGGGAGACGATATTCCCGTGCGACTTGCTCATGCGGTTGCCGTCGGGACCGAGAATGACGCCCTGATGCACGAGCCGCCTGAACGGCTCGTCGAAGTCGAGGTAACCCATATCGCGCAGCGCCTTCGTAAAGAAACGCGCGTACAAAAGGTGCATACAGGCGTGTTCCGCGCCGCCGACGTAGACGTCCACGGGAAGCATCTTGTCCACCGCCTCGCGCGAGAAGGGCTCTTTTTCGTTGTGCGCGTCCGCATAGCGCAGATAGTACCAGCTCGAACAGACGAAGGTATCCAGCGTATCGGGATCGCGCATCGCTTCGCCTCCGCACTTCGGGCAGACGGTGTGCATGAACTTCTCGTGTTTTGCGAGGGGGGATTTCCCGTCGGGACGGAATTCCACGTCGTAGGGAAGACGCACGGGCAGATCTTTCTCGGGAACGGGAACGTCGCCGCAGGCGGGGCAGTGAACAACGGGAATGGGCGCGCCCCAATAGCGCTGACGGGAAACGAGCCAATCGCGCAGGCGGTAGTTGACCTTTTTGCCGCCCTTGCCGAGTTTGGAGATGTACGCAGCCACTTCCGCGCGCGCCTCTTCGCCGAACAGTCCGTCAAAGTTCTGAGAACCGACCATGATGCCGTCCTCCGTGAAAGGGAGTTCGCTCTCGCCGCCTTTTTTCTCAATAACTTTGACGATGGGCAGCCCGTATTTCGTCGCAAACGCGAAGTCGCGTTCGTCGTGCGCCGGAACCGCCATCACCGCGCCCGTGCCGTACGTTGCGAGAACGTAGTCCGCAAGGTAGACGGGAATGCGTTTTCCGTTGACAGGGTTGGTGCAGTAAGAACCCGTGAACACGCCCGTTTTTTCGCGCGTGGAGGAAAGGCGGTCGATCTCGCTTGCCTTTGCCGCCTGCGCAATGTACGCCTCCACGGCCTCCTGCTGTTCGGGTGTGGTGAGAACGCGCGCGAGGGGGTGCTCAGGCGCGAGCACGACGTAGGTCACGCCGAAAACGGTATCGCAGCGCGTCGTGTAAACGCGGATCTTTTCACCGTTTTCGCAGTCAAATTCGATTTCGCAGCCTGTGGATTTGCCGATCCAGTTGCGCTGCATATTCTTGGTTTTTTCGGGCCAGTCTAGCCCGTCAAGTCCGGTTAAAAGCTCTTCCGCGTAGTCGGTGATCTTGAAGAACCACTGCGTCAGGTCGCGGCGGACGACGTCCGTACCGCAGCGCTCGCATTTGCCGCCCTCGACCTGCTCGTTCGCGAGCACGGTCTGGCAGGAGGGGCACCAGTTGACGGGCGCCTCCTTGCGGTACGCAAGCCCCTTCTTGTAGAGCTGCAAGAACATCCACTGCGTCCACTTGTAATAGCTCTCTTCGCAGGTCTTGACTTCCGCCGACCAATCAAACATCGCGCCCATCGCGCGGAGCTGTCCCTCCATGGTGGCAATGTTCTGTTCGGTGGAATCTTTGGGGTGAATGCCCGTCTTGATCGCATAGTTTTCTGCGGGCAGTCCGAACGCGTCGAATCCCATGGGCTGAAAAACGTTGTAGCCCTGCATCCGCTTGAAGCGGGCGTACGAGTCGGTGGGGCCGTAGTTATACCAATGCCCGATGTGCAGCTTCGCGCCCGAGGGATAGGAGAACATTTCGAGGACGTACAGCTTCTGCTTTTCCTCGTCCTTCTTGTCGAAGTTGTTGAACTTCGCTTTTTCCCAGCGCGTCTGCCACTTGTGCTCGACCGATTTTACGTCCATACGTTACAAAAACCTCTCTTTATAATACCATTCTATATTTTACTATGGATGGCGCGGAAAGTCAAGCGGAGCGCGGCGTTTCGGGCAAATTCACATGTTTTTCATCGGATTGGCGGAAAGGGAAATAAAATCCCGTACAATTCATACAATAGGGGTGTGGAAGAGATCACGCTTTCGGAAGAGAGAGAAAACGGCGGCTTCGTCGCCTATCTGTATAACGCCCTGCTGCCCGAGGCGATGGCGGAGGGCGGCGCGGGGGAACTTGCCTACGACGGAGACCGCGCGTCCATCCGCCTGCGCGCGCCGTCCGTGCGCTGTCTGCGCGTCCGTGCGGCGGACGCCGTGGCGGACGTCGTCTGTATCGGCTATAAATACCGTTTCTTCGACGCGCGGCTCTCGGTGTGCCTGCCGCGCAGGGAGCGGCGGCTGCTGATCGCGGCGCTCATTGCGGCAGACTACGAGGGCGACGCGGCGTATGTCAGGCGTAAAGTTCGGGTGACCGATGCATGGGCGGTGGACGGGTTCTGGAATTTCCGTCTCGGCGCGCTCAAAGAAAAGTGGGAGCGCATCGTGCGCTACGTTCCCGCAACGTTCGCCGCGCCCGATCTGAAAAAGTTCTGTTCCTTTCTTGCGGGAGAGAGCGCGAACAAAATCTACCTCAAAGGGAACGTGGTGTACGGTTCGGATTTTGCGCCGCTCCGCCGCAGCCGCCTGACGGGGCGGGAGGACGTGGAAACGGAGATCGTTCTCTCCGACGCGGGCTTTATTTACTGCCTCGGCGAGGTTGACGATTCGGTGGGGGATTTTCTGCAAAAATATTATGCGGAGCGTGCGATATTCTCTTGACAAAACGGGCGGCGCGGTGTAGAATAGCGGTAACAAAACCCGCAGAGACAAGTAACCCCGCGCGCCTTATCGCAGAGAGCGGACCCTTTGGCTGAAAGGTCCGTATAAGCGGCGGAACGCGAAACCGCTCTGCGCTCTCCTGCATTTCGCAGGCACAATTAAGAAGAGCGGCCGCACGGCAATTAAGGTGGAACCGCGCATTTTGAAAGAAGAATGCGTCCTTAAAATTTCTCCGAAAGGGGGATTTTAGGGGCGTTTTTGTTATTTTTGCACCAAATACGAAGTACTATGCCAGACGTAATACTATCAAACAAGGAGGAATTTCATGGAAATCATTCTGAAAAACGGCGATAAGCTGAACGTGGAGAACGGCGCGACTGCGGCGGACGCGGCGCACGCGATCTCCGAAGGACTGTTCAGAGCGGCGGTCGCGGCAAAGGTGAACGGAAAGCTCGTCGACCTTTCGCACGCGCTCAGCGAGGGCGACGTGCTCGAAATCGTCACGCTCAAAGATAAAGAGGGGCTGGAAGTCTACCGCCACACCTGCGCGCACGTGCTCGCGCAGGCGCTCAAAACCATATATCCCACCTGCAAACTTGCCATCGGTCCCGTCATTGACAACGGTTATTATTACGACGTCGATTTCAAGACGCCCATTTCGATGGACGACTTTGCCAAGGTCGAAGCGGAGATGAAGAAGATCATCAAGAGCAATCTTCCCATCGAACGCTTTACGCTTCCCAGAGAGGAGGCGATCGCGCTCATGAGCAAATATCATGAGACATATAAGGTAGAGCTGATCCAGGATCTTCCCAAGGGCGAGGAAATTTCCTTCTACCGTCAGGGCGCATTCATTGACCTCTGCCGCGGACCGCACCTGCCTTCCACGGGCAAGATCAAGGCGTTCCGCCTCGTCTCCATTGCGGGCGCGTATTGGCGCGGTGACGAAAAGCGCAAGATGCTCACCCGCATCTACGGCACGGCGTTTGCCAAAAAGGAGGAGATGGACGAGTACTTCCAGATGCTCGAAGAGGCGAAAAAGCGCGATCACATCAAACTCGGCAAGGAGATGAAGTTGTTCGCGCTGCTGCCCGAAGGGAAAGGATTCCCGTTCTTCCTGCCCAACGGCATGGTCCTGAAAAACATTCTCATCGACTATTGGCGTCAGATCCACCGCCGCGAGGGATACGTGGAAGTGCAGACGCCCATCATCCTCAACCGCTCGCTCTGGGAGACCTCGGGGCATTGGGATCATTATAAGGAAAATATGTACACCACCAAGATCGACGGGGAGGACTGCGCCATCAAGCCCATGAACTGCCCGGGCGGACTTCTGGTGTACAAACTGCACCCGCACAGCTATAAGGACCTCCCTATCCGCATGGGCGAGCTTGGTCTGGTACACCGCCACGAGAAGAGCGGTCAGCTCCACGGGCTGATGCGCGTTCGGTGTTTCTCGCAGGACGACGCGCACATTTTCATGCTGCCCGAGCAGATCACCGAAGAGATCAAGGGCGTCGTGCGCATCATCGACGAAGTTTACACGCTGTTCGGGTTCAAATACCACGTTGAGCTGTCCACCCGCCCCGAAAATTCCATCGGTTCGGACGAGGATTGGGAGGCGGCGACGAACGCGCTCCGCGCGGCGCTCGACGAGCTGAAACTGCCGTACGTCGTCAACGAGGGCGACGGCGCGTTCTACGGACCGAAGATCGATTTCCACCTCGAAGACTCCATCAAGCGCACATGGCAGTGCGGGACGATCCAGCTTGACTTCCAGCTCCCGCAGCGTTTCGAGATCGACTACGTGGGCGAAGACGGGCAGAAACACCGCCCGATCATGATCCACCGCGTCGTGTTCGGCTCGATCGAGCGCTTTATCGGCATTCTCATCGAGCACTTTGCGGGCAAGTTCCCCGTCTGGCTCGCGCCCGAACAGGTCAAGGTGCTTCCCGTCACCGACCGCGCCGCAGACTATGCGACGCAGCTTGTCAAAGAGATGACCGCGCTCGGACTGCGCGCGTCGGCGGATCTCCGCAAAGAGAAGATCGGCAGAAAAATTCTCGACGCCGAGCTGGAAAAAGTTCCCTACAAGCTCATTGTGGGTGATAAGGAAGTGGAGGACGGCACCGTCTCCGTGCGCCGCCGCGGCGAAGGAGACGTCGGCGCGATGGCGAAACAGGACTTCTACGACCTCGTCTCAAAAGAGGACAGGGAAAAGACGATTTTCTGAGCGTTTTGCGGAAAAAATCTGAAAAATTATCGGAATTTTTCTTGACAAAGGGGCGGGGTATCTGCTAAAATAGCACAGTCAAGCAGAGGTAAACCCTTCTCCCCGTGTCTGCTCCGCGGAACGGGTCAATGAAATTTTCGGAAAAGCTGCGCGGGATCGCGCACTGAAATTTTCACGGGTCGCCTTTGCGCGACCCTATTCTTTTTTTCATCGAGGTGGAAGTATTAAAACGCAAAATCAGATGAATGGGGAAATCCGCGACCGCGAGATCCGCGTGATCTCGGAGACGGGGGAAATGCTCGGCGTCATGTCGCCGCGCGACGCGATGCGCCTTGCGGAGGACGCGGGGCTGGATCTCGTGAAGATCTCTCCGGGCGCCGTCCCGCCCGTGTGCAAGATCATGGATTGGGGCAAGTTCAAATTTGAACAGGCGAAAAAAGAGAAGGAGAACAGGCGCAATCAGAAGATCGTGGAACTCAAAGAGGTGCAGCTCTCCGTCACCATCGACGTCGGCGACGTCAACGTGAAGGCGAAGCAGGCGACCAAATTCCTCGAAGCGGGGAACAAGGTCAAAGTCACCATCCGTCTCCGCGGCAGGCAGATGGCGCACGCGCATCTCGGACGGGACGTGATGATGAATTTCTTTGAAATGCTCAAAGAGATCGCCGTCATCGAAAAGCCCGTCAATCAGGAGGGGCGCAACCTCATCATGATTTTGGCTCCCGCCAAAAAATAAGGCAGCACGCCCGCGCTGCGGGCTGCACGATAAATGCGAAAAAATTCATTCGGAGGATACAGGTATGCCTAAGCAGAAATCGCACAGCGGTTCCAAGAAGCGCTTCTGGCTCACCGGCACCGGCAAGGTCAACAGACCGCACGGCGGCAAGAACCACAAGGCTGAAACCAAGAACAGAAAGAGAAAGAGAAATTTGCGTCAGACGACGCTCGTCTCCTCGGCGCAGGAGAACAACGTCAAGAAGATGATCCCCTACAAGGATTGAGCGGAGGTGAATTATGCGTATTAAGAGAGGCGTCAACGGCGTTAAGAAGCGCAGAAAGATTTTAAAACTTGCCAAGGGTTACTTTGGCTGCAAGAGCAAGAACTACCGCATCGCCCGCGAAGCGGTCATGAAGTCGCTCAACTATGCGTATATCGGCAGAAAGCACAGAAAGCGCGATATGCGCAGCCTGTGGATCGCGCGTATCAATGCAGGCGCGCGTGAGAACGGGCTGAGCTATTCCAAGCTCATGCACGGGTTGAAGGTCGCAGGGATCGAGCTGAACCGCAAGGTGCTCGCCGACCTCGCCGTGACGGATGCCGCCGCGTTCGCGGACATCTGCAACAAGGCGAAAGCCGCTATCTGAGGGCAGCAGCCCTTGCCGAAAAGCCTTTCTATAAAGGCTTTTTTCGCGTTTTTGTATGGTAATCCTTTCCAGACGCAATCCGCTCGTAAAAGAGCTTGCCTCCCTTAAAGAAAAAAAAGGGAGGCGCGAACGCGGCGCGTTCCTCGTCGAGGGCGTGAAAATGGTGCGCGAGGCGGTCGCGGCGGGGCTTGAAGTCGTACGCCTGATCGTGCGCGAGGACTATGCGGGCGAGACGTATTCTCTGCCCGCCGTCACGCTCGGCGCGGATGTGTTCGCGGCTGTTTCCGACGAAAAGACGCCGCAGGGAATCGCCGCAGAGGTCGTCATTCCCGCGCACGCCGTGCAGCCGCCAAAGGGCAGGTGTCTGTTTCTGGACGGCTTGCAGGATCCGTCCAACGTGGGCGCGATCGTCCGCACTGCGGTCGCGGCGGGGTATGGGGAACTGTATCTTGCCGGTTGCGCCGATCCGTTCTCGCCCAAGAGCGTGCGTGCAAGCATGAGCGGCGTGTTCTTCGCCCGCATCATGCAGGGAACGCGCGAAGAGATTTTTTCCGCGCTCGAAGGCGTTCCCGTGCTGGCGGCGGATATGGGCGGACAGAACGCGTTTTCCTTTCAGCCGCCCGAAAAGTTCTGTCTTGCGATCGGCAGCGAGGGGAACGGGCTTTCGCAGAAAACGCGCACCCGCGCCGATTTCACCGTGCGGATCCCCATGGACGCGCGCTGCGAAAGTCTCAATGCCGCAGTTTCGGCGGGGATTTTGATGTACGCGCTGCGCAGAGAAGAAAATTGAGCAATCAGAGGTAACAATCATATGTCAGGTCATAGCAAATGGCACAATATTCAGGCGAAGAAGGGCAAGGCGGACGCCGCCCGCGGCAAGATCTTCACGAAACTCGGCAGAGAGATCGCCGTTGCGGCGCGTAATAACCCCAATCCTTCCACCAACTCCAAGCTCGCGGACGTCATCGCAAAGGCGAAGGCGGCGAATATGCCCAACGACAATATCGAGCGCTCCATCAAGCGCGCGGCGGGCGAACTCGGAGACAGAGATTACAAGGAGCTTACCTACGAAGGATACGGCGTGGGCGGCGCGGCGGTCATCATCAAGACGCTGACCGACAACAACAACCGTACCGCGGGCGACGTGCGCGCCATCATGAGCAAGCACGGCGGCTCGCTCGGCACGACGGGGAGCGTCTCCTATATGTTCGACGAGAAGGGCGTCATCGTGCTTGAACGCACGCCCGATCTGACCGAGGAGCAGGTCACCGACTACGCCATCGAGGCAGGCGCGGACGACGTCGTCACGCAAGAGGACGCGTTTGAAATTTACACGTCCGTTCCCGCGTTCTCCGAGGCGCGCAAGTTCTTTGAGGAGAAGGGGCTGGCGTTCCTCGAAGCGGAACTCTCCATGATCCCGCAGAATAAGATCACGCTTCCCGAGGACAAGCTGGAAACGTTCAAAAAGATGCTCGACAAACTCGACGAAAACGACGACGTCCAGACGGTCTGGCACAACGTCGAACTTCCCGAAGAGGACGACGAAGAGTAAATTCTATATATTATTAAAAAAGGAGCTTGGCGGTTATGCCGAACTTCTTTTTTTGTGCAAAATTTCATATACTTCAAAATTTATTTCCGAGCGGACACTTTTTGGTACAGCGTGTTTGTTATAATTAAAATAAAAGGGGGTTTAACGTGAACTTATGAAGTATGTCTATTCTACGATGATTTTTTATGCACTCGCCGCATTCGGAATCGTCATGACGATTAATCTGACGGAAAATTGGATCGGATTTGTCGTGTTCTCTTTGATCATGTGCGTGATTGTAACATTCTTTAACTTGCGTCTTTATTACAAAGAGCTGGAAAAGCAGAAAGACGGCGATAATGAAAATCGCGACGCAAAAGAAAAAGAGGAAAAAAAGAAGGAGAAATAATGATTCTCATCGTATATACAAATGGAAAAGATTATTTTTAAATTACTATTCTTTCCGATGAGGGCTGTTTTTGGTACATAGGGTTTGTTATAATATTTATGAGATGTGTAAGGATATGCAAAGGAGGAGGACATGGCGTGTAAGAAAAATTCTATTATTGCAGTTCTGAAAATTCTGGAATCGAATACGGACGAACAGCATCCGATGACGCAGACGAAAATTGCGGATTGGATTGCAGACGCAAAGGGGTGTTGCGATCGGAAAACTGTCGGGCGCAATATACGTTTCTTGCAGGATCTGGGGTATCCGATCATAAAAACGCCGAAGGGGTTTTATTTATCGATGAAGAAATTCTCTTTGGAAGAGGCGGAGTTTATTCAGAAAGCAATTCTGGCGGCGAACGGAAAATCGGGCGAAGAAAAATCGGAGCTTGCGGAGCGTTTACAAAAGATACTTTATCGCATTTATTTGCGGGAAAATAAGGAGGAATTATGAAAGACAATCTCACGGAACTTTTTATCATTCTGGACAGAAGCGGCTCTATGCAGCGACTGACAGCGGACACGATCGGCGGATACAATTCGCTGATCGAACAACAGCGCAAGCTGGAAGGGGAAATGCGCGTTACAACCGTATTATTTGATGACGAATATGATCTTCTCTACGACACCGTGGACATCAACGAGATCCCGCCGCTTACCGAGGATACATATTTTGCGCGCGGGTTAACTGCGCTCCTCGATGCGGTTGGGAAAACCATCGACGCTGCCGGATTGCGTTATTCCCGAATGCTCGAATCTGATCGTCCGTCCAAAGTGATCTTTGCAATCACTACCGACGGGATGGAAAATGCCAGCCGCGAATATACTTTGGAACGTGTAAAAACCCTGATTGAGCAGAAGAAGGAAAAATACGGGTGGGAATTTCTCTTTTTCGGCGCAAATATCGACGCCTTCGGCGCGGCGCGCAGTATGGGGATTTCCGCACGCCAGACGATGCAATTCAGCCACGATGCCGCGGGCGTTGAAGCGTGTTTCAAACATATGAGTTGCAGCATCTCGGAGATGCGCATCGCGTCTTTGCGTCAGAAGGAGGAAAACGATGACTGATCGGGATTTAATCGGCGAAAAAGTAGTTTCAAAACATTATGGCGTGGGGACGATTCAAAAATATCGTGACAGTAAAGTTGATGTTTTGTTTGAATCCGACTTTCAACTGCGAACATTTACATTGCAGGCATTTGATTTAAGAAATCCGAACTCGCCATTGAGGTGCGTCAATAGCGATGCTGGGCAGTACATACAGGGGATACTTGACGGACCTCTGCCGCCTCCGCCACCTCCGCCACCCCCTAAAAAACGTAGACTTTTTTATGTTTTTCAAGGGAAAACGTATGAAAAAGAATTATCGCAAGGATTTATCTTTGCGCCTTATTCGCCCAAAGAGAGATATTTTCCTTTTTGGGAACTTATGAGTGAGGTGAAAGTGGGAGATATTATTTTACATGGGGCTGGGGGTGATATTATTGCCATCAGCGAAGCTACAAGCAGTGAATATACGATTGAAATGCCAAAGTTTGCTCGCGAATGGGATAAATATGGCCCTAATGCGAGAAGGATCGATATTAATGTTTGCTGGCCGTTATTTCCCATTACAACAAAGGAGCATAGAAGAAAGATTATAGAAGAGTGTGCTTGGGAGTCGAATACACCTTTTAACAGAAACGGAGGTGGTAAACAAGGGTATTTATTCGATTTACCGGAAGGGTTAGGAGCATTCTTTATTCATTTGCTGGTTTCAAGAAATGCAAAATTGAAAGAGGTTCCGTTTATTCGGAATATTTTAATGCAGTTGGATAAATGATCATAGCTCTTATATAAAAATATAATATTTGACAGGGTCTTATAAGTAGTGTATAATTATACAGGATTATAAATTCAAGGAGCTGCTATATGACCATTTCCGAGATATGTCGGCTTGCGAAAGAACACGCGAATGCCGCGGCATTTTCTTCCGAGGCAGATAAAAACAAAATGCTTGCGCTCGCCGCGGACGCGCTCCAAGCGCGCCAGAGCGAAATTCTGGCGGCGAACGCGGAGGACCTCAACCGCTTTACCCGTCAGGACAGTCTCCGCGACCGCCTTGTGCTCACCGAGAGCCGCATTGCGGGGATCGCCGAGGGGCTTCGCCAACTGATGGCGCTGCCCTGTCCTGTCGGGGAGGTGATCGAAGAACATATGACGGCGAGCGGGCTGGATTTTGCCCGCGTGCGCGTGCCGTTCGGCGTGGTCGGCATCATTTACGAGGCGCGCCCCAACGTCACGGCGGACGCGGTCGGGCTGTGTCTGAAAAGCGGCAACGCAGTGGTCCTGCGCGGGAGCAAGGACGCTTACGCTTCCAACGCCGCCATCGTGCGCGTTATGAAGGACGCGATCGGAGCGGGCGGGTTCGATCCGGAGTTCATTCAGCTTTTGGAGGACTGCACGCGCGAGGGCGCGCGCGAATTCATGCGGCAGAAGGGACTGTTGGACGTGCTCATTCCCCGCGGGAGCGCGTCGCTCATTCAGAGCACGCTGGAAAACGCGTCCGTCCCCGTGATTGAGACGGGAACGGGCAATTGCCATGTCTATGTGGAGAAGAGCGCCGACCTTGAAATGGCAAAGCGCATTCTGCTCAACGCCAAAACGCAGCGCATTTCCGTGTGCAACGCCTGCGAGAGCCTCGTCGTGGACGAGGAGTTCGCAAAAGCGCATCTGGCGGAGCTTTTGACGCCGCTTCTGGAAAAAGACGTCGAGATCGTCGGCGACGAAAGGGCGTGCGCGCTCGTCTCCGCAGTTAGACCCGCGGCGGAGAAGGATTTCTACACCGAGTATCTCGCGATGAAGATTTCCGTTAAAATCGTGCGCGGCGTGGAGGAGGCGATCGCCTTTATCAACGAACATTCCACGCACCACAGCGAAAGCATCGTGACGGAGGACAGGGCGGCGGCGGAAAAATTCCTCAAAGAAATCGATTCCGCCTGCGTTTACCACAATGCGTCCACGCGGTTTACCGACGGGTTTGAATTCGGGTTCGGGGCGGAGATGGGCATCTCCACGCAGAAACTGCACGCGCGTGGTCCGATGGGGCTGCGGGAACTGACTTCCTACAAATTTATCGTGCGCGGGAACGGTCAGGTGCGCAAATAAAAAAGCGGGCTTTTGCCCGCCGTTATAAAATGAAAAAAGCGGCTCGGAGCCGCTTTTTGTTTATTTTTTTCTGCCAAGTTCGTTGAGCGCGCCGAGGAGAAAATACTCCGCCGTGGAGTTCTTCCTGATGGCGGCTTTCGCCTCTTCGGGCGTGAACCACTTCGCTTCTTCGATCTCGTCGTTCAGGACGATTTCGCCCTCGTCCGCCGTCACGATGAAGTTGAGCATGAGCACGTTTTTCGCCTCGTGATAGCGCGAACCGAAATACCGCCACTTGACGGCGTTGAGTTTGGTCTCCTCTTTGAGTTCGCGGGGGATCGCCTTTTCCGCGCTCTCGCCCCGTTTGATATATCCCGCAAACAGCTTGTAAGTATCTTCGCCCGCGTGTTTCGCCAAAAGAATCTTATTTTCCGCGCGGTTGACGACCGTCATCGAAACGGCGACGGGGAAGTATGGGAACTTGAACGCTCCGCATTTTTCGCAGTAGGGAATGAGTCCTTCGTTTTCGAGGAAACGGAGGGAGAGTTGGGTGCCGCAGTCTCTGCAATACATCGTGTAACTTATGACCTCCTGTCATTTGCCTTCAAATCATTCGCCTTTTATTTTACGCTGCGCCCGCCGGCTTGTCAACCGTTTCATGTAAAAATCTTGCAGAATTTTGTAAAATTCTTGCAAAAATTTGGCGTGCCGTCACAGTAAAACCGGAGGGCGCGCGCGCAAACATTGCACTTGCTTTTTTCACGAGGACGCTTGACAAAAGAACGCTTTCCATAGTATAATATCAGCGATTGTTTTGCGGCGTTTTTCCGATTTTATGACGCCGGCTTACGAGGAGGGAAAGAATGCTCACATCCATTTGCGGCATCAACTGGGGCGATGAAGGAAAAGGACGCATGGTCGATCTGCTGTCCCGCCGTTACGACGTAGTTTGCCGCTATCAGGGCGGCAATAATGCGGGGCATACCGTCATCAACGAGAGAGGGAAGTTTATTTTAAACCTTCTGCCTTCCGGAATTCTGCGCGACGGCGTCGTCAACGTGCTTGGCAACGGTATGGTCATCGACATCAGGCACCTTACGGAGGAGGCGGACCGTCTGCGCGCGCAGGGGATCCGCATCACGCCCGAGAATCTGAAAATCAGCGATAAAGCTGTGATCACGATGCCCTATCATGTGCTGATGGACTGCCTGGAAGAAGAGCGCCTTGCCGATAAGAAGTTCGGCTCTACCCGCCGCGGCATTGCGCCCGTCTATGCGGATAAATACATGAAAAAGGCGTTCCGTATGGGCGAGCTCCTGCACCCCGAACACCTCTATGAACGCGTGAAAGACATCGTCGAATGGAAGAACCTCACCGTGGAAGGCGGGTATCATCACACGCCGATCACTGTCGACGATGTCATCGAATATTTCAAAAAATACGGCGAACCGCTCAAAGAATACATCTGCGACGTGGGGCTTTGGCTCAACGAGGCGCACAAGGCGGGCAAGAACATTATGTTCGAGGCACAGCTTGGCGCGCTCCGCGATATTGATTTCGGCATCTATCCTTACACGTCGTCGTCCTCCACGATCGCGGCGTACGCGCCCATCGGCGCGGGCGTGCCCAATCTGAAATTGGATAAATCGGTGGGGATCATGAAGGCGTATTCCACCTGCGTGGGCGAGGGTCCGTTTACCGCCGAGTATTTCGGCGAAAAGGCGGAGGCGCTCCGCGCGGCGGGCGGCGAATACGGCGCGGCGACGGGCAGACCGAGAAGGGTCGGACCGTTCGACGTGGTCGCTTCCCGTTACGGGATCCGCTGTCAGGGCGCGGACGAGATCGCGCTGACCAAGCTGGACGTTCTCTCCGAGTTTGAGGAATTGGAGATCTGCACCGCGTACGAGCTGGACGGGAAGACCATTCACGAGTTCCCGTTCTCCGACGCGCTCGACAGATGCAAACCCGTCTTTGAAAAGGTCAAGGGCTGGAACTGCGATATTACGGGCTGCCGCACCTTCGAGGGGCTGCCCAAGGAAGCGCAGGATTACGTCCGCCTCATTGAAAAGCTCTGCGAATGCAAGATCACGTTCGTATCGGTCGGCGCGGAGCGCGATCAGATCATCGAGCGGTAACGGGTTTACGGGATTTTTCCAAACTGACGGGAAAAATCTTCGTATGTCTGAGAAAGACGCAGCTTTTTTACAAGACCGAATTTTTGCCTTTGTCTGAGAAGAATCTATGCAGAAAAAATTCTGGAAGATGCACGGCATCGGAAACGATTATATCTATTTCGACTGCTTTGAATGGCAGCCGAAAGACCCCGCGTCGCTTGCAATAACGCTGTCCGACCGCCATTTTTCGGTGGGGGGAGACGGCGTTGTGCTCATTCTGCCGAGCAGCGTTGCAAACGCGCGGATGCGCATGTTCAACGCCGACGGCAGCGAAGGAAAAATGTGCGGGAACGCGATCCGCTGCATCGGAAAATTTTTATACGAGATCAAAGGGATGAAAAATCCCGTGCTTACGGTGGAGACGCTCAGCGGCATTAAGACGCTTTCGCTCGACGTTTCCGACGGGGTCGTGCGCGCCGTGCGCGTGGATATGGGCAAGGCGGAGCTTTCACCTGCGCGCATTCCCGCAAAGTTTGAAGGGGAGCGCGTCGTGAACGCGCCGCTCAGCGTAAACGGCGCGGAATACCGCGTGACGTGCGTCTCGATGGGTAATCCGCACTGTATTACTTTCGTGGAAGATCCGTACGCGTTCGATCTGGAAAAGATCGGTCCTGCATTTGAGCGTCATCCAGCCTTCCCCGAGCGCGTCAACACGGAATTTGTACGCGTCGACGGAAAAAACGAACTGACGATGCGCGTATGGGAGCGCGGCAGCGGCGAGACGTGGGCGTGCGGAACGGGCGCGTGCGCCGTTGCGGTTGCGGGCGTGCTGGGCGGCTTCTGTGACGCGGGCGCGGATATTACCGTGCATCTGCGCGGCGGCGATCTTGTCATCAACTATACGCCCGACGCCGTCTTTATGACGGGGCCTGCGGCGTTTGCATTTGCGGGAGAAGTGGAAATCTGACCGCATTCCAGGCGGCTTTACAAAAATACCAAGGAGAACGGAGAACTTTATTTATGGCAAAATACATCTTTGTCACGGGCGGCGTTGTATCGGGACTCGGCAAGGGCATTACGGCGGCATCGCTGGGCAGACTTTTGAAAATGCGCGGCTATAAGGTCGCGTCGCAGAAACTCGATCCCTATATCAACATTGACCCCGGCACGATGAGCCCTTATCAGCACGGCGAGGTGTTCGTCACGGAAGACGGCGCGGAGACCGACCTCGACCTCGGTCACTACGAGCGCTTTATCGACGAAAACCTGAACAAGTTCTCCAATCTCACGACGGGTAAAGTCTATTGGAACGTGCTCACAAAGGAGCGCGCGGGCGAGTATCTCGGGCAGACGGTGCAGGTAATTCCGCACGTCACCAACGAGATCAAGTCCTTTATTTATCAGGTCGGCAAGACGACGAACGCCGACATCGTCATTACGGAGATCGGCGGAACGACGGGCGATATCGAGAGCCAGCCCTTCCTCGAAGCGATCCGTCAGGTCGCGCGCGAAGTGGGGCGCGAAAACTGCTGCTTTATCCACGTCACGCTCGTTCCGTATATTTCGGGTTCGTGCGAGTTCAAGAGCAAACCCACCCAGCACTCTGTCAAGGAATTGCAGGGAATGGGCATTTTCCCCGACATCATCGTAGCGCGCGTCGACGCGCCCATGCCGCAGAGTATCCGCGAAAAGATCGCCATGTTCTGTAATGTCGCGCCCGAGTGCTGCATTGAGAACCTCACCGTTCCCGTGCTGTACGAAGCCCCCATGATGCTTGAAAAGAGCAATCTTTCCACCATCGTATGCAAGATCCTTCATCTCGATCCCAAGGAGATCGATATGACGGAGTGGCAGGCGATGCTTGCGCGCATTCATGCGCGGCAGAAGCGCGTGAAAATCGCGCTCTGCGGCAAATACGTGCAGCTCCACGACGCCTATCTTTCCATTGCCGAGGCGCTTGCGCACGGCGGCTACGAGACGGGCGCGGAAGTTGAGATCGATTGGGTGGACACCGAAACGCTCACCGAAAAGAACGTGGCGGCGCGTCTGAAAGACGCGGACGGCGTGCTCATCCCCGGCGGGTTCGGCGGAAGAGGGATCGAAGGCAAGGTGCTTGCCTGCCGTTATGCCCGCGAGAACAATATTCCTTACCTCGGCATCTGTCTCGGGATGCAGGTCGCGGTCATCGAATATGCCCGCGACGTTCTCGGGATCGAGGACGCGAACTCTTCGGAGTTCTACCCCGAAGGCAAGCATTCCGTCATCGACCTCATGCCCGATCAGTACGGCGTGAAGATGGGCGGCACGATGCGGCTCGGGGCATATCCCTGCGTCGTTCTGGGCGAGAAAATGAAAGAGGCGTACGGTGCGGATCTCATTCAGGAGCGTCACCGCCACCGCTTTGAGTTCAACAACGATTACCGCAAACAGTTTGAAGAGGGCGGCATGAAGATCGCCGGCACGTCTCCCGACGGCACGCTCTGCGAGGCTGTGGAAGTTCCTGCGAACGACTTCTTCGTGGGCGTACAGTTCCACCCCGAATTCAAGTCCCGTCCCAACAACGCGCACCCGCTGTTCCGTGAATTTATCCGTCACGCGGCGATTTGCGCGGAAAAGAAGAGGGACAAAAAATAAGCTCCGTCAAGAGGATATATATTCAGGAAAACTATTTATGAAGATCAACGAACATTTTCTTGATTTGAAGGACAGCTATCTCTTCGCGACGGTCGGAAGAAAGACCGCCGCCTACAAAGCCGCGCATCCCGAAAAGGACGTCATCCGGCTTTCGATCGGCGATGTAACGCTCCCGCTCGCGCCCGTCGTGATCGAGGCGATGCATAAAGCCGTTGACGACATGGCGCGCAAAGAGACGTTCAAGGGGTACGGTCCCGATCAGTATTGCTACGGGTACGACGTGCTCATCGACTCCATCAAGGGGAGCTATACGCGCAAGGGCGTCTCGCTCGATTCCTCCGAGGTGTTCATTTCGGACGGCGCGAAGTCGGACTGCGGCAATATACTCGATATTTTCTCAACAGACAACGTCGTGCTTGTACCCGACCCCGTGTATCCCGTTTATCTGGATACCAACATCATGGCGGGGCGCAAGGTGATCTTTGCGGACGCGACGGAGGCAAACGGTTTTTTGCCCATGCCCGACGAGAACGTGAAGGCGGATATCATCTATATCTGTTCGCCCAATAACCCGACGGGCGCGGCGTACAGCCGCGAGCAGCTCAAAGTGTGGGTGGACTACGCGAGGAAACAGAACGCCGTGATTCTCTACGACGCGGCTTACGAGCATTTCGTGGTCGATAAGCGCCTCGCGCGCAGTATTTACGAGGTGGAGGGCGCGAAGGAGTGCGCCATCGAACTCTGTTCCTATTCCAAGACGGCAGGGTTTACGGGCGTCCGCTGCGGTTACACCGTTGTGCCGAAGGCGCTCGAACGGCAGGGCGTGAGCCTGAATAAGCTCTGGGCGCGCCGACAATCCACCAAGTTCAACGGCGTCTCATATATTACGCAGATGGGGGCGGCGGCTGTCTTTACCGAAGAGGGCGAGAAACAGATCGAGAAAAACCTCGGCTATTACCGCCGCAACGCAAAGATCATCTCCGACTGTCTGGACGAGCTGGGGATCTGGTATACGGGCGGAAAAAATTCGCCCTATATCTGGCTCAAATGTCCGAACGGCATGGAGAGCTGGGCGTTTTTCGATTATCTGCTCGAAAACGCCAACGTTGTGGGAACGCCCGGCAGCGGGTTCGGGAAAAACGGAGAAGGTTTCTTCCGCCTGACGGCGTTCGGAACGGAAGAGAATACGAAGATAGCGTGCGAGCACATTCAGGCGCTCCTCAAAAAATAACAGCGCAGGCGGGAGAGTAACATGATCAAGACGAGGGCGGCGGGAGTCCTGTGTCATATTTCTTCCCTTCCGGGGAAGTACGGCATCGGCTCGCTTGGGAGAGAGGCGTATAGCTTTGCAAAGCTCCTTGCGAAGAGCGGCGTAAAGTATTGGCAGATTCTGCCACTGGTGCAGACAGGGTACGGCGATTCGCCGTACAGTTCGGTTGCCTGCAATTCGGGCAATCCATATTTTATCGATCTGGAAAAACTTTCGGCGGAGGGGCTTCTCACAGCGGAGGATCTGCGCGCAGCGCGGCACGGCGGACCCGTGGATTACGGTGCACTCTACAACGAGCGCTACATGACCCTGCGCAAGGCGTTTTCGCGCTTCAACTTTGACGGTGCGGAATTCCGCGCCTTCGTCAAAAGCGGCGTTGCGGAAGATTATGCGCTCTTTATGACGGCGAAGCAGGTCTACGGCGAGAACTTTCTTTCGTGGGATGCCCCGCTCAAATTCCGCGAAGCGGACGCGCTCGAAAAACTGCGCACCGACTTCCACGAAGAATATCTCTTCTGGAACTTTTTGCAGTACGAGTTCCGACTGCAATGGTTTGCGCTCAAAAGCTACTGCAACGGGCTTGGGCTGAAAATCATCGGCGATATTCCTCTGTACGTTGCGGCGGACAGTGCGGACGTCTGGGCGCATCCTCAACTGTTCAAACTGGATAAGGAGCTTCGCCCCGTGAAGGTGGCGGGCGTCCCGCCCGACTACTTCTCCGAAACGGGTCAGCTGTGGGGAAATCCAATTTACGATTGGAAGGCGCACGAGAAGGAAGGTTTCCGCTGGTGGACGGGGCGCATGGAAAGCGCGTTTCTGCTCTATGACGTCGTCCGTATCGATCATTTCCGCGGCATAGACCGTTATTATGAGATATCCGCCTTTGCCGAGAACGCGATCGGCGGCGTGTGGCAGGACGGACCGAAGGAGAAACTCTTCGCTGCGCTCGGCTGCACGGAAAACGTGATCGCCGAGGATCTCGGCGAGATGGACGAGAGCGTGCGCGCTCTGCGCCTGAAACTCGGTTTCCCCGGCATGAAGGTGCTCCTGTTCGCCTTCGACGGCAACGAAGAAAACGAGTTCCTTCCCGTCAATATCGATGAAAACAGCGTCTGCTATACGGGCACGCACGACAACGACACGGTCGCCGGCTATGTGAAGTCGCTCTCCGCGGAGGAGTTCCTTCTCTTCCGTTCCCGCGTGGCGAAAGTGCTTGCCGAAGAGGGCATCTGGGTTCCGCTCGGCGAAACGAGCAAGGGATTCCCCGAGGCTCTGACGCGACTTGCGCTCGCTTCCCGCGCCCGTCTCGCCGTCATTCCCGTGCAGGATATTCTGGGGCTGGATAACGAGTCACGCATGAATCTTCCCGGAACGGACAGTGGAAACTGGCGTTTCCGTCTCAGCAGACTTCCGCATGGCAGCTCTATGCGGAAATTTAAGAGAATGCTGAAAAAATATAAGAGGAGATAGAGGAGCGGCAAAAGAAGAAAAGAAAGAGAAGAAGGGCTTCTGGACGGAAAAGACGGCGGATGACTCCGCGGAGGCTGCTCCCGTGCAAGCGGACGTTGCGCCGGACGAACCAAAAAAGGAATAACGCTGAAAGCCTGCGGAAGTGCAGGCTTTTTTCGTGCCAAAAAAGAGCGGCGGCGCATATACTGCGTGGGGTGGCATATGCGCGTTTGTTTTGTGACGGGAGGGAGTTTTTCGGAATATGCGGAATCCGCCGCACCTGCGGCGGACGTCGTCGTATGCGGGTTTCAGTCGCTGGGCGAGGTGAGTTACGAGCGGGAACTCAAAGGCGAAACGGGATATTTCGAGGATGTCGCCATCGCCTCGCGCGAGAAAAAATGCGTTGTGATGGCGGGCTGTTTTACCGACGCGCGCGGGATCCGCCGCAAATCTGTGGTCGTTGCGGAGCGCGGAAGGATCTTGGGCGTTTCGGATATGGTGAACCGCATCGACGGGAGCGAATATCGCGCGGGTGCGGGCGTGAAGATCTACGATACCGCGGCGGGAAAACTCGGCGTCGTCGTCGCGGAAGATATTTACTTTCCGCGCGTCGTCGAAACGCTCTCCGTCTGCGGGGCGGAACTCGCCGTCTGTATTTTCGAACAGTTCGGCGATGCGCTCGAACAGACGCTTGCCCGCGCGCACGCGTTTTTCTGCGGCATTCCCGTTCTGCTGTGCGGATACGGATATGCGTTTGCGGCGGACGTCGGCGGGAAGCTCCGCTTTGCCTCGCCCGTCAGTCCGTGTATCTTCGAGTCGGAACGCGAACAGGAGTACCACCTCGTTGAAACACGCCAGCGCGGTTTTTTCAAGACGAGACGAAAGGAATTTTAAAATTGCCGCATGAACGCCGCCGTTCCTGTTTCCGGTCGGATCCGGATTATTTCTTTACGGTATTGCATTGGGAAGAAAGATGTGGTATAATATTTCCATGAGCAACGCAGTCGATTTTATTTCCGCCTACAACACCATCGATTCCCGCCTCCGTGCGATCTACCGCGGAAAGGGCAATTTGCAGTTTTCCGACCTCGTCCGCCGCTGCGCCGAGTTCAATAAAACGGTGCGCCGCTACGAGGACGACCTGCTTCTCTGCGCGCGCCTGCGCAACGTCATCGTACACGAGAGCAAGAAAAACCGCATCATCGCCGAACCCTGCGACGACCTCACGCAGCTTATCTGCCACGTTGCGGAGCTTTTAAGCTCTCCGCCCAAGCTCTCGGAACTCAAAGAGAAAAACGTGACGGGAATTGACGCCGACGCCACGCTCGCCGATGCGCTCATCCGCATTGCGCAGACGAACTATTCCAACCTGCCCGTCTATCGGAACGGAAGAATGCTCGGAATTTTAAACAACCGCCGCGCGGTGCGCGTAGTCGGCAGTGCGCTGGAACGCGGCGAGCCGCTCGACGACTGTTTGCAGACGCCCTGCGCCGAAATCATTCGCGAAGAAGATCTGTACCGTTTTTATAAAGTGCTGGGGCGCCAGAATTCCGTTCAGGCGGCAATCGACGCATTCGAGGAAAACCGAAAGCTGCTCGCCGTACTCGTGACCGAGACGGGCTATGTGGGAGATAAGATCGTCAACCTTCTTACGAGCGCGGATCTTCCGCAGCTCATCAGAATGCTGGAAGAATAGGAAAAAGCCCGTCGGAATGATATGCACCCCAAAAGTTGGACAGACTTTTGGAGGTGCATATTTTTATGTCAAGAGAAAAGAAGTTTAATACA
>CALVMN010000020.1:0-30836 GCA_944346365.1 Candidatus Gallimonas merdigallinarum
TTAAAGGTGGAGATGTTTTACGGCGAAAAGTTTCAGACAGTGGACGAATTCGTCCACTGTCTGAAAGAGTACATTCATTACTGGAACAACGAGAGAATCTCTCTCAAATTAAAAGGAATGAGCCCGGTGAAATACCGAACTCATTTCCATACAATCTAATAATTCTTTGTCCAAACTTTGGGGTTCACTTCAACGCAGCCCGTCCCGTTGCATTTAAATGCTTTCGTTTTTCAAAAATATTCGGAATTTCTCCGCATATTCGACGGGAATGACCGCCTGCACGCGCATTCCGTCGTCCGCATATTCGACTTCTCGCTCCGAAAGCAGGGCGCGCAGCGCGCCGTATCGCGCGGACTGCGCATAGGGAATAAACAGTTCCGTCCGGACGAACCGCTCACGAAGTCTCCCGAAAATCCTGTTTTTGAGTATTTCAAGTCCCGCGCCCGTTTTGGCGGAGATATATACCGCATCCTGCGGAAGTCCTGCGTGCGATGCAATTTTATCGCACTTGTTCATCACGAGAAGATAGGGGGAGGAAAAACCGAGGTCTTTCAGCGTTTGCATCGTCGTTTCATACTGCGTTTCATATGCGCCGCTCGCGTCGCATACGATCAGCGCCAGATCGCAATGCAGGGCGCTTTCCAGCGTCGAGCGGAACGCCTCGATCAGATGATGGGGGAGGTCCTGCAAAAAACCGACGGTATCGACGAGCAGAAATTCCATTCCCTCGATCTCCAATCTGCGGGAAGTGGGGTCAAGTGTGGCAAAGAGAGCGTCTTTTACCAGAACGTCCGCGCCTGTCAACGCGTTCAGGAGCGTGGATTTCCCCGTGTTGGTATATCCGACAAGCGCAATCGTGCGGACGCCGTCTTTCTGACGGCGTTTTGTCTGCAAATCGCGCCGCCGTTCCGTCTTTTCCAGCCGTTCCTCCAACGCGCGGATGCGGGAACGGATATGGCGGCGATCGGTCTCCAACTGCGTTTCGCCCGGACCGCGCGTACCGATCCCGCCCCCGAGACGGGATAGCGCGCCGCCTTTTCCTTTCAGGCGGGGATAGAGGTAGCGAAGCTGCGCAAGTTCCACCTGCAATTTGCCTTCGCTGCTCTCCGCGCGCATGGCGAAAATATCGAGAATGAGCGTCGTGCGGTCTATGACCTTTTTTCCGTTCAATCCCTCCGAAATATTGACGGTCTGAGAAGGGGACAGCTCGCCGTTAAACAGGACGGTAACGTCCAGATCACGCAGACGTTCGTTGAGTTCCGCCAGCTTGCCTTCGCCGATAAACGTTGCGGGATTGATTTCACGGATCTTTGCGTACGTCGTTCCCGCATATGCCGCGCCCGCGCTCTCGATGAGCGCGACCGCCTCGTCGTGCAAAATATCCGAATTTTCAGCCAGAACAGGCTGTAAGATATATACGTTCTCCAAATTTAATCCTCGTGTTCCTCAGTTTCCGAATCGTGCAGTTTGACTGCGCCTGCCACCGAGCGGCGGTGATCTTCCGTGATCGCGGCGTAATGCTTCCGCGTCGTATTGACGTCGCGGTGTCCGAGCACGTCCGCAACAATATAAATATCGCCCGTTTCCCGATACAGCGCCGTGCCGTAGGTGGAGCGCAGTTTATGCGGCGTGATTTTTTTTAACGGCGTGACGATTTTTGCGTATTTTTTGACGAGATTTTCCACAGCGCGCACCGTGATCCTGCGGTACTGCATGGAGAGGAAGAGGGCGTGTTCCTCGGCGGGGACCTGCGGATCTTCCTCCTTTTGCGCGAGATACGCCGCGAGAGCGTCGCCGACCTCCTCGGAAAAGTACAAAATCGCATTATTGCCGCCTTTCCTCGTCACGACAAACGAATTATTGGAAAAGTCGATGCTCTCGTCGTTCAAGCCGACAAGCTCGGAAATACGGATTCCCGTACCCAAAAAGAGGGTGAGAATGGCGGTATCGCGCACCTTCGTCTTTTCGTGATAACCGCTCGCGTGCTTGGAAAGCCCGCTCCCGTATTCCGCCGTTTTTAAAAGAGAGGGGACTTCGCCGCCTTCCAGACGGATGATCTCCTTTTCGTGCAGCTTCGGCGTGGAGACTTTTGTGACGTTGTTCGTCTCGATCAGTCCCTTATTAAAAAAGTACTTGAACATCGACCGCACGGTGGAGAGTTTGCGCGCTTTGGCGCGCTCGTCGCACGAGAGACGGCGGTCGCGGAAGCGGTAGTTTGAAAGATAACTCAAAAAAATCTCGACGTCCGTATCCGTAACCGCTTCCAAATCTTCCAGCGTGATTTCCCGCACGTCTTTGCCGCGGAGCTTTTTCTTGGAGAGGAAATCGAAAAAGATACGGAGATCGTACACGTAATTGAGGCGCGTCAGCGTGCTCGTACGCGTCTCGACGCCGCGCAGAAAATCCTCGCAGAAGAGGGGCAGTTCTTCCAAGAGGACATCGATCTTATCGAGATTTTTTAAGTTCCGCTCGCGATAGTAATCGGAGCCGTCCATCGTAACGTTTGCCATATAAATATTATACCACAAAAAGGGCAGAAAGGTCAATTTTACGAATAGTTAGAATAAACTTTTTTATTGCGGAGCATGGAGAATGGAGCCGCGTCCCCGAAGGTATGCTCCAAAATGTTCCAAAGGCGTTTTCACAGATTCGCTGAAAAACATATTCGTTCCGTAAATTTAAAGCGATTTTTTCTTTCGCGGCACAGAAAAAAAGCCGATAGGGAACGGAGATAACTATTCGTAAAACACAGCTTTTACGAATAGTTTGTGCAAAAAAAGGCTTCCAAATGGATTTTTTTCATTGAAACCGATTTAAACCTGTTCCAAATTTCCGATGTTTCCGCGAACGATAACGATTCTTTAAAATGTCCGCAATACAGTCGGTCAAATTTCACCGCAGGATTCATATAAATTGATTTCAGAACGATTTTTTCCGTAATCCTGCCGAGCCTCCCGCAGAAAAAAACAAAAAACAATCGTTTTTTCCGTCTCAGCGCATCAAAAACGGCGGTTTCCCGCCGTCAACGTTGCAAAAGACATTCAAAACATAAATACTATGTCTGACATACTATTCTTATTTTCTCGTAAAAATACCGTATGAGAACGGTTGACAGGTAATCCTGTCTGAGAAACAATTGCCCGTCAGATGCTCCACAAATTCTCCATTAAAATGAATGTTATAAATTCCGCTGGAATTGTTGACGTATACGTATACGACGTCTTCTCCCATGCGGCGCTCGTAGACAATGCACCCGCTGTCGGAGAAGATCTCGTCATACTCTCCTTCGCGGAACGCAATAAGCTGATTGCGCAATGCGCCGAGCTTCTGATAGAACGCCAACAGCTCCTCGTCCGTATTCACCCAATCGAAACAGCCGCGGCAGAACGGATCCTGATATCCCTGCATAGCGTTTTCGTCGCCGTAGTAGACGCAGGGAATCCCCGGGAGCGTAAATTGCAGAACGGCAGCCATTTTCAGCTTTTTCTTTGCAGCCTCAATTTCCTTTTCGTTCATCGATGTGACAGCCATTTCGTCCTTATTGGCGCAGGTCTTGCCGCCGAGAACGGTCAGAATGCGCGGCGTGTCGTGCGTGCCGAGAATATTCATCAGGCAGTCAAGCGTCTGCTTGGGATAGTTGTCGATCAGCATGTACATCGTCTCTTTCAGCTGCGACGTATTTCCCGACTGCACGAAACTGATAATGGCGTCTTTGAGCGGATAGTTCATCACGCTGTCAAGTTCATAGCCCTGCAAGTACTGCCTGCGTTCGCTGTAAGCAATTTTGTTGGAGGCGTCCTCCCAGACTTCGCCGATCACGACGGCGTCGGGCGTCTGTTCCTTGACGGCAGTGCGAAGTTTTTGCAGGAAGAAATCGGGAAGCTCGTCTGCAACGTCCAGACGATAGCCGCCGATGCCGTGACGCAGCCACGTTTTCAGCACGCCGTCTTCGCCGAAAATAAAGTTCTGATAGGAAGCCGCGTGTTCGTTGACTGCCGGAAGCGTATCGATGCCCCACCAGCTTTCATATGAATCGGGAAAATTGCGGAACCGATACCATTCATAGTACGGCGAGGACGGCGACTGATACGCGCCGACGCTGTCGTACCTGCCGTACCGGTTGAAATAGCGGCTGTCCGAACCCGTATGATTGAGCACTGCGTCGAGTACGATATGGATGCCCCGTTTTTTCGCTTCGGCAATCAGACGGTCAAAGTCCTCCGTCGTGCCAAGCTGCGTATCGATTTTCAGATAGTCGCCCGTATCGTAACGGTGGTTGGAATACGCTTCAAAAATAGGATTAAGGTAGATCACCGTGATTCCAAGCGATTTCAGATAATCGAGTTTTTCAGTGATTCCGTTCAGATTCCCGCCGAAAAAGTCGTTATTTAAAACTTTTCCGTATTCGTTCGGGCGATAACTCGGCATTCCGCCCCAATCCTCGCGCCGGACTTTCCAATCGGCAATGGGACGATTCCCGACCTTATAAAAACGATCTGGGAAAATCTGATACATAACGCCGCCTTTCATCCATGCGGGCGTCTCGTAATGCTCTTCATAGACGGTGATCTGCCATGTGCGCATATCCGCTTTCTTGGAGATGACCCCGTCGCGCCATTTTCCGCATCCGAAAAATTCGCCTCCGACGCGGAAATAATAGAAGAACAGCCCGATCTGATTGAAACGCAGCGACACGCTGAATCCGTTTTCCATGCGCTGCATGGAAAGCGCGGTTCGTTCTTTTCCGTCCTGAAAAAAGACGAAACTTGCGTCGAGATCCTGCGGCATATCGCCATTCCCGTCCCAATAGATGCGGAATGTTACGACTGCTCCTCGCGGGAACGCGCCCGTACGGCTTTTACAGGCTTTATTTAATGGGTTAAAATAGAAATGCATAGGTTTTTGCGTGCGGAGATGCTCCGCAATGACTTACGTTACTTGACAGGTTTCAGATTCCAAATGTTCTTCGCATAATCGCGTATGCTGCGGTCGGCGGAGAAGTATCCTGCCGCCGCAATATTCATCAGCGATTTCTTATTCCAAGACAGTTTATCGCTGCGATACAGATCGCTCATGGCGTTCTGCGTCCGCGAATACGATTCATAATCGGCAAGGCACATATAAGGATCGGCAACGGGCGCGTTGCGCACAAGGTAATTGGCAATATCTGCGAAGGACGTGCCGTTGAACCCGACGATCAGCGATTCCACGATCTTGCGCAGACCGTAATCCTGATTATAATATGCGCTCGAATTATAGCCGCGGGACCAGATTTCATTGACTTCATCGGCGGTGAGACCGAAGATGAAAATGTTGTCCTCCCCTGCGCGCTCTTTCATTTCGACGTTCGCGCCGTCGAGCGTTCCGATCGTGAGCGCGCCGTTGATCATGAACTTCATGTTGCCCGTGCCGCTCGCCTCTTTGCCCGCCAAAGAGATCTGTTCGGAGATCTCGCTTGCCGGCATCAGCATTTCCGACATCGTAACGTTGTAATTCTCCATATATACAACGTTGAGCTTTTCGTTGATCTTGGGATTCTTGCGGATATCCTCGGCAAGGAAACAGATCAGCTTGATGATCTGCTTAGCCATATCGTACCCCGCCGCTGCCTTTGCGCCGAAGATATACGTCTTGGGCAGAATATCCAGATCGGGGTTCTCGCGCAGCGCATTGTAGTCCGCAATAATGTGCAGCACGTTGAGGAGCTGACGCTTATACTCGTGCATCCGCTTTGCCTGCACGTCGAACACCGTGTTTGGATCGATGACGATCCCCTGCTGCTTTTTGGCGTAAGCCGCAAACTGCTGCTTCTTGACGGCTTTGATCTCGTCAAGGCGTTTTAAAACGCTCGTATCGTCAGCATATTTCCGCAGTTCTTCCAGCTTTTCGGGATGAAGATCGTACCCGTCCCCGATGCAGTCGGTAATGAGCGCGCAAAGCTCTGGATTGGACTGATTGAGCCAACGCCTGTGCGCAATGCCGTTCGTCACATTCTGGAACTTATCGGGCGTGTAGTCATAGAAATCGCGGAAAATGCTCTCCTTGATGATCTCGCTGTGCAGTCCGGACACGCCGTTGACACAATGCGTACCCATGACGCACAGGTTTGCCATGCGTACGGTATTATGAGAAAGAATGGACATACGCGAAATCTTTTCCCATTCCCCGGGGAAACGGTTCCACAGATCGTCGCAGAAACGGCGGTTGATCTCTTTGAGAATTCCGTAGATGCGCGGCAGCCTGCGCGCGATCAGGTCTTCAGCCCACGTTTCGAGCGCCTCGGCAAGAACGGTATGATTGGTGTAGGCGCACGTTGCTGTTGTGATATTCCACGCAATATCCCAATTAAAGTAATTTTCGTCCACGAGGATACGCATCAGCTCGGGAATTGCAAGCGCGGGGTGCGTATCGTTGATGTGGATCGCCGCCATCTGCGGCAGGAGCGCCAGAGAACCGTAACGGCGCTTGTGGTCGGATACGATACATTGCAGCGACGCCGAAACGAGGAAATACTGTTGTTTAAGACGGAGCGATTTCCCTTCGTAATGGTTATCGGACGGATATAAAACTTTGGAAATAAGCTGCGCGTCCGTATCGTCGCGCATCACTTCAGCGTAATTTCCCTGCGAGAAAAGCTGCATATCGAACTTCTGCACGGCGCGGGAACGCCACAGGCGCAGCGTGCTCACCGATTCGGAATCCTTTCCGGAAACCATCATGTCGTAAGCGATCGCCTCGACTTCTTTGGCGTTGTGGTACACGGTCTCCATGCCGTGATCCGTCCACTTTTCTTCCAGCGTTCCGTCAAAACGAACGATAAAACGCTTATCCGTACGTTGGATCAGCCAAGACTCCCCTCCCGGCAGCCAGACGTCGGGCAGCTCGATCTGCCAGCCGTCAATGATCTTCTGTTTGAAGAGCCCGTACTGATAGCAGATGGAAAAGCCCATCGCGGGATAGTTCTGCGTTGCGAGTCCGTCCAGAAAACACGCGGCAAGCCGACCGAGTCCCCCGTTTCCGAGTCCCGCGTCGGGTTCTTCTTCATAGAGATCTTCCAGAGTCAGTTTATAGTCTTTGAGCGCGCCGGAAACCGCGTCGTAAATCCCGAGATTGTAGACGCTGTTTTTCAGCGAACGCCCCATCAGAAATTCCATGCAAAGATAATAGACGCGCTTTGCTTTGGCGTTCTTTGTTTTCAGATGAAATTTCTGATGCTTTTCCGCCATAATGTCGCGTACGCTCATTACGACGGCGCGATAGATCTGTTCTCTGCTTGCTTCCTGCGGCGTGACGCCGAAATAACGCGACAGCTTCCCCGCAATAAGGCGCTGTGCCTCCTGTTCGGTCAACTTACTCATGAATGTACTTTTTCTCCTGCTGTTGCAAAAAATGAATTTTACAAAAAGAACGGAGGAGCAAAGACGTACGAAAGGCGTTTTGCTCCTCTCCCGATCTTTTACGTTTTACAATTGCCTGCTCTTGTTATTTGAGCATACCGAGGTAAAGCCCCTCGTAATAAGTTGCGGATTTCGCCCAAGAGAAGTCCGTTCTCATTGCCTTTTGTTGCAGCGCTTTCCACTCGTCCTTATTATGATAGACGCCGATCGCCTCGTTAATAACGTACAACATATCGTATGCGTTATAGTCGCGGAAAGTAAACCCGTTGCCGCCCGCGCCGTAAGGGGTGATGCTGTCGCGCAGACCGCCCGTCTCACGCACGATCGCCACCGTGCCGTAACGGGATGCGATCATCTGCGAAAGCCCGCAAGGTTCGCTCTTGCTGGGCATCAGGAAGAGATCAGCGCCCGCATAGATTTTGCGCGAGAGATCAGAATTGAACGAAATGATCGAAACGACCTTTCCCTGATAGCGGCGCGCGAGATCGCTGAAATAGTTTTCATACGTCGAATCGCCCGTACCGAGAAGGACAAACTGAACGTCCTGACGCAGGACCTGCTCAATGACTTCCTTGACAAGGTCAAGCCCCTTATGCGATACCAAACGCGTAATCATGGCTAGGATCGGCGTCTCGGGCTTCACGGGCAAATTGAGCATTCTTTGCAGCTCTTCTTTGCAGACCGCCTTGGGCGCAACGTTGTCCGCGTCATAATTTGCAAAGAGCGATTTATCCGTTGCCGGATTGTAGTAATCGGGATCGATTCCGTTCAGAATCCCGCACAGTTTGAACTCGTTGCGGCGGATAATCGGATCAAGCCCGTGCGAATAGTACGGATCTTTGATCTCTCCCGCATACGTCGGGCTAACCGTCGAGAAACGTTCGCAGCACTCGATCGCCCCCTTCATGAGGTTGATGCAGCGATCATATTCGACGAGGTAGCGGAAACGGTTGGAAATACCGAACAGATCTTCAAGGATATCAAGAGAATATTTACCTTGATATTCGATGTTGTGAATCGTGAAAACGGCGCGGATGAACTGGTACTCCGGACGGAAACAGTAGATCGTCTTCAAATAGAGCGCAGCGAGCGCCGCCTGCCAATCGTGGCAATGCAGGATATCGGGATAGAATCCGATGAACGACAGGATCTCCATGACGCTGCGGCAGAAGAAGGCGAAACGCTCGCCGTCGTCGTAATATCCGTAGCACCCGGGACGTTTGAAGTAGTATTCGTTATCCACGAAATAAAACTTCACGTTGTTGGCTTCATACTCGAAAATCCCGCAGTACTGATTTCTCCACGAAAGAGGCACGAAAATGTTCCCGATAAATCTGAAATCCTTGCGGTATTCCTTTTTGATATCCTGATACAGCGGGATAATGACGCGCACGTCGTAGGCGGCGCTCTTTGCAAGCGCCTTTGAGAGCGAGCCGATGACTTCCGCAAGACCGCCCGTCGCAATGAAAGGCGCAGCCTCCGACGCAACGAACAGAATTTTTTTCTTGGGAACGACCGTGATCTCAGGCGCGGGAGCCGTTTCCGGTTCTTCCTGCTCCGCAACGACTTCTACGGGCGCGACGTTCACGACAGCCGCCTCCTCTTTTATGGGAGCTTCCTGTACGGGAACTTCCCTTGTCTCGACTTTCTCTTCCGCGGGCGCGGCAGGTTTGACCGTTTTCTTTGCCGATGAAGTTTTCTTGGTTGTTGTTTTCGTGGTGCTCATTACTTCCTCCTTAATCATTCCCCGAAATCAGAAAAAACAAACTCCGCGCATCGGACGGCGTGTCGCCGCGCCGCCCTGCGCAAAATATTTCAGTTAAATCATTCTGCCCTTTGCAATGAAGTACGGGAGCTCCGTACAGCCCGCAAGATGGCGTCTGTCACGGATAACTACGTTCTTATCCGTGATCACGCAGTCAAGCTGAACGCTGGAGCCGACAACGCTGTCCTGCATGATGATGGAATTTTTGACGACGCTCCCCTTTCCGATCTTGACGCCGCGGAACAGGATACAGTTCTCCACCGTTCCCTCGATAACGCACCCGTCGGAGATAAGCGAATTTTTGACGAGAGCTGTCTCGCTGTATTTGCTGGGCGCAGAATCGCGGACTTTCGTATAGATGTCGCGCGCGCCGAACAACTCGTCGCGGACGTTCTTGTCGAGAAGCTCCATGCTGTGCTCGTAGTACTTCTGCAAGGAATCGATGCCTGCGTAGTATCCTTTGAAACAATACCCGTAAATTTTGAGCGTATCCACATTCTTGGTGAGAATATCCCTGCCGAAACTGGAAAGCCCGCGCGTTACCGCATCCTGAATGATATTGATGAGGAACTCACGGTTCAGAACCATGATATTCACATAGACATTGCTCTTCGTCTTTCTTTTGAGCTTGGGATTGATTTTGATCCCCTTGATCCTTCCGTCCTCATCGGGCGTAACCGTCATGAAATAGTTGGAATCAACAGGCGCGTCCTCTTCAAGGTAGACCATCGTGACATCCGAGCCCTTTTCTTCGTGGTAACGGATCACGTCCGAAATATCGACGCGCGCGATCCCGTCGCAGTCGGAAATGACGACATACTCTTCATTGCGGTGATTTAAAAATCCCGTAATCCCTTTGAGCGCTTCAAGGCGGTTGGTATAGGGCGCGTCCGTTTCGTCGGAATAAGGCGGAAGAAGGATAATTCCTCCGTCCTTGCGCGCGAGATCCCAATCTTTTCCGCTGCCGAGATGATCCATCAGCGACTGATAGTTGTACTTCGTGACAATGCCCACCGTCGTAATGCCGGAATTCACAAAATTGGAAAGCGAGAAATCGATGAGACGATACCTTCCGCCGTAAGGAATGGACGCCATCGTCCTGTGGCGGGAGAGTTCGGGGATATTCTCGTCATGCACGTTGGAAAAAATTACGCCTACTGCAGAATTTGCCATTTTTTACTCCCCCTTGTAGTCCTTATCCAAAATCTGTCCGCCGGCGACCTTCGTGCCAGCGCCGATCGTGATATTTCTGCCGAGCACGGCAATGCCCGCATTATTCTCCTTGTCCTCGCCGACGACCGCGCCCTCTTCCACAACGGTATTTTCGTCGATGATGGAATAGACGACCTTTGCGCCCTTTTTCACGACGCTGCCCGCCATGAGAACGCTGTCGATGACCTCTGCGCCTTCTTCCACGACGACGTTGCTTGACAGAACGGAATTTCTGACCGTGCCTTCGATCTCACAGCCAAGGGAAATGAGCGAGTTGGCGACGACTGCATGATCGCCGATATATTCGGGCGGTGCAAGAGGGTTGCGGGAATGAATCTTCCAATCGGGGTCGCCCACGTCAAACGCGGGATCGTCTCCCAAAAGATCCATGTTGGATTCCCACAGCGAGGAAATCGTACCGACGTCCTTCCAATATCCGCTGAAGCGGTACGAGAACATTTTCTCGCCCGCATTGAGCATGGCGGGGAGCACGTCTTTGCCGAAGTCCTTGCTGGAATTGGGATTTGCTTCGTCCTCGATGAGGTATTTGAAGAGCTTGCTTGCGGTGAAAATGTAGATACCCATCGACGCGAGATTGCTCTTGGGCTGTTTGGGTTTTTCCTCGAACTGATAGATCGAGCCGTCCTCGTTGGTATTGAGGATCCCGAAACGGGAAGCCTCTTTCATGGGCACCTCGATTGCGGCGATCGTGCAGTCTGCGCCCGTTGCCTTATGCGCTTTGAGCATGGCCGCATAGTCCATTTTATAGATGTGGTCGCCCGAGAGGATGAGCACATACTCGGGATTGTACTTCTGCATGAACGCGAGGTTCTGGTAGATCGCATTCGCCGTGCCCTCAAACCACGACGACTTTTTCTTCGCCTGATATGGCGACAGAATATGTACGCCGCCGAACGAGCGGTCAAGATCCCACGGCTGACCGTTTCCGATATACTCGTTGAGTTCGAGCGGCTCGTACTGCGTGAGCACGCCCACCGTATCGATCCCCGAATTGATGCAGTTGCTCAAGGGAAAATCGATGATACGATACTTTCCGCCGAACGCGACTGCAGGCTTTGCAATGTTGTTTGTGAGCGCGTACAAACGGCTTCCCTGACCGCCCGCAAGCAGCATTGCCACACATTCCTTCTTTCTTTGCATATTACAAGAACCCCCTGTAAAACTCCTTTATCTTATTTCGGCGTTTCCGCCGCAGAGTCCGTCATATCTTCATATAGTTTTTTTTTCTGCCGATCAGACAGTCTTTTTTGAGGTACTTCTCTTTGTCGCAGTTTTTTTCGCGGACGGCTGTTTGGGTGCGTCCGGTTCACGGACAAGGTATACGCAGGTGAGCTTCGGCATGGCGATCGGAATCGAATACTGTTTGCCGTGGCTCGGCTTCTTGAAAGCTGCGATCGTCTTTTTGACGATCTTCCCTTCGCCGCCGTATTTCACGTCGTCCGTATTGAACACGATCTTATATTTTCCGCGGTTCGAAACGCCGAGACGGTAGTCTGGAACGTCAACGCCTGAGAAACAGACGAGCGTGATGACCTCGTTCCCTGCCTTGTCCCTGCGCAGGAAAGCGACCATATTTCTGTCCGCGTCGTCGGGAGCAAGCCACTCAAACCCGTCCCACGAATCTTCGATCTCGTACAGCGCGGGGGTATTGAGATAGAACTCGTTGAGTTCTTTCACCATCTGAGAGAGCTTGCCGTGCAGCTCGTAGGTATCGCGCAGGAAAAATTCCAGCCCCTCGTGATAGTCCCACTCTTTGAACTGTCCGAACTCATAGCCCATGAAATTGAGTTTCTTCCCGGGGTGCGACATCATGTAGCCGAGGAAGGAACGCACGCCCGCGAACTTCTCTTCATAAGTCCCTGGCATTTTATTGATCAGCGAGCATTTGCCGTGCACGACCTCGTCGTGCGAGATGGGCAGAACGTAGTTCTCCGAGAATGCGTACATCATTGAGAACGTGAGCTTGCTGTGATTGTACATACGGAAGTAAGGGTTGAGGCAGAGATAGGAAAGCATATCGTTCATCCAGCCCATATTCCATTTGAAGTTGAAGCCCAATCCGCCGACGGAACCGGGTTTTGTGACCAGCCCCCACGCGGTGGATTCTTCGGCGATCATCAGCGCATACGGGAAGCGCAGGAACACCGCCTCGTTGAGCTTTCTCAAAAATGCGATCGCTTCGAGGTTTTTGTTTTCGCCGTAGATATTTGGCACCCACTCCCCGTCCCGCTTGTCGTAGTCGAGATACAGCATGGAAGCCACCGCGTCCACGCGCAGCCCGTCCACATGGAACTTATCGAAGAAGAAACACGCGTCGGAAATAAGGAAGGAAAGAACCTCGTTCCTGCCGTAATCAAAACGGCGCGTCCCCCAGCTCTTGTGCTCCATTCTGTCCCACTGGCTGCTTTCGTAGAGCGGCTGTCCGTCGAACTCATACAGACCCTGCGCATCCTTTGGGAAATGAGCGGGAACCCAATCGAGAATGACGCCGATACCCGCGCGGTGGAACTCGTCCACAAGATACATGAAGTCCTTGGGCGTGCCCATGCGCGACGTGACGGCATAATACCCAGTTACCTGATATCCCCACGAGCCTTCAAACGGGAATTCGGTCACGGGCATGAATTCCACGTGCGTGTACCCCATTTCCTTGACATAAGGCACAAGCTCGCGCGCCAAATCGAGATAGGAATAGAAATTCCCGTCCGCATGACGTTTCCACGAGAGCAGATTGACCTCGTAGATATTCATGGGCGATGCGAATACATTTTTATTCCGAAGCGTTTCAAAATATGCGGCGTCTTTCCATTCGTATCCGTCAAGATCGTACAGTTTGGACGCCGTTGCCGGCGGCGTTTCGGTGTGGAACCCGATCGGGTCTGCCTTCATGAGCTGTCTGCCGTCCGCCGCGGTGATGCAGTATTTGTAGACGTCGTACTGTTTGAGTCCGGGAATAAACAGTTCAAACGTTTCCCCGTCCACCATGCGGTACATGACGTTTGCGTTGACGTTCCAGCCGTTGAAATCGCCTACAACGGAAACGCTCCTTGCGTGCGGTGCCCAAACACGGAAGACATATCCTTCCTCCCCATCGCGCACTTCCTTATGCGCGCCGAAAATTTCGTAGATGCGGTCATTCTTGCCGTGGTGATAAAGGTAGAGCGGAAAATCTGTAACGCTTCCCGTAACTTCCTTCGTCGTTTTCTTCTGCATTGCGTCTCCTTTGGAACTAAGATCCCCCTGCAAATTGACGCACAACGGCATATAGTCGTTGTACATCAATCATATTATACTATATTTTGCGCTCGGTTTCAATACCCCTTTTACATTTTTTATCGGTTTTTTCAAAATTTTTTGGCTGAAAAATATCCCAAACGGAGAAAAACCCCTTCGGTACTTTCCGAAGGGGTTTTGAAATTACTTGGTTTCGCTGTACTTATCTTCCTTGTTCCACGAATACAGCTCGCGCAGCTCTTCGCCGACTTTTTCCAGCATATGCGCGCCCTCTCTCTCTCGGCAGGCGTTGAAGTGCGCCCGTCCGCCGCTCTTGTTCTCGGAGATCCACTTAGAGGCAAACGTACCGTCCTGGATCTCGGTGAGGACCTTCTTCATTTCCTTCTTGGTCTCGTCGGTGATAAGGCGTTTTCCCGTCTCGTAATCGCCGAACTCCGCGGTATCGGAAATGGAGTAGCGCATTTTCTTGAATCCGCCGTTATAGATGAGGTCGACAATGAGTTTCATCTCGTGAATGCACTCGAAATACGCGTTGCGGGGATCGTAGCCGGCCTCGACGAGCGTCTCAAAGCCCGCTTTCATGAGCGCGGTAACGCCGCCGCAGAGCACCGCCTGCTCGCCGAAGAGGTCTGTCTCCGTCTCGCATTTGAAGGTCGTCTCCAAAACGCCTGCGCGAGCGCCGCCGATGCCGAGCGCATACGCGAGCGCAATATCCATCGTGTCGCCGGATGGATCCTGATAGACGGCGACGAGATCGGGAACGCCGTGACCCTCCACGTATTCGCTGCGCACCGTGTGTCCGGGTCCTTTGGGCGCGATCATAAAGACGTTGACGTCCGCGGGAGGAACGATCTGCTTGAAATGAATGTTAAACCCGTGGGCAAACGCAAGGTATTTCCCCTCTTTCAGAACGGGAGCGACGCTCTCTTTGTAAATATCCGCCATTTTCTCATCAGGCGTGAGCATCATGATGACGTCCGCTTTTTCCGCGGCTTCTTTGACGGGATATACTTTGAATCCAGCTTTCTCGGCGATAGGCCACGTCCTGCCGCCCTTGTTGAGACCGATGATAACGTTCACGCCGCTGTCTTTGAGGTTGAGCGCGTGCGCGTGCCCTTGGCTGCCGAAGCCGATGACGGCGACGGTCTTACCGTTCAGACGTTTCAGGTCGCAGTCAGCTTCGTGGAAGATGCGGGCTTCCTGCGTTTCGGGGTCATAAATTTTATGTGCCATATTTCTGTTCCTCCGTTTTTCTGTTCTCAAATATTATACCCCCATGCGCCCGTTCCGTCAAGCAATGAACGGGATTTTTTTATATGAAATTTACATTTGGTTGCATTTCCTGCATAAATGCGGTATAATGCCGATAATTACACGGAATTACGGAGAAAATATGAAACTCAGCGGACTTACGGTACTGTCGGGGATCCTGAACGATCCGCTCATTGCGGCGTTTGCGGAAACAGACAGCAAAAAGGGAAAAGCGAAGTTTTTACGGAATCTTTACGAGCGCGGCGCAGAGACTTCGTTCGCGGCGTACGTTGCGGACGCGGTCCTTACCGACGAAAATGCGTTTTCGCGCGTCTGCGCTGCGGGAAGACAGCCTTCCACCTATGTGCGCGGCGCATATCTTAACGATCTCGCCCTCATCCGCGAAGCGCTGGACGAAACGGAAGAAGAAGGCTTCTGTAAAGGAACACTCCCCGCCCCCTTCGGAAACACGAACGAGGCGACTGTACGCCGCCTCTCCGCATTATACAGAAAAGAGGGATACGGACGGTATCTTCTGCACGACGCGTTCCGATTCTGCGAAGGCGAGCTTGTCCCCGTCCTCTCCCCGTCCGAGACGACGCTTTCCGACCTCAAAGGCTACGAACGGGAAAAGGCGGAAGTGCGTGATAATTTTGAAAATTTCGTGCGCGGACTTCCGTACGCGGATATGCTGCTGTACGGAGACCGCGGCACGGGCAAATCCTCCACCGTTCACGCGATGGTCAACCTCTTCCGCGGGCAGAAACTCCGTCTGGTGGAGATCGCCAAGGAAAACGTGCTCGCCCTCCCCGAGCTCAAAACGCGGCTTGCCGCAGAACCGATGAAGTTTGTCGTTTTCATCGACGATTTCTCCTTGCAGGAGAGCGACGACCGCGTTTCCACACTCAAAGCCGCGCTGCAAGGCAGCATGGAGGGACATACGGGAAACGTAATGATCGTCGCCACGAGCAACCGCCGTCACATCGTCGAAGAAAATTTCTCCTCCCGCATGAACAGCGTGCATGTGGGCGACAGCGAGGAAGAACTGCTGTCCTTGTCCGACCGGTTCGGGATCACGGTGCTCTTTGCCGCGACAAACAAACAGGAATATCTGGCGATCGTGCGCGCCGTCGCCGCCGATATGGGACTGAAAACGCCTGCGGAAATTTTGGAATCGCTCGCCGAACGCTGGGCGCTTGTCCGCGGAGGCAGGTCTCCCCGCCGCGCCCGCCAGTTCGTCGATTACGCCTACGCCTGCGAACAGAAAGGCAGAGAGATCGACGTGTAGGCGATCACCCATCGACGATGCCGCTCACAATTTCATAAATATCGCCCGCGCCCAGCGCGAGCACGACGTCCGCCTTCCCGACCTCTTCGAGAAGGCGTTTTTTTAAATTTTCGGGCGACTGCACATAGCTTGCCTCCGGAACGCGGCTCACGAGCGCAACCGCGCTTCCGTCGAAAGAAAACCTTTCCCGCGCCGCGTATGTACGATAGATAATGGGATTTTCCGCGCGTCTGAGCACGGCGATGAAATCCTTCATCAGATCGCGCGTGCGCGTATAGGTATGCGGCTGAAAGACGACGCGCACCGTTCCCGCGCAGATCCCTTCCGCAGCGTCCATTGCGGCGGCGATCTCACGCGGGTGATGGGCGTAATCGCAGATGACAGGCGCGCCGTTCAGCATGCCGACTTTTTCAAAACGCCGCTTTACGCCGCGGAAACTCTCCAATCCGCGCCTGATCTCTTCGGGTGTAAACCCTGCAAGCCGCGCCGCAGCATACGCCGCGAGCGCGTTGTATATCTGCACCTTACCGTGTACCCGCAGGCGGATCTGCACGGTCGGCGTCCCCTTCTCCGTCACCGTGAACGCGTAGCGTTCCCCCTCTCCGAACAGGTGTTTCGCCCTGACGTCTCCTGCATACAGCCCGAAAGAGAGCGCGCAGGGAATTGTCCGCGCGCCCGCGTCGTCCGCATTGACGACCGCCATATCCGCGCTTTCGGCAAACGTACGGTACGCCGCCAGCAGATCGTCGCGGTCACGGTAGCAGTCCGTGTGATCGAGATCGGTATTGAGCACGACGGCAATTTCACTTTTCAGCCGTAAAAAACTGCGGCGGAATTCACACGCTTCGGTCAGAAAATACTCTCCGCCCGTGCAATGGTAGTTTCCGAGGTCAAGGTCCTCTCCGCCGATATGGCAGGTGAACGCACGCTTTCCGCACGAAAAAATATGCGCCAGCATCGCTGTGGCAGAAGTCTTTCCGTGGCAACCTGCGACCGCCAGAACGTGCGGATATTCCTCCGCAATGCGTCCCAGCAATTCCGCGCGGCTGAAAAGGCGTTTTCCCGCCCTCCGCGCGCGTTCGAGGTTTGCGGCGTGCATATCCACCGCCTCCGTGTAGACGATCGTATTTTCCGAGATCTCCTCTTCCCCGATTGTCACCCGTAATCCGGCTGCACGCAGTTTTCGGGTAAAATGGCTCTCGCGCGCGTCGCAGCCCCGCACGCGGATCCCGCGCTCGGACAGCAAAAGCGCAAGCGCGCTCATACTCACGCCGCCGATCCCGACAAAGTAACACGCCTTTTCGGGGAAAAAAGAATTGGAAAACATACCGCATTTTATGCAGAAATTACAAAAAAAGTGCCTGAATTTCGCAAAGAATTGTGAAAAATGCAGAAAAATTTTTATAAAAATATTGATATTATCCGAAAAATATGATAATATAGTGAGCAAGAAGGGAGTAGGAGGGCAACCACTATGAAAATCGGAGACGTTCGGATCCGCGAAGTGCGCAACACTGACGGAAAATTGAAGGCGGTGGCGTCCATTACCATCGACGACTGTTTCGTCGTGCACGACATCAAGATCTTTGAGCGGGAAGACGGTTTTGCAATCGCGATGCCCAGCAGAAAGACTTCGGACGGTAAGTACAAAGACATCGCGCACCCGCTCAACACCGAGACGCGGGAACTCTTGCAGGACATTATCCTCGCCGAATATCGCCGTATCCTTGCGGAAAAATAATTCCCGAAAAATAAGACGCGCTCTGAAAGCGCGTCTTATTTTTTACCGATCAGGATACGGGCACAACGTTTACTGCACGCAGTTTCCCGGTATCTTTGGGGTCAGGTTCCGTCTCAAATGTGACTTTCTGCCCCTCTTTGAGCGTACGGAAGCCCTCCGTCTGGATTGCGGAGAAGTGCACGAACACGTCGTCTCCCCCTTCGTCGTTGGCGATGAACCCGTAGCCCTTCCCGTCGTTGAACCACTTAACAGTTCCGTTCATAAAGATTTTCCTCCTCGGCGCGCAGTCGTAAAACGTGCGCACCGATGCGTCACGAGTCATGCTTTTCCACGCCTTTTCTATTATACGCATCTGAAAAGGCATTGTCAAGACCCATTTTCAAATATATGATTATTTTTTAAGATATTTCTCCAACAGCAGCGTGCTCGTGGAGACGAACGACGTCAGTTCTTCGGGCGTGAGCGGGCGATAGTTCATGAGCGCGAGATAGTAAATCTGCTCCGCCGCTTTTGTCTGCTCGCCCTCTTCCGCATCCTTGAGCGCGGAAACCGCTGGATTGGACGTATTGACGACGAGCGTCACGTCCATAGGAGATTCTCCCATGCCGTAAAAACTGTGCATCTCACTCATTCTGCGGACAAATTCCGAAACGTTGACGACGGCAGGAACGGACGCGTCCTTGAATTTCTCCGTCTTAACCGTGACGTGCTTGCCATCAAGCGCTTTTTCAAAGACTTTTTTCAGATCTTCATCTTCTCCGCCATCCTCTTTGAGTGCGCCCGCGACGTCCGCGTCAATGCGTAGGAAGCGCACGCGCGTAGGATTTTTGTATTCAAGATAGCTCAAAAAGTGCGGATCGATATAGGTATCGCAATAGATCGCGTCAAGTCCCGAATCCTTGAACATTTTGATATACTGCGCCTGCTTGTTCTCGTCGGAAACGTAATAGACTGCCTGCGGCTCTTTCCCGTTCTTTGCGTCCTCCTCTGAAACTTCCTCGCCGAAGAAGGAGGAAACGGGACGGAACTCTCCCGCAAGATTTTTATAAATAATGATGTCTTCGACCTTCTTATAAAAATCCTCGTCCTTGATGCAGCCGAACTTGACAAAGGTGGCAATGTCAGACCAACACTTTTCGTATTTTTCTTTGTCGGTCCTGTAAAGCTCGGTCAGCTTGTCAGCAACCTTTTTCGTGATATGCTTGGCGATCTTCTGAACCTGCTTATCGTTCTGCAAGAAGGAACGCGACACATTGAGGGGAATATCGGGGCAGTCGATCACGCCGTTTAAAAGCATCAGGAACTCGGGAATGACTTCCTTGATATTGTCAGCAATATATACCTGATTACAATAGAGCTTGACCTTTCCTCGCTCCAACTCCACCTGCTTTTTGACCTTCGGAAAATAGAGGATGCCTTTCAGCCGGAAAGGATATTCCATGTTCAGATGGATCCAGAAGAGCGGTTCATTAAAATCGGAGAACGTGTCGCGGTAAAACGTCTTATACTCCTCTTCCGTGCATTCCTTGGGCTGTTTGAGGTAGAGCGGGTGCGTATCGTTGACAGGCTTATCGTCCTCTTTACCCTTGGGATTGAGATAGATCTCATACGGCATGAAGGAACAGTACTTGCGCAGAAGCTCGCGCACGACGTTTTCCTTCAAAAACTCCTTCTCGTCTTTTGCAATGTGCATGACGATCTTTGTGCCGCGCGTCTCCTTCTCGCAGTCGCCGATGGTGTACGTCGCGTTGCCGTCGGACTGCCAATGCACGCCGACCGTACCTTCTTTATACGATTTCGTGAAAATCTCAATATCTTCGGAAACCATGTAGGCGGAATAGAACCCAAGACCGAAGTGTCCGATAATGCCGTCGCCGCCCGCTTTCTCGTATTTGTCGACGAAATCTGCCGCGCCCGAGAACGCGATTTGCGTAATGTATTTTTCGACTTCCTCCTCCGTCATACCGATTCCGTTATCCTCAACGGTCAGCGTACCGGCTTTGGAATCCGTCGTCACCGTGACGCGGTAATGTTCTTCTTTTTCCGCCTCGCCGAGATCGGCAAGTTTCTGATGTTTGGTGATCGCGTCCTGTGCGTTCGCCACGATCTCGCGGAGGAAAATATCCTTTTCCGAATACAGCCATTTCTTGATAATGGGCATCATGTTTTCGCTTGCAATGCGAATATTGCCTTGTTTTTCCATGTTGCACGCTCCTTCATTCACATTCACATGATATATAAACAAAAAAATCCGCGATTAAGCGGATTTTTTTCAGTTTTTTAAGCAGATTTTATTTATTTTCATCGTTCCCGAGAAGGTCTGCAATAGAAGCGCCGCCAAAGTTTCCGTCGCTCCACTCTCTGTACTCTTCCTCGTCGGCATAATCGTTTGCCGTACGGCGGCTGCCCTTGCGCTGACGCCTTCTCTCGCCGCCTTCGCGCTGCTCGTCGCGGTCGCGGGGCTCCTGCCAAGGACGGGGCTGCAGCGCCTTGATGGAAAGCGTGATCTTGTGCGCTTCGGGATCGAATGCAAGCACCTTCGCGTCAACTTCCTCGCCGATCGTCAGCACAGAGGTAGGATTTTCAAGCCACTCGTGCGAGATCTGGGAAACGTGTACAAGCCCGTCGATTCCTTTTTCCAGCTCAACGAACGCGCCGAACGGAACGATGCGGACGACCTTGCCGTGAACGATATCGCCTTCGGCATAGCGCTCTGCCGCAGTGTCCCAAGGACGAGGCTGCAACTGCTTGTAACCGATGGAAACTTTCTTGTTATCGCGGTCGATTTTCAGAACCTTGAAAGAATAAGTCTTGCCGATTTCAAGCACATCCGTCACTTCCTTGACGCCCGTCCAGGAAAGATCGGAGATATGCGCAAGGCAATCGAAACCCTTGACGGAGACGAATGCGCCGAAGGAAGTAACTCTCTCCACTTTGCCCTCGACAACGTCACCAATAGATATGGAATCAAAGAACGCGGCTTCCTTCTCTGCCTTTGCCGCCTCTCTTGCCGCCTTTTCCGCTTCAAGGATCACGCGCTGAGACGCGATAATCTCCTTTCTGCGCTCTCTGCGGATTTCAAGCATTTTGAGGCGGAGCTTTTTGCCCACCATCTTATCAAGCTCTTTCACGTAGCCTGCGCGGATCTCGCGGGCGGGAACGAACACCGCATAGGTGCCGAGTTCAGCCGTAAGTCCGCCCTTATTGAAGCCCGTGCAGACGACGGTAAATTCTTTGCCCTCTTCAACGTCTTTCAGAAGAGCTTCCTCTTCCTTGACCTTCTTGACTGCCTTTTCGGAAAGTTTGACGGGCTTGGTATCGACGACCATAACGTCGATGCTGTCGCCGACCTTTTCCGCATATGCCGCGCGGTCGTACTCCTCGCAGTCGAGTTCGGATTTTTCGACAAGGATTTCTCCCTTCCCCGAAACGGAGACATACGCTCCTTCGTCCTTCGCAGAGACGATCTTCACGGTGAGAAGCTGTCCGCGCTTGTAGGGCGTTTCGCGCTCCATTCCCTCGATGACCTTCGCCATCGTGGGCTTTTCGTCAGCCGCTTCCGCCGCAGGAGCTTCGACTGCTTCTGCCTTTACCGTTTCCTCTGCGACGGGCTCCTGAGCCTGAGCTACCGTCTCGTTCTGTACTTCCGCGTTGTTTTCTGCCATTTTGCTGAGAACCTCCGAGGTCTGCCAATCGGGAGTGCTCGCTCCCGCTACGACGCCGACCCTCTTAAAATTTTTAATTTTTTCATATTTGAAATCGTCCGCGCTCTTCAAGCGGATCACCCGCTCGCAGTATTGGGACGCGATTTCACCCAACTTGTTGGTATTGCTGCTGTTGAGCCCGCCGATCACCAGCATCGCATCCGATTGCCGCGCGATCCGTTCGGTCTCTTTCTGTCTGCAAACAGTAGTATAGCAAATTGTTTGGAAAATCTCAACTGTTTTTGGACGTACTTTTTGAATATTTTCTGCAATTTTGGAAAATCTTTGCACAGAAAAGGTGGTCTGCGAGACGAGAACGACGTCTTTTCCGCTGAGCGGAGAGAAGTCGTTCTCCGCGGCATCGAATACGAATGACTCACCCGCACACCAGCCGACAAGTCCTACGACTTCAGGATGTTCCCTGTGTCCCGCGATCGCCACCGTGCAGCCCTTCGCGGAAGCCTCCTCCACAAGTTTCTGCGCATGACGGACAAAAGAACAGGTGCAGTCGATCACGCGGATACCCCGCGCCGCGCAGGCGGCGTAAACCGCCTTCCCCACACCGTGCGAACGAATGAGAAGCGTTGCGCCGTCGGGAACTTCTTCCAGCTGCTCAACAATAATCAGCCCGCGCGCGCGTATGCGGGCGGTGACGTCCTCGTTATGGATCAGCTCACCCAGAACGTACGTATTTTCCGCGGGAACCGAGAGCGCGGTATCCACCGCCTTTTTCACGCCCGTACAGAATCCGCAGTGCTCGGCAACGTAAACCTTCATGCTTGTTCGCTCTTTTTCTTCTTTTTTACGCGGGAAGCACGGAACTCGGCGCGCAGTTCATACAGCCTGTTTTCAAGCGCCTTATCGGCACCATCGTATTCTTCCGGCGTCAGCTTTCTTCCGTAATATTCGGAAAGTTCCATCGGCTCGCCGATCACGACGTGCGTCATGCGGAACAGACGCGGGCGGCTGCAGATGACGACGGGAACGACGGGCGTCTTTGTCTTGATGGCGAGCATCGCGGCGCCGCCGTGAAAAGGCAGAAATTCCTCATCAGATTTCTTGTTTCGCGTTCCCTCCGGATAGATCACGATTTTTTCGCCGTTTTTCAGGACTTTAAGAGAATCCATGATGCTTCGGACGTCCGATCCGTCGCGCATTGCGCCGATCACGCCCAGCTTTCTAGCGAAATACCCGAGCACGGGCGCGTGCATGACTTCCTCTTTGGCAAGAAAATGCAATCCTTCCCATGTGGTATGCGCGATGAAAAATACGTCCCACAAAGAATAATGATTACATATATATACGTACGCACCCTTTCCGACTTTTTTATGCCCATGCAATTTAAACGGAAACAACAGCGCATGAATGGGATAAAGAATGACGCGGAGCACGTTCATAAGGTGCATCACGTGTTTTCCCTTTTTATTGGCGGGAAAAAGAAGCCTGCGCTGTTTTTCGTGCTTTGCGAGTTTCTTTTGTAATTTCTTTTGGCGTTTTTTCTGTTTTTTCGCCTCTTTGGCCGCCTTTTTCGCTTCCTTTTCCGACAGCTTTGTTCCTTCCGTCATCAGATCTTCTCCTGCATTTTTTGCTTGATCGAACGGAGCACTTCCTCGATCGTCATATCCGAAGTATCGATAAGGACGGCGTCGTCCGCCTGTTTTAAGGGCGCGATCTCGCGCGTAGAATCCTGCTTGTCCCGCGCAACGATCTCCTTTTTCAGAGCTTCAAAATCGACCTGATACCCCTTCGCCGCCATCTCGTCCGCACGGCGCTTCGCGCGGACGTCCGTGCTCGCCGTCAGAAAAAATTTAAAATCCGCATCTGGAAGAACAAACGTTCCGATGTCGCGCCCGTCCAGCACGCAGGACATCTTTCCCGCGATCTCGCGCTGTTTCTCCACCATCTTCATGCGCACGCTGACGTGTTTGGAAACCGTGGACGCAGCCATAGAAACTTCGGGGCTGCGGATCGTCTCGGAGACATCCTCCCCGTCCAGCATCGTATGCTGGACGCCGTCGCGGTAGACAATATCGAGCGCAACTCCGCGCATCAGCGCGCAGACCTGCGTCTCGTCGGAAACGTCGATTTTGGCGCGGAGCGCCGCCAATGCACAGGCACGGTACATTGCGCCTGTATCTAAATATAATATATTGTAGTCATGCGCAAGCAGTTTTGCGATGGTGGATTTCCCGCTGCCCGCAGGTCCGTCGATCGCCACATTGAATTTCTGCGCCACGTCCTTCCGCAGAGCGCGCGCACCGCGCAGGTAAACGTGACGCGGCGTCTCGTTCTTCTCCACAAACAGCATCGCGCGGATACACAGTCTGAGACCGCCGTCAATATCCGGTTCCTGCGCCGAAAAGAGCGAGCAGCTCTCAAATCCCGCTTCACGCGCCGCCTTGGCGGGATAAAACGAATGAATGTCCGATGTGCTCGAAAAAACGATGCTCACGACTTCGTCCCGTTTGAGCGAGTTGCGACTCTCGATCTGTTCCAAAAGCTCTCTAACTGCCGCCCGGATCTCCCCGGGAGTGTCTTCCGCGATCGTCGTCGCTCCGCGAATTACCGTCATTTGTGCCCTCCTCATTTATCATATGTTATTTCGTCCATCGTGTCAACAGAATGACAGGGGGTATCGGAAAATAAAATAATATGTCTAGCATAATACTATGCAAAATGTCAATTTTATGCATTTTTCCCAGCCATATGTCCCGTACAGAATGCAATCTGTAAGTTAAAACCGCCCGTGAAGGCGTCGCAGTCGAGCACCTCTCCGCAGAAAAACAGCCCCTTTACGAGCCTGCTCTCCATCGTCGCCGGATCGATTTCTTTCAGTTCTACGCCGCCCGACGTCACAACCGCCTCTTCATAGCCGCGCAATTTTATGGGCGTGAGCTGAAATGCTTTCAGCGCCGCAAGCACGGCGCGCCGTTCCTCTTTTGTGACGGAGTTCGCCTGCTTTCCTCCGCTCACGCGCGCCGCCCGCAAGACGAGTTCGTTCAGTCCCGAAGGCAGAAGTCCGCGCATGACATTCTTCATCATTTCATTTTTGCGTTCCGAAAAGTCACGGAGAAGGCGCTCTTCCAGCTTTTTCTCGTCCAATGCGGGCTTAAAATCGATGCTGAGCGCTATTTCCGAGAGCGGAATTCGATTGACGAGCGCAGAAAGCGTCAGAACGAGCGGTCCGCTGATGCCGTAGTGCGTAAACAGCAGCTCTCCCATCTCCGACATGATGGTTCTTTTACTGCGCTTTGCCGTAAGAACCGCATTTTTCAGCGAAACACCCTGCGCCGCCGAGACGTCCTCAGCTAGTTCGATCCCGACAAGGGAAGGAACGCGCGGAACGCAGCTATGTCCCATCGCCTCCGCAAACAAGTAGCCGTCCCCCGTCGAGCCTGTGGACGGATAGGAAAGCCCGCCCGTCGCTACAATGACAGAATCGCATTCATAGCGCATTCTCTGCGTCCGTACGGCGCAGACGGCATTCTCCCGCCGCTCGATTTCCAGCGCCGTTTCCCCGAGACAGATTTCAACTCCCGCACGCAGACAGGCGCGTTCAAGCGTTTTCGTCACGTCGCTGGCGTGATCGGAGACGGGAAACACACGGTTTCCACGCTCAACTTTAAGCGGAAGCCCCTGCTCTTCAAAAAACGACATCGTACGGGACGGCGGGAAAGCGTAAGCGGCGCGTGTCAGGAATTTACCGCCGCGGACCGCGTTCGCAAGAAATTCTTCCGGCGGACAGTCGTTGGTCACATTGCACCTGCCCTTCCCCGTAATGTAAATTTTCTTCCCGAGTTTTTCGTTTTTTTCAAGGAGCACGACCCGCTGCCCGCGGCTCGCCGCAGCGTAAGCCGCCATAAGTCCGGCGGCGCCCCCGCCGATCACGATCACGTTGCCCATAATTCCTCTTGAAAAACGAGGGCAGACGCGCCCTCGTTTCCGAACGTATTTCAAAAAGATTGTCCTGTCGAACACATTATAGCGGAAAAGCAGGAAAAATGCAAGTTCTTGCTGCATTTTCACTGAAAAAAACTACTCTTTTTTCTCGGGCGGCAAAGGTGCTTCCTGTTCCTCCCCCTCTTTCTTCACGCCTTTTTTCACAATCGAGCCGTCCGAATCGACAATCTCCACAGAAAATTCGTCCTTTTTTATCTTATGCTCCACGCGCGTTTCACGATGAAATAGCTTTTCACACCAAGCGAGGATCGCATCCGACTTCTTATACAAAAAGACAAAGAGCAGCACGACGAGCACGAACAGAATCGCCCATATCAGAAGCCCCCACCATGTATTGAAGGGAATGAGCGTAATCGAATAACTCGTTGAAAAAATCGCAAAAATGCGGGAAAGCAGAATGACGATGACAAAATACAGGAGCGACATAGAAGAAAGCCCCGCAACGAAGCACAGGACGTCGTCCGGAAAGACGGGAAGAAGGAACATCGCCGTCAGGAAAAGTTTATCCTTGCCCTTGATTTTTTTCAGCCATTTTCCCAGGGTCTCCTCTCCGACGATCCACGCCACCACACGAAATCCAGCATATCTTCCGATCAGAAACGCCACAATTGAGCCGATGAGAATCCCGATCAGGCTATAAAGACTTCCATAGAACGGACCGAACAGCGCGCTGCCCGCCACCACAGTAACCGTACTCGGTATGGGCAGAATGACGACCTGCAAGAATTGAAGCGTAATGAAGAGCGCAGTCATCCAGCTGCCCGCCTGTTCAAGGTATTTCTTGAACTTTTCATCGTCGCGTATTACTTCGGCAAAACCAGTCTGAAAGAGCGCATACGCGATAACGGCAATGAAAATCAGAAGAATATACGCGATCAGGCAGCTTCTGTATATGAGCTGACGCCTCAAAAAATAAAAAATATAGTCGACCGTCAGAATCGCCGCGTTTAAAAGCGTTCCGAAGATAAGCGTGAGCAAATACCAATGGTCTTCCCACCGACCGCGGAAGTATGCGAGCGCAAGCACAAAAAAGCACTCAAAAACCGCCGCAATGAGCGCTAAGCATACAATATGAACAATATCTCTCCCACGGGAATTTTTTTTACGTTCCGCCATATTTTTTTCTGTCCGTTATTATTATATCCCGCCTGCCGCCGATTTAGTCTCCCGCGGGGATTCCGCCGCGCGCGAGCTCGTCGCATCGATTGTTCAATTCGTTGTCCGCGTGCCCCTTCACCTTATGAAACGTCACGCGATGCATGCGTGTAAGCGCAAGAAGTTCCTGCCAGAGATCGGCATTCAGCACGGGTTTTTTATCCGCTTTTTTCCAGCCCGAACGTTCCCAGCCCGCAACCCAGCCTTCCGTAAAGGCATTTACGGTATATGCAGAGTCGCTGTAAACATCTACCTCGCACGGGAATTTCAATGCCCGCAATCCCTCGATCACCGCAGTGATCTCCATGCGATTGTTCGTCGTCTCCCGTTCGCCCCCGGACAATTCCCTGCGGTGATCGCCGTAGAGCAACACTGCGCCCCAGCCGCCGCGTCCGGGGTTTCCCGAACACGCGCCGTCCGTATAGAGTGTGACGCGCTTCATTCGGAGAGCTCTCCCGCCCGGCTGACCGCGGCGTCCACTGCGCGCTCCACGCTCCCCTCGAAATCATCCTTTCGGAAACTGTCAAGCGCGGCAATCGTTGTTCCACCCTTGGAGGAGACCGCCGCGATCAGTTCTTCCAGCGATTTTTCAGAAGTTTTCGCCATTCTGACGCCGCCGTCCACCGTTTGGAGCGCAAATTTTTTCGCCTGCGCCTCCGTCATACCGTGTTTGACGCCTGCATGAATGAGCGACAGCAAAAAGAGATACACGTACGCGGGACCGCTTCCGGATACGCCCGTCACGGCGTCAAGGAGCTTCTCTCCGACTTCTTCCGCCTCGCCGACCGCCTCAAACAGACCGCGCACGAAGGCGCCGCCCTCGGCAGACAGATCGGAACAATCCGTCCCCGCCATTCCCGCACCGATCGAACAGGGAAGATTTGGCATGATCCGCGCGACCTTTTCCGCGCCCGTTGCGCGCCTGATCGCGTCTTTCGTCTTGCCTGCCATAATACTGATGAGAACGGGGAGCGCAACCCCGCGCAATTCTTCGGCAACCGCGGGGAAAACCTGCGGTTTTACCGCAAGAAGAAGATATTCGCACGTTTCGGCGGCTTCTCGGTTATTCGCTGCAAGGTTTACGCCCATATCCTTGAAAAAAGCGCGGCGGGAAACATCTGGTTCGCTGACGAGGATCTGATCCAACGCAAGAAATTTCTTTTCCACGGCGCCCTTTACGATCGCCTGCGCCATAAATCCTCCGCCGATCACACCGAGTTTTGCCTTTTTTGCCATAATTTTCCTCCCGCGGCGGCGCAGATCGCTCTGACGAAAACCGCCCGAAAAATTCTTAAAAACAAAGGATGCCGAACACCTTTCGGTGCGAATCGCACCGCTCGATTTCCGACATCCTTCCGCTTGGCAGGGGAGACGCGATTCGAACACGCAACCTACGGTTTTGGAGACCGCTACTCTACCGTTGAGCCACTCCCCTGTGCGCATTGTATTATATACGATAAAAAATGTTTCGTCAAGTTTTTACAGCGGTATACGGGCAAAAAATCTCACTTTTTCGACGCAGTTTTGCATCGTCAGGTTTTGCGCGCCGCTTGCCGCAGACGTTACGCTATAACTATATCAAAAGCCGACGGAAAAGTCAACGATAGGAAGACAAATAATAAGCGAAAACGCCGATTCCGCATGACGACACGGCACAAAATCGGGACAAATATATACACGATCCGTGCGATATGGAATTGCTAAAAACAGAGTACTATGCGTGACACAATACTCTGTTCATTGTCATATATTCAATTTTCGTAACCGTTTGGATTGTTTTTCTGCCAATTCCACTGATCGCGGCACATATCTTCGAGGTCGTACTGCGCCTTCCAGCCGAGTTCGCGTTCCGCCTTTGCGCTCGTTGCGTAGCACGCGGGAACGTCCCCCGCGCGGCGCGGCTTTATCTCGTAAGGGAGCTTTTTTCCGCACGCCTTTTCAAAGGCATGAACCATATCGAGCACGCTGTACCCCTTTCCCGTTCCGAGATTGTAGATATGCACGCCCGCCTTCCTGAGCTTCTGAATTGCCGCAACGTGTCCCCTTGCAAGGTCGACCACATGAATATAGTCGCGCACGCCCGTTCCGTCGGGCGTCGGATAGTCGTTTCCGAACACGCCGATTTTTTGCAGTTTTCCGCTCGCAACCTGTGCCACATAGGGCATCAGGTTGTTGGGGATCCCCTTCGGGTCTTCGCCAATGCGCCCGCTCGGGTGCGCGCCCACGGGGTTGAAGTAGCGTAGCAGCGCAATATTCCAGCGATTGTCCGCGCGGTACAGGTCTTTGAGCATCTGTTCCTGCATGAGTTTCGTCGTACCGTAAGGGTTTGTCGTTGAAAGGCGGCAGTCCTCGTCGAGCGGAAGCCGTTCGGGCTCGCCGTACACGGTCGCGGACGACGAAAAAACGAGATTGCGCACGCTGAACCGCTCCATCGTCTCCAACAGAACGAGTGTAGAGATGAGGTTATTATCGTAGTAGAGAACGGGTTTTTGAACACTCTCCCCCACGGCTTTCAATCCTGCGAAATGAATGACCCAATCGAACGAGTGCGCAGAGAACACTTCCGTCAGCTTCGCGCGGTCGCGCACATCGTACGGATAGAACGCAAGGTCTTTGCCCGTGATCTCTTTCACGCGGCGCAGGCTCTCTTCGTTCGCATTGGACAAATTATCAATGACGACAACTTCGCAGCCCGCATTCAGCAGTTCCACAACGGTATGCGAACCGATGTAACCCGCCCCGCCCGTTACCAAAACCTTCATAAACGGCCTCCTGACTTTCTGCCTTTTTCGCAAAGGATACTCCTTTTCGTGCAAAAAAGCAAGCAACCTGTTGTCCGCTTTCGGACATCGATTGTCGTTGAGAAGAATCAGACACGGACTTCGCCCTGTTCGCCGAGCGACGCCCTGTGTTTTTCGAGAATGGGATCGATCTCCGCGGCGATAAACTCCGCCGTCTGCTGCGGCGCGCGCCCGACGAACTTTTTCGCGTCGAGAATATCGCCAAGACGGTCGTGCACCGCGCGGAACATATCGTCCTTTTTAATGCGCTCGATGAGATCGTTTTCGCCGCCCTCGACTTTGACGTTGCGCCCCGCCTCCATGGAAAGCACGCGGATACGCTCGTGCAGTTCCTGACGGTTTCCGCCTGCCTTCACGCACTCCATCATGATGTTTTCCGTCGCCATGAAGGGAAGCTCCGCCGCGATATGCTTGGCGATGACCTTTTCGTAGACAACAAGGTTTTCCGCCACGTTCAGGTAGATATTGAGGATCGCATCCACCGTAAGGAACGCCTGCGCTAGCACGATGCGACGGTTTGCCGAATCGTCGAGCGTGCGCTCGAACCACTGTGTGGAAGCCGTTACAGCGCAATTCATGGGGAGCGAAAGCATATAGCGCGCCAAAGACCCCATGCGCTCCGAACGCATCGGATTGCGCTTGTATGCCATTGCGGAAGAACCGATCTGGCTCTTTTCAAACGGCTCTTCGATCTCCTTCATGTTCTGCAAAATGCGGATATCGTTAGAGAATTTATAGGCGCTCTGCGCGATCTGCGAAAGTACGCACAGCACGTTGTAATCGAATTTTCTCGGATACGTCTGCCCCGTCACGCCGTAAACTTTATCCCATCCAAGTTTTTTGACGACGCGGCGTTCCAGATCCTTCACGCGATCGGCGTCGCCGTCAAACAGTTCCAGAAAGCTCGCCTGCGTTCCCGTCGTTCCTTTCACGCCGCGCAGACGGAAGTGTTCGTACAGACTTTCGACGCTCTCGTAATCGAGCATCAAATCTTGCAGCCAGAGCGTTGCGCGCTTGCCTACTGTGGTGAGCTGTGCCGGCTGCAAATGCGTGAACCCGAGTGTCGGCAAGTCCTTGTATTTGAGCGCAAAGTTTTTGAGCTTCTCCATGACGTTGACAAGTTTGCGGGTGATAATGTCGAGCGCGTCGCGCATGATCATCACTTCGGAGTTGCAGTCCACAAAGCAGCTCGTCGCGCCGAGGTGAATGATGGGCGCAGCTTTGGGCGCGGCGTCGCCGAACGTCTTGACGTGCGCCATGACGTCATGGCGCACCTGCCGCTCATACGCGTCAGCTTTGGCGTAGTC